>NZ_JBVIKC010000033.1:0-49315 GCF_055581065.1 Streptomyces sp. NPDC031479
GCGGCAGCGCCGACGACGGCTCCGGCGGCCAGAACGGTCGCGGCGATACGGCGGACGGAGGAAGAAACAGACGACATGGGTGACGCTCCCTCAAGCAGCATGCCCCACCAGCCGAAACAGGTGGTGGCAGCGGTGCGGTTTCCCGGCCCGAAGCGAGCCGAGGCCCACACTCTCGACCCGGCGCCGGCTCCGCTGCAGCCCCCGCCTAGGCCGGTTACCGGAAGCGGACACTTCCGTCACGCTCGCCTGCACACTGCACACACATCAGCCAGGCGCGGCCCCGACAACCGGTGTTCACTGCACCCACCCGCCCGCCTCACCGGCACGGCGGTCCATGCGCACCGGCGCACTCAGGGAACCCGCCATCCAAGCGGAGCAGCATGTTCCGTAACGGTTGTTCGCCGGGCTTCTTCGCACACCCGCATCGAATCCGAACATATTCGCCTGCCGTCGGCCGCAGACCCTCGGAGCAGAAAACGGCCTGGCCGCGGCGCAAGGCCGGGCCGAGGCAATGTGCCGCGTTCTCGCGGGCAGCCCTGGCCTGCCCCCGCCCACGCGCCGGACCTGGTACCGATGCACGCGCGGAACCTGAGCGGACGACGCGGACGACGGCACGGCAAAGGCGTGACAGCTGCGCGCAAATCTCCGGGCGGCACGGCTCCCGTGCGCATGCGGTACGTCTGACGGGCCCCGGCCCTGCAGTACACGGCACCCGTGTACTGCAGGGCGAGTGCAGGTCCCCGTGGCGCGCCAGGAGCCGGGCCCCGTGGTTATCTCGGGTCCCGAAAATCCGTCAGGCACGTGAGGCAAAATGCGCTCTTCTGTTCCTGCCTCGCAGGTATCCGATGGTTCTTCTGGCATGTTGGAGATGCTGGTCTCCCCCGACTTCCTTCCGCTCGAAAGGACGGCCGTGTCCTTCCCGACCTGGCCGCACGCACGATTGGTTTTGGCGGACAGGGAACGTCGGCGCAGCCTGCCTGCGGGTTCGTGCGGCCTCTGAGGTCTAAAGCCGGGTGTTCGTGACCAGATCGACCACAGGGTGGTCGCCGTTGCGAAGCGCTGTTCCGTACAGGCTCAGCAGGCGAGCCAGGACGGTACGTGTCGGCAGGTCCCCCCTGGCAGGGTTGTCGTACTGGAGTGCGCTGCTGGCGGTGTCCGGCTGACGGGTGTGGAACGCCTGGCGGACCTCGGTGAGGTCGGGCTGATCCGCGAGCCACGTCATCGCCTGCACCAGATAGCGTCGGTCCCAGGTGTTCACGGGTACCGGCGGTAGGGGGCGCATGGCGCTCGGCTTCGCGAATCCGGTGAGGGTGGCGAGCCATCCGCTTGCCGCGTACGTCCACCATTCATCGGGCAGTTGGGTCGCTTCGATGGCCAGAGCCACCCCATCGGGCAGGGTTTCCGGGTAGTGCAGGGTCCGGGCGGTGCGCTCGATGATCTGGCGTAGGCCCGTACGCATCCCGGAGGCGCCGGAGGTAATCCGGCGTGCCACAACATCGGGAGCCACCGGACTCGGCGCCTGTCGGCCGGTGTACGGGGCGATCGGCCGCCAGCCGTGGACGCGGACCCATCCGTCTGCGATCAGCGACAGCTCGGGGTCGGAGGGGGGCTCTTCGGACGGGGTCGGGCGCTGGGTGTGCGTGGCGAGGAAGTCGCCGGCTTGGACGGCGAGCCGGGCCATTTCCCACTGTGCGGGGCGCCGGGCATCGGGGCAGGAGTCTTCGGTGTACCCCCACAGGGTCAGGGCGGGATACAGGGCCGGGTGGGTGCTGATGGTGGTCATGGTCGCTTCCGCTCGTCTGTGATGGCCGGGCCTACCCCTTGTGGGACCAGCCCGAATGCGGTGGTGCAACCCCGCAGCGGCGGGGACCAGTTCGGTTCACGCTAGCGGCACCGCGCGGCGCGCGCGGCGCTTCACAGCAGGTCGCTGCGGTGCCCCCGGCCCGGCCTCTGGGCGGCCTTGGCCTGTACCTCCGCGGTGGGGTAGCGGGCTTCCGTCCGGGCTCGGCCGCGCTCGTAGGCCGCCTCGATCCCCCAGCGCGACATCTGCTTACGGACGGACCCGCGCCCGATTCCGAGGTACTGCGCGACTTCGTCGGCGGACATGGACAACCTCTCCAGGCCTTCGCCGCCGGCAGGCGCGACGGCCGCGAGGGCCTGGCGGGCCCTCTCCGCTGCTGCGACGGCCTTGCGGGCGGCGTCGGCGGCCTTGGCCTCGGCGGCGAGCGCCTGCTCGTAGGCTTCCTGCCGGGCCTGTACCTCGGCTGTCCAGGTGGCGAGGTGGGATTCGACCGTCTCCCACAGGCGCGGCCAGGAGGACACTTCCTCGGCGGTGAGGGTGACCGTTTCGGAGCCGAGGACGGACAGGGTGTAGGCGGCGAGCTGCTGCGGCATGGTCATGTTGACGCGGGAGTGACCGGTGACCTCCAGTACGAGGCCGCCGCGCTGCCAGACGGTCGGGGTCCCCTCAGGGGTCTTTACCGCGGCCTTCATCTCGGCCATGAACTGGTCGAGCGGCTGGACCTCCTCGGCCTCGGGCAGAGTGTGACCGGCGACAATGTCCCAGAACTCGTCCGGCTCCACCTCATCGACGTCCTTGACACCCATATCCCGCAGGGCGGCGGCGATGGCGTCGATGTCGTAGTCCACCGCGCCGCCGAGGGCTTGCCCGATGCCGTACTTCAAGTTGTCCATGACTTCTCCTCCAGCACTTGGGGCGGATGCCTGAGATAACCTTGCCCCACGTGGGGCAAGGTGTCAACGGTGGCGTGCAGTCGAGACCTCGGAAGCGCTTCGGTCGAAGTGATTCCGACCACGTGCCTCATGTCCCTGCTTCGCCGAAAAGTCACCTGACCTGCGCAAAGAGCTGAGGATCCCTAGATAACGGTGGGGGCGCCGGCTCTGGTGGCACTCCCGTGCGCCAGCGTGGTCGTGCGGATTCCCCTGGTGGTGCAGCGGCTGGAACCGGCAGCGGGTCAGGGTCTGTCGCCGGGGGTGAACCCGGCGCCTCTCGATGGTTGCAGCCGGGCGCGGGCATGGCTGCCAGGAGGCTCTGTCGTTCTACCTTTCCCGCCGGACGATCACCCGCCCTGCGGGAGGCAGGAACCGTCGGGGTTGCGCCCTTCGGCCCTGACGTCCACGTCCCCCGGGCGGATCGTGGCGGTGATACAGATGCGGCCTTCGCCCAGCCCGATCCCGGCGGGACGATCCCCGCTCGCGGCCCGGACGTCGATCCGCGCCGACGAGGGCGGCGTGAGAGCTGCCCTCGTACGGTCGAGGAGTCGTTCCCCGGTCAGACCGGACTCCCCCTGGAGCTCCTTGGCCAGCGCTTCCACGGCTGCCCTGCGGGGCTCGGCGGCCTGACGTTCGGCCGGAGCGAGCGTCTCCCGCTTGGGCGTGCCGCGCGGGTTCGCGAACTGTGGTCCGGCGTGCTCGAAGAACTGCCAGAGGAAGACGAAGACGAGGCCGAGGAGGACGAGGAGGGGAAGCGTGCACCCGAAGAACACGACTCGCCCTGTTCCCCCGGTACGGCCTTCGGGCTGGGCGGCCATCAGATCGCGCCGTATCCGATGTCGCGCAGCTTCTGCTCCATCACCTTCGCGTGGCCCGTGGTTCCCGCGGTCTTGGGGTGGAAGGACTCCCGGCCCAGGCACGCGCCGCCCGCGACGTCCCCCATGCACGCCGACGGCTTGTCGCCCACCGAGTCGGGGAAGTCTCCGTTGTGGAAGTCCCGGTTCCCGTTGGGCCCCGCGACGATGGCGTTGATCCACTCATCGTTGTCGCAGGTGCCGTGGTTGCTGAAGGTCGCGACGGGGTCGGCGTAGGAGACCCGCGGGACCCCCTGAACGGCGGCCGCCTGCCTCCCGTTGACGTACTTGGAGAGACCGCCGAGCGCCTTCTGCTCGTTCACGTGGAACAGACCCGCCGCGATGCAGGCCCTGGTCCGGCTCATGAGTTCGGGGTAGCCCATGACCACGATGGTCGCACTGGTGGCGCGCACCTTGATGCTGCTGACCAGTGAGCCGAGGCTGGCGGTCAACTTGACCGCCAGGGCTTTGTAGCGGCATGAAGGTCGATCTGGGCGATCTCGTGGAACTGTCCCTCCGAGCGGCCGATCGCCGCACGATTGCTCCAGGATCCGGGGATGCCGTCCCCCTGGACGTTCCATGTCTGCGCGCCCGAGCAGGCGACGAACGACAGCTCGGCGTGTCGGTACAGGTGGCTCCGCCTGTTTCTGCTCGGCCTGGCGGCGGTGGTGGGCCAAAACGCCCTCGATGACGCCAGCGTCGGGACGGATGCCTCCAACCCACCCCGGCTGCACGACCTCCGCCACACCTTCGCCGTCCGCACCCTGCTGACCTGGTATCGCGACGGCGTCGACGTCCAGGCGAGGATCCCGTCGCTTTCCACCTACCTCGGACACCGGGAACCGTCCTCGACCTACTGGTACCTGTCAGCGGCACCCGAACTGCTGTCCCTGGCGGCGGCCCGCCGCCAGGGCAGGTTTTCGCGCTCGGTGTGGACTCACATACCGCGTTCTGGGCCGTAGACCTCGCGGGTCCGCTGGTCCGGTCCTGTGGGCAGATACTCCAGGAGGACGGGGCCGGGGTAGAGGGCCGCGCTGTCCCAGCCGGCCATCTCTTCACCGATCAGGTAGCGGTACAGCCACTCGGCGAAGTGCATGGGGTGGCCGGCCCAGTCGCCCGCCGAGCCCTGGACCACTATCCCGTCAGGGAACCCGTGGACCTCGGGGGCCAGGAAGACGGCCGCTCCCTGGTCCGTGTCGGCAAGCGGGATGAGGCCGTCGGGGGTGCCGAAGGTGATCTGCGGGCGATTGCAGATCACGCGGGGGTCAGCGTCGGGTTCCAGGTCGTCGTCCTCCCACGCCCGCCACTCGTTCCAGCCTTCCGCATCCGACCGGATCTGCTCGCCCAGGTTCCGCCATGCACAGGCCGGGTGGGACGAGAGGCCGAGGTGCCCGTTGAGCTGGACGGGAGCGTACGCATCGACGATCGCCTTGTAGTCCGGGGGAAGACTTCTCCCGATCTCCTGCTCAAGGCGTAGCCAGGCGGCAGGATCGGCGTAACGGGTCTCCGCGGGGCCGAGCATGTCGAAAACGGCCTGCAAGTAGTCGGTCATGGCTGCCCAAGGTGCTCGTTGGTGATGTCCAGGACAGCATCAACCACCTGGCGTGGCCTCTATCTGCCGGGGCCCTCGTCGTGAGGAGCCCCCAGTTCCAGGACACGCAACGCGGCCCGTGCCGCCTCTCCGGCCTCTGCCCGTGCCAGCCATTCCAGCGCGTCGCGGTCTGCCCACGCGCACACCTCGCGCAACTCGGTGGTGAGATCGAGTCCGATCTCTTTGCCGACCCAGTCCGCGACGACCAAGGCGTCTGCCACGACGGTCGGGTCGGCGGCGATGTCCGGCCCGAGCAGGGAGAGTCCGCCGTCATTGGCGCCGCGGGCGAGCGCGAGCGCCACAAGCGTCCACCGCGCGGTCCGGTCTGCGGGATCGTGTTGCAGCCGTTCCACGGTGAAAGCGTCGAGCTTGCAGATCGTGGCGTGATCGTTTGCCCAGCCGCGCCAGAACACATCGTCTCGCGGAAGGGCTTCCAGGACCCGGAGTCCGTCATTGAGCGCCCGCACCATGCGTTCGGCGAACTCGGGATGACCGGTGTCGTATCCGGACCGCCGCAGTGCGTCGACCTCGTTCTGGCTCATCGAGACATCATCTGTGGCCGACGAGGCCGATGTCTCCGAAAAAGAGGTCGGGCCCTTCCTTCCCGCGCCTGTCAGGGACGCGGATCGGCAGGACCCTGATCGCAAAGCCACTCGTCCGCCCAGCCTTGAGCCCGCAGACACTCCAGGTCAGATGTCACCCGATCAGGGTGGCTCCCGATCCCGCCGCCGATCATGGACCTCTGCCACTCTCCATCTCCCCCACAGACGGACCGATGCGGCTCCCGAAACCACCGCCGAAGCGGCTCTCATTCACCCCGCCGAAATCAGGGTGTTCCTGTCGAACACCAAGACCCGCCGCGCCGAGCTCGCCGCCTACAACCTCGCCGCGCCGGCCGACCTCGGACTCGACTGGGCTGCCTCAGGCTGGACACCCGACGAGAGGTGCCTGACCCGGCTGGCACCGGACGGGTCAGACACCCGCCAGTACCGTCGCCACCGACTGGAACCACGCCCCGTACGAGAACGGCTCGGGCGGGGCGACCTCCATGCCGAGTTCCGCAGCGGCCAGGGCGTAGTCACCTCGTCGCGCGGGAGGGCGAGGAGCTCCTGGAGCTCACCAACGAGGCGGGCGACGAGCTGGGGGTCGGTGGTTGCGGCGTACTCCGCGACCGCTGCCTCGTGGTCGGGGAACTCCTCGACGATGTCCTGCGAGAACCAGCCGCCCAGCAGCTGCGCGGTCTCCGGGAATCGTGCGTGCCACTCCCAGTGGGTCTGCGGGGTCCCCGGCGGCGGCACCTCGCCGTCCTCGACATTCTGCTTGCGGTGGTCGGCGAGCAGGAGGAGCCAGTCACCGATCACGGACTCGGGGAACCCGATGTCGGGGACGGCCTAGAACTCTCCGAGGTCGATCCGCAGGCGCCCCGGGGGGTTGCGGCCGTACTCGCGCAGCCGGCGCTCCGCCTCCGCGATGGCCCAGGGGCGGGTGTGCCAGGTGTGGCGCAGGTAGGCGTCCAGCGCGCGGCTGCGCTGCTCCGCCGTGTCGTCCGCAGGCTGGCCGAGGTAGGCGCGCATCACCTGGTCCAGCTCGCCGTAGCGCCGGTCGTGTTCGAGGGGCTTCGTGGACACGGTCGGGCTGCCCCTACAGGTAGAACGGGACGGTGGTCAGAACGACGAATCCGTACGGGACCGCAGGCTCACGGCGCAGGACGACGCGGGCGGCACGGACCTCGACGCGTTCCCGCGCGGCGAGCAGCATCGCCTCCAGCTGCACCCGGCCGACGGGCTCCTCACGGAACGGCCAGGCGGCTTCGAGGGTGAGGCGGGCCCGCGTCTCCTGGGCGAACCAGCGGTGGATGACCTGCTCGTCGGCGGTCACCACCTGCTGGGTGGCCCACTGGGCGGTCTCCCGGTCGGGGTAGGTGGCGGATCAGGCCAGCATCGGATCCTTGTCTCAATTCGCGTTGAACGACCAGAAGACGGCGACCTCGTCCGCGGACACCGCGATCAGGCCGAGATCCATCATGTAGTCGGTGAAGGGGTGGCCGCCTTCGAGGTCCCGCGCGAGGAAGTCGGGCGCGTCGGAGGCGCGCGCGAGGTCGGAGGAGGTCCGGAACGCCGCATCGGGGCCGAACCGGTCCAGCACGGTCCGGGCATCCGTGAGCACCGTGTCGCGGTCCTCCCGCGACCGGACCGGAGAGCCCTCGAAGAACCACTCCTGCGCGAGAGAGGCGAGCAACTCGACGGCGGCGCCCTCCGTGATCGGGCGGACCCCAGCGCGGAGGGCCTCGGCAGTCATGGCACGGAACGGGTAGTAAGGGGTAGCCGGCCTCCCACCCCTGCTCGAACGCGGTTCGATGGCGGACCAGCCCCGTGGGTCGGCCACCGAGCGCTCCATGACGGCGAGGACGTCCTCGGCCCAGTCCTCGTGCAGCCGGGGGCCGCTCCTGGCGAAGGTGTAGACGTCCTCCAAGAGCCGTAGCAGCGCGGCGTCCCAGGTGGCGGGGTGGGTGGATCGGGTAGGCATGGATTTCCTCCTGTCAGGGCTCAGATGTCGCCGAATGCCCAGAACAGCCCGACCTCGGTGTCGGAGACGACGACCAGGCCGCAGTCCTCCCCGTAGAAGGTCATCGGCGTCCAGCCCATGGGCTTCCCCCCGAAGTCCAGCGTGCCGATGTGCCCGGTAGAGCTGACGTTGGTGTGACAGGTGAACGCGTCCCCGTAGCGGGCGAGGATGGTGCGGGCCATGTCCTGTAGCTCGTCGAGGCTCTCGGTGAACCGTTCGAGGTTCCGCAGGGTGCAGCCGTCGTCGGTGAGTGCGAGCAGGAGATTCTCGGCGCTCGCACGGTCGAGCTCGTGCAACCGTTCCCCGACGTCGGCCGGGGTGAGCGGGCGGGACGGATCGGCCCTGAAGGACGGGCGGCAGAACGGGAAGGCGGCATGTTCCGAAGAGCGTTCGTTCGCGATGTGGTCGAGCCCCGCCCAGCCGCGCGGGTCGGAGACGGCGCGTTCCATGACGGCGAGCACGTCGGCCCGCCAGTCCTCGTGCTTGCGCGGACCGGTGGCAATGAACGCGAACCCGTCCTCGTACAGGTGCTGTACCGCGGATTCCCAGGACTCCTGGTCAGTGGACATCTTCGAAGAGCCTTTCTCACAAAGGGCTGGGCATGGACGTCATGACGGTGAACGGAGGATTGCGGCTGCTGTCGTACTTGATCCTCCCACCTGTACCAGTCCGTCTTCGGCCGCTCGACCTGACCGCCAGGGCAGCCCGCGGCTGCCGGGCCGGCAGTGGGCGACGTGACGACCGCCGTCCTCGTCACGACGAAGGCACCCCGTTCGGCCCGTCGGCCAACCGCGAATCGCCTTGGCGAAACGGACACGCACTGACCCGTCTCAGTGAAGGCATGACGGATCTCATCGAAGATGAACAGATGCCGGTTCGTCTCACTGAAGATGAACGCACCGTGGCCGCGGGCCGCCGCTCGCCGCTCGCGGGCCTCGCTCCGGTCGCCCCGGTCGCCCCGGTCGCCCCGGTCGCCCCGGGGCAGGATGTGGTGCTGCTGGCGGAGGTGGGGAGGATCGCCGGAGTGGCCCGGAGGGCCGTGGTGAACTGGCGCCGGAACCATGCCGACTTCCCGCGTGATGAGGCTCGACGAATCTCCCCACCCCGCGCTCGGGGGTGGGACAGACCTGCTCGCCCAAATTCCCCACCCCCTGGGTGTTGACCTGCGGTCGGACGCCACAGCGGAGGGGCGGCCCCGATCCCCGTTGCTGACAGCAACTGACTGGGGAACGAAGAGCGGCCCTGGGGAAAAATTCGGGATCCGCACCAGGCGGTATGGACGTGAGTCCAGAGTTCGACCGCCGCGCAGTGGGCGCCTGGCTCCTGGCTCACGGCAAGATCGAGATCCCGTCGGAGATGCCGTCGGCCACGGTGCTCATGGAGGGGGCAGAGGGCACGACCAGGTTCCGTCTCGACGGGCCGCTGCTGGTCCTGGCGGACGATGCCGAGGGGGAGGACCGGCTGTCGGGCTGGTCCACTGAGGCCGATGCCGACGCGCTGGCCGGCTGGCAGCGGGGGAGTTCGGAGCGGCGGTGCGCCGGCTGGCCGTGACGGGGGCGACTCCATTGGCGGTGCCGGGCGAGGTACGGGTGATCGACAGGCACTTCAATGATCAATGATGCCCGCCAAGCGCTGTCTCCTGACAACAGGCTGCGAGCCTTCAGGGATGCAAACACAGCGCTGGCTCGAAGCCTTGAAGAATGGACTGAGTCTGCCCGCTCGTATCTTGACGATGATGGCCACGGCTGACACCTGTACGTACCTTCCTTTGGGCTTTCCGGCCCATACGGCCTACGGCCGGCGCAGGCAGCTGCGTGGCGAAGGGGCGTATTTGCGGGTCGGTTCTTGAAACATCTTTGTAGCTGTGGCATTTTTCGTGCAGGACTGTATGAGCCATAGAGGAGTCATGGCCGGAATTCAGGGGCAGGATAAGGCGAGGAGATCAAGGAAGGAGATTTTTTGGCGCGTGCTGATTTGGGTGGTTGGCGGGGTGATTGTTGGCCTGATTCCCATCTGGATTGAGATCGGCAAAGAAGGTGATCACCCCTCCAAGAGTGCGGTTTTGCAAAAAGGAGACCTCTTTATTGCGTCAGCAATTCTGTGTGCTGCTGCCGCTGCAGATCGCATTGGAAGAGGGTTGGAGAAGTATGACTTCCTGGGGTTCGGGGCTGTTTCGGCGGCCGGTGCCGCGTTTCTAGGTAATACTATTTATTACATCATCCTTGGCGATCTGTCCGTTGATTTCCGAGTTGAGATGTCCGGCTGGCTCTTCCTTGCTGCCGTCCTTACCGGTGTCGCCTGTGTGGTAACGGGGGTCGAATAGTGGCCTCTTCCGAAGAGCTCTGGCCGGCGCTCATTGGTGTGGCCGGCGGGGTGGCAGGGGTGGCCGTTTCCTTGATTTCTCTACTTGGCAGAAGAAGTGAGAAGCCTGCCGTGAGAATCCAGATTGAGGATGCAGTAGGGCGACGTATTCGCATCAGCGAGGAATCGGAAATCTCTGCGTCTGAGCTTCGCGATGAAATCTTGAGAGAACTATCCGATAAACCGCCTGAGGCTCAAGACGGACGCGACTCGGGTCCCTCGAAATGACCACGCTTTAGGTTGGCGCTGCCTTTACCTCGATTGGATCACACAGGTCTGGACGGTGGCTCTGGGCCAGGTCGCGGTGATCGCGTCGGGCAGGCCTTTCAGGCCGCCGCAGGCCACGATGCAGACGTCCTCGATGCCCCGGTTCCGTAGTTCTGACAGGACTTCCATCCAGGTGGTGGCGCCTTCGCCTTCGGAGCCGACTGAGCTTCCCCCGTTGCGCGGGAGGTGCTGATTACCTGGTCGGTGTGGGTGTCGGTGGTTCGGATACCACTGGTTCGGCCGTCGCCTGATCGGCGTGGTACTTCGCCTCGTATTCGTCGGGGCTGAGCCAGCCGAGACGTTTTTGAATGCGGCGGGTGTTGTACCAGCCGTCGATGTAGGCGAACAGCGCGAGATCGGCGTCTGTGCGGGTCGCGAACGTCGTGCGGCGCACTCACTCGGCCTTCAGCACGCTCCAGAAGCAGCCCGGCCTCAGCGCCGGTGCTCAGCGGGCAGTCGCTACCGACGCGGTGCTCGTGGCACGCCGAAGGTCGCGGAGCTGCTGACGTGCGAGGCAAGGAGCAGTACCGGTGAGGCCGAGTTGGACGGATCCCGGACGGCCGACTCGCGGCGAGTCCTGTAAGGCGGGGCTCTGGCCTGCGGCGGTCCATCTTCGGTGAGACGAACCGGCATCTGTTCATCTTCGATGAGACCCGCGCCATCTTCGCGGAGACAGGTCACGCACCGGGGGCCTGACGGTGCCCGCCCGAAGAGATTTCAGGGCGGAGTGTCACACCGGCCCCCATTTCGGCACCTGTAGCAAATGACGGAGCTGCGTACCGACCCGAACAGGAATCTTCCATGGTTTACCGCCTCCTCGTCGCCGACCTCGTGGTCGCCTGTGTACTGGCCGCCTCCGCCTGCGGCCGCCTCACGATGTCACCCTCCGGTTCCGGCGCCACCTCGGAGGCGGCCTTGCCCCCGGGGCTTTCCTGGCAGACGGACGCCCGGGAACTGACGGCCAGCGATGGGCCGACGAATGTGGCCAAGGACGCCTCCCTATGGCTGCCGCCACGCGGCGGCACCCACTGCTGGTACGCGGCCGCCCAGGTACGAGTCGAGGCCGAGCACCGGCTGTCGGCCTCCGTCGCGGAGAGCACGGCGAGCCGCACCACCCTGCAGTCCTGTCCAGCCGCCGGCCCCGTCGCGGATGGCGGACAGTGAACACCGGCGCCGCCAGCCCCGTTCCCCTTCGACGGGGATCCGGCCCGCTGGAGCAGCGCCCTGCGGGAGGCAATGAGGCTCTACTGCTCTGCGGCAGCCGAGTTGAGCCTGCGGCCCACGGCCACGGCCCAGCTGCGCGCCGCCGCTGCGCAATTGCGGCTCATATGGGAGCGAACCGGCTACGGGTGGCTCCGCTGGGAGGCCGTCCTCACCGGGACTTCAGGCAGCGCTTTGCCCGTCGGGAGACTGCGGGAAGCGGGTGTCAGCGACCCTGACCAGGGCGTCGTCGGCCGATTGGCCTGCCGCACCGTGTGGGGCCGCCGGACACCGATGTACGTGCTGTCCGTGGGGAACGCGGGTCTCCTCCGGCCCGTCCCGGCCGGTCGCGCCGTCGCGTTCACCGCTGCCGTGCTCGCCGCTCTGGGGCCCGCGACCGCCGCCCTTCCGGGTGTACTGGGCCTGCTCGCGGCCGGGTGTTCGGCGTCGCGGTGACCCAAGGCATCCTGGCGGCCGTGCGGCGGGCCACACGCTGCCGGGTCCGGACCGTGACCGACGGCGAGTCGGGTCCCGTTGTCTTCTTTCCGGCTCGTCGCCTTCGAACAGCGGCGGCGCGTTCTCGCTCCGTGCCGCCGAGGTCAATTTCGTCCAAGACAGGTCGGGCAGTGCCTGCGTACTGTCACGCGCGGCCGAGGCACGCTCTCAGTCGCCGCCCGAGTCAACCGACCGGACGCCGAAGCAGCAGGGCCCACGTCCCACCGGGTCGCGGGTGTCGATGAACGTCGAAGCTTGGAGGGGCCGTGTTCGGGGGTAACGGCAGGGCGCGATTAACCGCGCGGTCGTGGTGGCGGTTCGGCATGTCCGTGCTGGCCGCGGTATTGGTGGTGGCACTGGCGCAACTGGCGGCCGTGCCGACGGTGTCCGCGGCGCCGGTGGCGAAAAAGGTGCCGCGGAACCTGCCGATCCTGTCGATTCGGTCGGCGGGGAAGCAGGGCCCGCGGGCCGAGCCGAAGCAGCCGAAGGCCGACTTCACGCCCTTGGCGACGGGTAGGCATCCCCGGTCCGACGCGCGGAGAGGAGCGCTGGCGGCGGAATCCGCGCCGCAGACCAGTCTGGTCTCGCCGGTCGACGGCGCGGTGGTGGGCTCGGAGACACCGGTGTTGCAGGTGGCCGCGGCCGGTGACGGCGTGCTGTACTGCTTCAAGATCTCCACCGGGTTCGACGGCCGCTCGGGCAGTGTGGTGGACTCCGGGTGCCTGGATCAGCCACAGTGGACGGTTCCCAAGCACGTGCTGCACGACGGCGGCCGCTATACCTGGACGGCCGCTACCGCGATGTCCGGCGACACGGACGCGACCGCGCCACTGTGGGTCGGGCACTTCACGGTCAACCAGCGGGTGGGAGATCCGGGGCCGGCGCCCACCGACCACCTGGGGCCGGTGACGGTCAACCTGTTCAACGGCAACGCGCACGTCGAGGCCGCCGGGCCGTCGTTCCAGACCGTCGGCGGACCGGCCGGGGTGAGCTTCGCCTACAACTCCCGGCAGGGCGCCCCGCACGGGGTGCGCGCCTCGTACTTCAACGACTCGCGGCACGCGGGCACCCCGGACGCGATCCCGGTGATGGTGCGCGGTGAGTCGCAGGTCAACCTGGACTGGGGCACCACGCGGACCGGCAACCCGGACAACCTGCCGTGGCGGGACAACCCGATGCCGCCGGCGCTGGACAAGAACTGGTTCGTCGTGCGCTGGGAGGGCCTGTTCAAGGCACCGGTCACCGGCGACTTCCGGTTCGGCGGGGCACACACCGACGGTGCGCGGGTCTGGCTGGGCGACAAGCTCGTGTACGACAATCCCAACCCTGGCGACCCCGGTGACGACTTCCTGCTGCCCGGCCCGCACCAGAACAGCGAGGTCGCGCTGAAGGCCGGTCAGGTGGTGCCGCTGCGCGTCGAGCTGTACCACCACACCGACCAGCGTCCCCGCATGGTGCTCTGGGCCAAGAGCAGCGTGGGCGCCGATGACCAGCGCAGTCACAACCTCGAACCGCGGATCGTACCGACGGAGTGGCTGTTGTCCGCGGACTCGCAGTCGCTGCCGGCCGGGTGGACGCTGTCCGCGCAGTCCAGCGGATACAGCCACGGCGAGATGCTGGACGGCTCGGTGGTGCTCACCGACTCCGCCGGCGGCAAGCACACCTGGGCCAAGGCCTCCACGGGCGGCTACACGCCCCCGGCGAACGAGGACGGCGTACTCGCCTTCGACAGCGCGGGCCGGATCACGGTCACCGAGGGCGAAACGGTGTCGGTGTTCAACCCCGACGGCACGCTGGCCGCGGTGGAATCGGTCCTCGACGGGAAGAAGCCCGCGGCCCTGCAGTACCTCTACAGCGGGACGCCGCCGCGGCTGACCCAGATCAAGGACCCGGTCTCGGGCCGGTCGCACCGGCTGTTCTACAACACCGACGGCAGCGACAGCTGCTACGGCGGGGTCTCCCGCCCGCCGGGCTCGGACTCGGCTCCGGCGCAGATGCTGTGCCGGATCCGGTACTGGGACGGTACCGAGACGCGGCTGTGGTACCAGATGGGCACCCTGGCCCGGATCGAGAACCCGGGCGCGGTCATGCAGGACTTCGACTATGTGGGCCGCGCCTCGGCCAAGGATCGCTACGACCAGGCGGGTGACAACGAGGAGGAGAAGCAGAAGGCCCTGGACAGCATCGGGCCGCTGGCCACCCTGCGCGGCAGCCTGGCTTATGACTGGGTGGCCCACCAGGCCCCGTCCGCGGAGAACGGCTGCACCAACACCGGTGACGTCGCCGCCGCCTGTACGGTGATCGGCTACGACTCCGTGATCGAGCAGCCCCAGGAACCGCCGGCCCAGCGTGCGGTGCAGGTCCTGGCCCCGGCCCCGGACGGCCGCTCGAGCGGGCTGCGGGCCGAGCACTTCTACCAGTACTACCTCGAGCGCAAGCAGGCCACCGTGGCCCTGGCCGGGGTCTACGACTCCACCCGTTCGCGCACCGTGACCTACGACGACGCCGGCCGCGCGCTGATCAGCACCGACTTCACCGGGGCGAGCATCTCCGCGGAATGGAACACGAAGGACCAGGCCACCGCGTCGGTCGACAGCGCAGGCCGGCGCTCCACCACGGTCTACGACCACGCCGACCGCCCGGTCGACAAGTACGGTCCCGCACCGGCGTCCTGCTTCACCGGACAGACCCCGACACCCGCGTGCGCGGCCAAGATGCCGCACAGCCACATCAACTACGACGAGCAACTGGCGGGTCTGTCGGCCGCCTACTACGACAACCCCGAGCTGTCGGGCGTGCCGAAGGAGTTCGCCACCGGGGTCGGTACCCCGGACGGGGCGCTGTCCCGGTCTTGGGGAGCGAGCCCGCCGGTGGCGAACACCGGCGGCTGGTCGGGCCGGTTCACCGGTGAGATGCAGTTCCCCGCCGCCGGGGACTACGGCCTCGGGTTCACCGCGGTCGACGGGGTCCGCCTGTGGGTCGACGATGTCCTGACCGTCGACAGCTGGGGCGACAAGTCCTCCACCGCGGTCACCGGCAAGTACACCAACGCCACGGCCGGCAGCTGGCACCGCGTCCGCGTCGACTACTACAACCGCTCCGGCACGACCGGGGCACTGGCCTTCACCTGGACCACACCCGGCACCAACACACCTGCGCCGGTGCCGGGGGCGAACCTCGCGCCCCGCTACGGCTGGGCGACCAGCTCCACCACCGACGACACCTCCGGCGGCGCCACGGAACGGGCACCGTCCAAGCGCGGTGCGACCGGCTATGCCGACCCGGCCGCGGGCATCGACCCGGTGTACGGGATCCAGGTGTCCGCGACGTCCGACCCCGGCGGTCTCAACCTCACCGCCCGCTCCACCTACGAACGTCCGGGCACGGGGTACCTGCGCAAGCTGGCCGAGGCGCTACCGGCCGGAGACGTCACCAACCCCGACCAGCGCGGCACCACCACCTACTACGGGGACGCCGAGACCCGTACCAACCCGTGCGATCCGAACGCCCCGGCCGCCAACCAGGGCGGCATGGCCAAGACGGTCACCGGAGCCAAGCCGGGCACCGGACCGGCGCTCACCGGCGAGACGGTCTACGACGAGGCCGGCCGGATCGTCGCCTCGCGCGTCAACGACGAGCCGTGGAGCTGCACCAGCTACGACGCGCGCGGGCAAGCGACCAAGAGGGTCTTCCCGGCCTTCGGGGACAAGCCGGGGCGCACGGTCAGCTACGACTACGCGGTCGGCGGTGATCCGCTCGTCTCGAAGGCCAGCGATGCGAGCGGGTCCATCACCACCGTGATCGACCTGCTCGGTCAGGAGGTGGCCTACACGGACGCCAACGGCGTCACCTCGGTCTCCACCTACGACCAGGTCGGCCGGCTGACCAACGACACGACCACGGTCAAGGGCGTGTCCAGCACCGTGTCCTACGCCTGGAACGCCGCCAACCAGCTGGTTCAGGTCAAGGTCGACGGCACCGTCGTCGCCACCCCCACCTACACCACCGCGGCCGAACTGGCCACGGTCGCCTACGGCAACGGATCCCGCCTCGACTCGCTGACCCGCAATGACTCCGGCAAGCCCACGGCACTGACGTGGAAGACCGTGGCGTCCACCGTGGTCGACACCGTCACCCGTTCCCGGGACAACCGCATCACCGACGACGCGGTGACGGAGGACGGCAAGACCAGCGCGGCCTACTCCTACACCTACGACGCGATGGGCCGGCTCGTGGCCGCGACCGTCCCGCACCACCAGCTCACCTACCGGTTCGATCCGGCCGACGGGTGCGGAGCCGCCAAGAACGCCGGGATGAACACCAACCGCACCGCGTCCACCGACAGCCTCAACGGCGCCCCCGCGGTCACCACCAACTACTGCTACGACGCCACCGACCGGCTGACCTCCACCAGCGGCGGCCTCGCGCTGGCACTCGCCTACGACGCCCGCGGCAACACCGCGAAGATCGGCGGCGACACCCTGGGGTACGACTCCACCAAGCGCCACGTCTCCACCACCACCGCAGGTGGCACCGCCATCGCC
Organism: Streptomyces sp. NPDC031479; assembly: GCF_055581065.1. Classification (NCBI taxonomy): domain Bacteria; kingdom Bacillati; phylum Actinomycetota; class Actinomycetes; order Kitasatosporales; family Streptomycetaceae; genus Streptomyces; species Streptomyces sp. NPDC031479. The sequence goes on from NZ_JBVIKC010000033.1 coordinate 16,611, forward strand.
TACACCCGAGACCCGGCCGACCGGTTGACCAGCCGAACCGTCACCGGAGCCTCCGACCTGTCGAAGAACGGGACCACCCGCTACTCCTACACTTCCAAGCACGACGACGCGGACCTGGTCCTGGACAAGGACGGCGCTCTGCTGCAGCGGATCGTGGCCCTGCCCGGCGGGGTGCTGCTGACCAAGAGCTATGACAAGGCCGCCACCACCAACTGGTCCTACCCCAACATCCACGGCGACGTGCTGTTCACCGCCGACGGCACCGCTGCCCGAACCGGTGCCCTGCACCTGTACGACCCGTTCGGGCAGAACATCGATCCCACCACCGGCGCGTTCGCCGACATCCCGATCCCGGCCACCGCGGCCGGCGGCATGGACTTCGGGTGGCTGGGCCAGCACGAACGACCCGTGGAACACCTGGCCGGCCAACAAGCCATCGAGATGGGCGCCCGCGTCTACCTGCCAGTCCTGGGCCGCTTCCTCCAGATGGACCCGGTCGCGGGCGGATCGGCCAACGACTACGACTACGTCAACGCCGACCCCATCAACGGCCTCGACCTGGCGGGAACGTTCTCCTGGAAGTCGGTGGTCCACGTCGCGACCACCGCGGCCGAGGTGGTGGCCTACGTACCCGGCCCCGTCGGCACGGTGTCCTCCGGGCTGGCCGCAGCCGGCCAACTCGCCCAGGGCAACAAGGCCGCCGCGGCCGCGGACGCGCTCGGCATGATCCCCGGCGGCAAACTCGCCGGCGCCGTGGCCAAGAACGCCGCCAAGGAGGCCTCGACCCTGGGCAAGGCCGTCACGGCCGTCGAGAAGTGCAACTCGTTCTCCCCGGACACCCTGGTGGAGATGGCCGACGGCAGCACGAAACCGATCAGCGAGATCCACGAAGGCGACCAGGTCAAGGCCACCGACCCGGCCACCGACGCCACAGTCGGCGAGCCCGTCGCGGGAGTCATCGTCGGCCACGGCACCAAGCACCTGATCGACATCGGTGTCGGGGGCTCGCGACAGGCGACGATCACCGCCACCGCCGGCCACCCCTTCTGGGTCCACGGCCGCGGCTGGGTGAACGCCGGGGACCTCAGGCCCGGGGACCTCGTCCGTGACCCGTCGAGCATCGCGGCCGTGCAGGTCACCACGATCCGCGACCGCGGTGAGGTCGCCGACCAGACCGTCTACAACCTCAGCGTCAGCGGCATCCACACCTACCACGTCCGAGCCGGGGCCAACTACCTCCTCGTCCACAACTCCGCGTGCCCCATTCACGGTCCCAGCCCCTTCACGGAGTGCCCGGGGTGCAAAGTCAACGGCTCGGGGGAACGCAACGCGATCGAACGCGTGGCGGATCAGAAAGTAGGGATCCAGAACACCACCGAGGATGCCAGCGCACGAGCGAGGGGCCTGGACCACGTCGTCCACGCCCCGCCCGGCCCTGAGGGGGCGCTGGTCGCCGGCGCCCTAGGCGTCCGCATTGCGGGCGCGGCGGTAAAGGGCGTGATCAAGAAAATCCGGAAGTAGCGGAGCGCTGCCCGAATGATCGGCCGCCTGTCGTCGACCGGAATACGCATCATGAAAGGACCACGCGCGTGACCAGAACCACCACCAGAGCCAGAGCCAGAAAAAGAAGATCGCTGTGGCGGACGGCGCTCGTCATCGCCGCGATGCTGGGCGCCGCCATGGGGGTCGGCACCGCCCCGGCCAGCGCCGCACTCGTCCAGCTGACGTTCACCAACGTCAGCAACAACAAGCTGCTGGACGTGCAGAACGGCGACTACGAGGACAACGCGGCCATCTCCGTCAACCCGGCGCCGGGGTCCGCCACGACGTGGCGCATCAACACGGGCACCGCCATCGGCTCGGGGTTCGCCATCGTCAACACCACCACCGGCAAGTGCATGGACCTGACCACGGCCCGCTACCAACTGCGGCAGCAGACCTGTGACGGACGCACGACCGAACAGTGGTACTTCCAACCGATCGACGGATCCGCGAAGAAGGCCTTCAGGATCCGCCAGGTCGGCGACAACACCTGTCTGACCGTCCAGATACCGCCCAACACCGACAACTGGGTGTACACCTACCGCTGCGACAACACGCCGCAGCAGCAGTGGACGGTGCCCACCTCGGTCTACCAGACGGCGTGGAACACCGCCGTGGACTACGCGGCCGCCCGATGCGCCAAGGACTCCGCGACCTGCTCGTGGTCCACGGCCAGCCAGACACCGCCCTTCACGCTGCCGGAGACCTGCGTCTCCCCGATCTGGTTCAACGACACCTCGACCACGATCCCGTGGGAGTTCACGCTGAACACGACCACGGGGTGGACCAACACCATCGGCTTCAAACTGGACGGAAGCCTGAAAGTCAGTGGCAGCATCCCCGGTATCGCCAACCTCGAGCTCACCGTCAGCGCCGAGGTCAACGGCGCCACAACTCTGGACCTCAAACAGGAAATGGGCAACAAGCTGACCGTGAGCGTGCCCCCGCGCCAGTACGGGTGGGTCACGCTGTCCGAACTGGCCACCAAGGCCACCGGCACCTGGACCTTCGACACCCAGGGCTTCCCCTGGACCGCTGACGACACGATCACGGTGCCTCTCAAGTACGACGTCAACGGCGGTGCGAGCATCTACAGCGCCCGCACCCGGACTTCGTTCACCAACTGCGCCGGAGTCTGACCTCCAGGAGGGCAGCGGTAGGCGCACCAGCAAGTCAGCGAGCCGACGGCTCCTGGGACTCGGCGACACCGTCCCAGGAGTTTTCGGCGTTCAAGCGCGCCGTCGGATGCGGCGCTGATGGCGCTCCTTGAACTTGGCTGTGGCGGATATTTCGTGACGGTCAGTTCCAAACATCCGCTGTGTACCGTGGAGCCCGTTATCCAGCATGGTGTTCGTGGGGGACGTCGGAGACGTGGTGTGGATCGACCTGCATGCCCAGCAGACGATGGTGTCGCGCCCTCGTGTGGTACGTCGACGTCGCGCGTGCACAGCATGTACGGGTCCAGCCAAGGTGAGCCCAAAAGCCGCCACCAGATGATCTTGGTTTCTGATCTCCTGCTGTCCCTAATACCACCGCCGAACTACTCGTGTTCGGGATTCCGGGATTCCGATCTTCTCAGGTCTGTGGGCTGGGGATGATCACGCGGGCGCGGCATGAGGCGCCTTGGAGTCTGGGCGTCGAGTGGGGTAGGCATGACCTCGATCGAGAGGACCGCGTATCCGCGGTTCAAGCGGCTGATCACCGCGCGCGAGCTGCACGTGTTCTTCACTCCCAGCGAGGAGGAGCGGGCCTGGGCCGAGGAGGTCACGGACACCGACGAGCACCAGCTCGCCCTGCTGGTCGCACTGAAGTCCTACCAGCGGATGGGCTGTTTCCCGAAGGCGCACGACGTGCCGGACCAGGTGGTGGAGTTCGTGCGCCGGGCGGCGGAGCTGCCGGAGAGCACGTTGCCGGTGTACGCGTCGGGCCGGACGGCCGAGCGGTACCGGTCGTGGGTGCGTGAGCGGTGCCAGGTGCGCTACGACGGCCCGGCGGCCCGCGCTCTGGCCGAGGAGACGATGCGGATCGAGGCGGCGTCGAAGAACAATCCGGCGGACCTGATCAACATCGCGCTGGAGAAGCTGGTCGAGGCCGGGCTGGAGATCCCGCGGTTCTCCACGCTGGACGCGATGGCGTCTACGGTGCGGGGCCAGGTCAACGAGGAGATCCTCGCGGAGATCCGGGGCCGGATGACCGGGGAGGAGCGGGGCCGGCTGCTGGGGCTGGCGGACGTGATCGGGCTGGACGGCAAGACGCTGTTCAACGCGCTCAAGCAGAACCCAGGCCGGGCGACGTGGTCGCACTTCAAGCGGCTCAAGGGCCATGTGGAGTGGGTGGACGGGCTCGGTGATCCGGGGAAGTGGCTTGAGGGGGTCGCGTCGGCGACGGTCGCGGACTTCGCGGGCGAGGCGGAGGCCCAGGACGCGGGCACTTTGAAGGACTACACCGAGGCCCGGCGAGTGGCGCTGATCGCGTGTCTGGCGGCCAAGGCCCGGATGCGCGCCCGGGACGATGTGGCCACGATGTTCTGCAAGCGGATGGCGGCGAAGGCGAAGAAGGCCCGCGAGGAGCTGGCCGAGATCCACCGCCAGCAGCAGGAGATTGTGGAGAGGCTGATCGGGAACTACCGCACCCTGCTCCAGCAGGTCGACCAGGAAGGGCCCGCGCAGCGCGCCCGGGCAAGGGCGGCGGCGCTGACGAAGGAGGCCCTGGACGCGCTGGAGGGCCTGGATGAGGAGTCCAGTGTGTCCGAGGTCGCCCAGCGGCTTGGCGGGAAGGTCTCGCCGGCGTTCCTGCTGCTGGCCGAGGGGCTGATGGTCCAGTCGAACGGCCTGGGCTCGCTGGTTTCGGCGGTGGACGGGCTCGGCGGGTTCGAGGCCCAGTACGCGCAGATCGAGAAGGTCTCCGCCCACCACGGCGACAACTGGGAGGTGCTGCTGCACGGGCACCTGAAGGCCGACCGTCCGGTGATGTTCGACCTGAGCGACGTCATCGAGCTGAAGGCCACCAGCGAGGACACCGCCGTCCTGGACGCCCTGCTGCACGCCAAGGCCCACCGCACCCCGGCCCGCGACTACATCCTCGACCGTGACGCGGACGGGGCCAAGGTCGACGTCTCCTTCGCGACGCAGAACTGGCAGAAGGTCATCCGGGACCGCCGCCGGCCCGGGTACTTCGTACGCCGCCACTTCGAGGCCATGGTCTTCTACTACCTCGCCGACGAACTGCGCACCGGGGACGTGGCGGTGATCGGGTCGGAGGAGTACGCCGACTGGTCCGAACAGTTGCTGCCCTGGGAGCAGGTGGAGGCGAAACTGCCCGAGTACCTCGTCGAGGTCGGCATGCTCAAGCCGGGCGAGACCACGCCGTTCGACGGCCGCGCGCTGGTTGCCCTGCTGCGCAGGCGCCTGACCGGGGCGGCTGCCGCGGCGGACGGGGAGTACCCGGACAACGACGAGTTGTTCATCGACCCGGACACCGGGGTGCCCAAGCTCAAGGCGCGGCGGGCGAAGGGGCCCCGCAAGGGTGCTGTGCGGCTGGAGCAGGCGATCAAGGCGCGGATGCCGGAGCGGTCGCTGCTGGGCATCGTGGCCCGTACCGGCTACTGGATCGAGTGGTGGCGCCGGTTCGGGCCGGCATCGGGCAACGATCCGAAGCTGAAGGACCCCTTCGGCAGGTATGTGATCACGACGTTCGTCAAGGGCACGAACATGACCTTCGCCGAGGCCGCCCGCCACATCGCCGATGTCAGCGCGCACGAGCTGTCGGTGGCCGCCCGCCGGCACGCGACCACCGCGAAGCTGAACGAGGCGCTCACGGACGTGGTGAACGCGCACGCCAAGCTGGACATGTCCCGGGCCTGGGGCAACGGCACCACCGCCGCGGCCGACGGCACCCACATGGACACCTACCTCGACAACCTCCTCGCCGAGACCTCCGTGCGGTATGGGGCCGTGGGCGGCATCGCGTACCACCACATCTCGGACCTGTACATCGCGCTGTTCACGCACTTCGTGCCGTGCGGGGTGTGGGAGGCGGTCTACATCATCGAGGGCCTGCTGAAGAACGCGAGCGAGGTCCAGCCGGGCACCCTCCACGCGGACACGCAAGGGCAGAGCTATCCGGTGTTCGCGCTCGCGGATCTCCTGGGCATCGACCTGATGCCCAGGATCCGCAACTGGAAGGACTGCCTGTTCTTCCGCCCGTCCCGGCATGCCGTCTACGAGCACATCGACGCGCTGTTCGGCGAGGCGGGCCGCAACGTGATCGACTGGGACCTGATCGAGACCCACTTCAAGGACTTGATGCGGGTCACCGTCTCGGTCCGAGAGGGCACGATCTCCTCGACGCTGCTGCTCAAGCGGCTGCGCTCCGGCTCCCACAAGAACGCCACCTACACGGCCTTTAGGGAGGTCGGGCGGGTGATCCGCACCGTCCAGCTGCTGCGCTACCTCTCGGACGCCCCACTGCGCGGCCGAGTGACGGCCGCGACCAACAAGGTCGAGGCGTTCAACGGCTTCAGCGACTGGGTGCGGTTCGGGCAGCGCGGCACGGTGGCGCACAACGACCCGGTCGAGCAGGAGAAGGACGTGAAGTTCACCTCGCTGCTGGCCAACCTGGTGATCTTCCACAACACCCTGGACATCGCGGACGTGGTGCGGCAGCTGCAAGCCGAGGGCTGGGAGATCGACCCGCTGGACCTGGCCGAGATCTCGCCGTACCTGACCGAGCACATCAACCGGTTCGGCGTGTACTCCACCCACGAACTCGGCATCACCCCGCAGGACTACGACACCCGCCTCGACATCGATTTCACCACGCTGGAGGACGAGCGGGTCCCAGCCGCTTGAACCACTCAATCCTGACGGCGAAGCCCGCACAGAGGTCCGCGACACCGTCGGCCGCCTATCGCTCGCGCGAGCGCCAGCCGCTATGCGTATGTCCCGTCACCCACCCGAGCGCACAGCGACGCTGCCCAGGTGGCGTCGTAGTGCCGCCTCGGACCCCCGTGAACCATTGCTGTGCTGGGCCGAACCGTGCATCACCGGAGGCTCAGGGCGAAGCGCCGAGACCGTCAAGCGCCAGCCTGCCGACTGGTGCGCGTTGTCATCTGCTCTCCGTCTCAGACCGGGCTTCGGCGTGCGGCGGCCGCACCGACGAGGAGGGCAGTGACATCGTGGGGCAGGCCGACGCGGCCGACGATCCGGGTCTGTCCCACGCAGGTAGTACGGGGCGGTGGTCAGCCGGGGAGCGTGATGCGGAAGGTCGTGTGTCCGGGGCGGCTGGTGATGGTGGCGGTTCCGCCGTGGGCGGTGATGACGGCGTGGACGATGGCGAGGCCGAGTCCGGTGCTTCCGGTTTTGCGGGAGCGGGCGTGGTCGGCGCGGACGAAGCGTCGGAAGACTTCGGGCTGGAGTGCGTCGGGGATGCCGGGACCGTTGTCACTCACGTCCACGCGGACGCTGGCCTGTTCCGTGGTGAGGCAGATCGTCACGTCGGTGCCGGGTGGGGTATGCGTGCGGGCGTTGGCGAGGAGGTTGCCGATCGCCTGTTGGAGGCGGTGGGCGTCGCCGGTCACGGTGACCGGCTCCTCAGGGAGGTCGAGGAGCCAGCGGTGGTCGGGGCCGGCGGCACGTGCGTCGTCCGTCGCGTTCAGGATCAGCAGGGTCAGGTCGACCGCCTCGTGTTCGAGGGGCCGTCCGGCATCAAGACGCGCGAGAAGCAGCAGGTCATCGACGAGGCGGGTCATGCGCAGGGACTCGCTGTCGATGCGTTCCAGGGCGTGGCGGACTTCAGCGGGCACGGGGCCGCGGTGGCGCAGGGCGAGTTCGGCGTGGCCGCGGATGTTGGCGACGGGGGTGCGCAGTTCGTGGCTGGCGTCGGCGGCGAAGTGCCGCAGGCGTTCCTCGCTGGCCTGGCGTCGGGTGAGGGCGTCTTCGACGTGGCCGAGCATGTGGTTGAGGGCGGTGGCGACCTGGCCGACCTCGGTGCGGGGGTCGGTGTCGGAGAGGGGGCCGGGCATGGCGATCTCGCCGCTGGCGAGCGGTAGCCCGGCGACTTCCGCCGCATGGGCGGTGACTTTCTGGAGGGGGCGCAGGGAGATCCGCACCCAGACGGCTCCGGCGGTGCCGGCCGCCACGAGCGCGGCACCGAACAGAACGGCTTCGACTGCTTCGAGGCGGTGAACGGTCTCTTCCACCGCGTGCAGGGGCAGGCCGGTGATCAGGGTGTCCTGGTCGTCGCCCCGGACAGCCGTGACGCGGTACTTGCCCAGGCCGGAGAGGCGGATGCTGTGCCCGCCTCCGTCCACCGGAATTCCCGCCAGGGTGCGGCGGTCTTCGGGGGTGAGCTGGAGGGGGCGGTCGGTGGCGTCGTCGACGACGGCGGCCTGGGTGACTGTGTCGTTAAGGAGGCGTGCGCCGAAGGTCGCCTCGGCCTGGCCCCGGGTGTCGGGCCGGTTGTCCGTGTCGGGCTTGGCCTCGTGTTCCAGGCTGGCCGCGAACCGGCCTCCGGAGGCGGCGAGCTGTTCGTCCAGACGGTCCATGAGGAAGCCGCGCAGGGCGAGGGCGGTGGTGATGGCGACGGCGAGGCAGGCGAGGGCGAGGAGGGTGACGAGTCCGGCGGTGAGCTGGCCGCGCAGGGTGCGGGGCAGCGGGCGCCTCACGGGGTGTCCGGCTTGAGGACGTAGCCGACGCCGCGCACGGTGTGGATCATCGGGGTGCGTCCGGCGTCGATCTTCTTGCGCAGGTAGCTGATGTAGAGCTCGACGATGTGGGCGCGGCCGCCGAAGTCGTAGGCCCAGACCCGGTCGAGGATCTGGTCCTTGGACAGGACCCGGCGGGGGTTGCGCATGAGGAATCGGAGGAGTTCGAACTCGGTGCGGGACAGGTCGACGATGGCGCCGCCGCGTCTGACTTCCCTGGCTTCCTCGTCCATGGTGAGGTCGCCGACGGCGAGCAGGTTAGCGCCCGGTTCGGCGGTCATGCCGGAGCGTCGGAGCAGTCCGCGTAGTCGGGCCAGTACTTCTTCGAGGCTGTAGGGCTTGGTGACGTAGTCGTCGCCGCCCGCGGTGATCCCGGCGATGCGGTCCTCGACGGCGTCGCGGGCGGTGAGGAACAGGACACATACCTTGGGCATCTCGCGTCTGAGGCCGCGCAGGACCTGGAGGCCGTCCAGGTCGGGCAGCATCCAGTCCAGGACCACCGCGTCGGGCCGGAAGTCACGGGCCGTCGCGAGCGCGGTCGCACCGTCTCCCGCGGTGCGCACCTGCCAGCCCTCGCCGTTCATGACCCCGGCCAGGACATCGGTGACGTCGGGTTCGTCGTCGACGACGAGGATCCGTACGGGATCCCCGTCCGGGCGGTGCAGAAGTGATGTCGTACGCGGCTCGTTCATGGTCCCTTCAGCATCCCCGGCGCAGGCCACGGCAGGGGTGTGGCATGTCTCTGAGTTTCCTCTGAATCGGAGCCGGGGACGGTCGGCGGAGCTGTTTCAGAAGGTACACAGAGGTTGGGCTGTGAGGCTGGCCGCCCATCGCCGGAGCGGGTGCCATGTCCGGAGGAGCCCCATGACCACCACGTTCACCACCACGCCGTATGCGAGCCGCGGGATGCGCCACCGGCGCCCGCGCCGCAGCCTCGTCCCGTTCCTGGTGCCGCTGGTCATTTGGGCCGGCGCCGCCGGGGTGCTCGCGCTGTGGTGGAGCGACACGAACTCGGTGGTCGGTCCGGCGGGCTGGCTGACCGGCGCGGGACGTATCACCGGGCTCCTGGCCGGATATGCCTGCGCGGTCCTGCTGGCGCTCATGGCCCGGATGCCGCTCCTGGATCACACCGTCGGCACCGACCGGCTCGCCCGTTGGCACGCCTGGGGCGGCCGCTGCACCGTGTTCCTGGCCCTTGCGCACACTCTGCTGATCATCTGGGGCTACTCGCTGACCTCCCACACGAACGTGGTCAGCCAGACCTCCACACTCGTCCTGCGCTACCCCGACCTGCTCAAGGGCACGGCCGGCTTCCTGCTGTTCCTGGCCACTGGGATCCTGTCCGCCCGCGCTGCCCGACGCAGGATGAGCTACGAGACGTGGCACTATCTGCACTTCGCCACCTACCTGGCGGTCTTCCTCACCTTCGGCCACCAGCTGTCCAACGGAGCCGACTTCGTCGGAAACCGCCTCGCCCAGGCGGCCTGGTACACGCTGTTCCTCGGTGTCGCGGCCGTGGTCGCCTGGTACCGCTTCGCCGTGCCCGTCCGGCGAGGGCTGCGCCACCGCCTGCGCGTGGCCGCGGTCCACCCAGAGACACCGGGCGTGGTCTCCGTTTACTTCACCGGCCGGCACCTCGATGAACTCGGTGGCGAACCGGGGCAATTCCTGCGGTGGCGCTTTCTGGCCCGCGGACTGTGGTGGACCGCGAACCCCTACTCCCTCTCGGCCCCCGCGCACCCGGACCACCTGCGCATCACGGTCAAGACGGCCGGCGGCCACAGCGCCGCGCTCGCCCGCCTGTCACCCGGTACCCGGGTATGGGCGGAGGGACCGTACGGCGCCTTCACCGCGGACCGCCGCACCGCCCCCAAGGTCCTGCTCCTGGCCGGCGGCGTCGGCATCACCCCCCTGCGCACGCTCTTCGAGACGCTCCCGGGCCAGGTGACCCTCATCTACCGGGCCCGCCGCCGCGAAGACCTCGCCCTGCGCGGTGAACTCGACGCGATAGCCGCCCGCCGAGGGGCCACCGTGCACTACATCGTCGACGAACCGGCCGGACACTCCCCTCCCCTCACCGCTCGGGCCCTGAGCACCCTGGTCCCCGATCTGGCCGCGCACGACGTCTACCTCTGCGGCCCGCCCGGCATGACCGAGGCCGCGATCAGTGCCCTGCGCGAAGCCGGTGTCCCGGCCCGGCGTATCCACCACGAGTCCTTCGCGTTCTGAGGAGAACCGCCATGCGCCGAGCCGTCCTCGCCACCACCGGGATCAGCGCCCTGGTCGTCGCCCTGCTCGCTCTCAAACCCCACCAGCTCCCCGCCCTGGCCGCGGCGGCTCCCCGTTCCCCCACGACCTCGCACACTCCCGCAGGTACCTCGCCGGGGACGCCCACCGGGACGGGCACGTTCACCGGAGATCCCATCGGCACCCAGTACGGAACCGTGCAGGTCGCCGCCACCCTCAGCCAGGGCAGGATCACCTCGATCAAGGTCCTCCAGGCTCCTGACCGCAGAGGTCGTGACCAGGAGATCGCCGCCTACGCCCTGCCCCGCCTCACCCAGGAGGCGATCGGTGCCCAGAGCGCGCACATCGACGCCGTCTCCGGAGCCAGCTACACCAGCCAGGGCTACATCCAGTCCCTCCAGAGCGCCCTGGACCAGGCCCATGCCTGACACCGCGACCGGGCTTCGCCACGTCGAACACGTCATGGGCACCGTCTTCTCCTTCGACATCCGCGACCAGGCGACCCCCGCTATCCGCCGCGCCCTCGCCGAGGCCGTGCACCACCTCCACCAGGTCGATGCCGTGTTCTCCACCTACCGGCCCGACAGTCACATCAGCCGCCTCGAACGTGGCGAGATCCACCTCGGCGACTGCCCACCCGAGGTCCACGAGGTCATGTCCCTCTGCGCCCAGGCCGCCCACGCCAGCGATGGCTGGTTCAGCGTCATCCCCGCAGGGACCCTCGACCCCTCAGGGCTCGTCAAAGGCTGGGCCACCGAGACCGCGTCTCAGCTCCTTTACGACGCGGGCGCGCACCACACGTGCGTCAACGGCGGAGGTGACCTGCAGCTCCGCGGCCAGGCGGGCCCGGGCACGGCGTGGCGCATCGGCATCGCCCACCCGCTACGCCCCGGCGAACTGGCCACCCTCATCACCGCCGGCCATGACCTGGCCGTCGCCACCTCCGGCACCGCCGAACGCGGCCATCACATCATCGACCCGCACACCGGCAAACCCGCCGACACGTTCGCCTCCCTCACCCTCGTCGGGCCACGTCTGACGCTGACCGACACCTACGCCACCGCCGCCTTCGCCCGAGGCAGCGGGGCACAGGACTGGGTGGAAACACTGGACGGCTACGAAGCACTCGCGGTTCTACCCGACGGCCAGGAATGGCGAACTCCAGGATTCAGCCACTATGGGTCATGAAGTGCGACACAGCGCTATTCCCGCACGCAAGGAACGGGCGCCCCCGCTCGCGGCCGCGGCTTGAGACCTCAGCCGCCGCAGGATTCCTACTCGTCCCTGTCCAACATTGACCACCGTCCCCCGAAGGAGCCCCTTGTGGGACTCGACCTGATCAACGGCATCCCCGCACACGTCCTGCTCGTGCACGTCGTCGTGGTCCTGGTACCCCTCACCGCCCTCGCCCTGATCCTGTGCGCAGCCCTCCCCTCCGTCATGCGCAGATTCGGCCTCGCCCTGCTGGCCCTCGCCCTGGTGTCCCTGATCAGCGTGCCGCTGACGACCAACGCCGGCGAGTGGCTGGAACGCCACGTGGACGACGACCCCCTGGTCCGCAAGCACACCGAACTCGGCGACGAACTGCTCCCCTGGGCCATCGGGCTCTTCCTCGTGTCCGCGGCGGTGTGGTGGTTCTACCGCCGCACCAACCACCACACCCCCCAGGCGGAGGGATCCACCAGCACGGTGGGCACGCCGCTCCGCATCGCCGCCACCGTGCTGTCCCTCCTCATCGGCGTCGGTGCCGGCGTACAGGTCTACCGAATCGGCGACTCAGGCGCCAAAGCGGCCTGGCACGACGCCTACTCCGCCACCGCGCACCCCAATCGCGACTGACCTACACACGCCGTGACGCACCCCAAGCCCAGGGGCTGCGCTCGGTGACCACGACATGACATCCGGCCCTTCTGCCCGCTGCGCATCGAGCACGGCAGGCAGAAGGGCCGGGCCCTGCTCACGCCATCCGGATAGTCACACCGCAAGCCACGTGGCGAACTGACCAGAGCTGCCAGGCAGGAACAGACAGGGCGATTCTCACAAACGACCCTTTCCCGGAGCAAGATCAAAAATGGTCGACGGGAACGGTCCGGATCACGGATTCACTGTCACAACTCGCTCTCACGAAAGATTGGAACTGGGCATGTTCTGGGAATAGTTTGTGACAGCATCTGAGGTCATGACGGACCCTCAAACCGCACTCGCGTCCGAAGCGGACGACGTCGAGCGTCACCCCTGCCCGCGCTGTCACGCATCGTCAGGTTCACCCTGCCGCTCGCGTTCCGGCGCGGTCGCGGGGACTTATCACACCGGCCGCTTCACGAAGGTGCCCCAGCTCGCGAAACTCCTGCGGGTGCCAACCCCGGCCGACCGGGGTCCGGGGCAGCCATGGCGCCCCGGCACCCCGGCGCCCGCGCCCATCGACCCGGACACCCCGAGCGCGGACATCCGCATCGGCTACGCCCGCTGCTCGACCCTCACCCAGGAACTCCAGAGCCAGCTCGACGCGCTCGCCGCCAAGAGCGTCCCCCGGGACAAGATCTTCGCCGAGAAGATCAGCACCCGCGTCCGGGTCCGCCCGAAGTTCGAGGCCGCCCTCGCCGCCGCGCGGGAGATCAAGGCGCACGCCCCGCACTGCCGGGTGATCTTCACGGTGTACGAGATGAAACGCCTCGGGCGGGACGCCGCCGAACTGACTGCGCTCGCCGACCACCTCGCCGCCCACGGCCTGGTCCTGGAGATGCTCGCTGGACCGCTCGCCGGGATCTACGACCCCACCGGGCACGGCCGCCTCCTGTTCGCGTTCTTCGCCGCGATGGCGGAGACCGAGCGGGAGAACATCCGTGAGTCGACCCTGGAAGGGCTCGACACCGCGGCCCGTAAGGGCAAGCACGGCGGCCGGCCCCCGGTCATCACCGACGACATGCTCCACACCGTGCTGCGGCGCCGCGCGGGCGGCGAGAGCGTCGAGCAGATCCAGCCCGACCTGATCATTCCCACCGGCAAGCGCAAGGGACACAACCCCAGCCTGTCCAGCATCTACCGGGCCCTCGCCGAGTACACGAAGCGGCAGGCGTACCCGGAGGCCGTCGACGCGGCACACGCCGACTTCGCCGCCCTCCAGACCGTCGGGAGCATTCCGGGCCAGATGGCGGGGAGCATGAGCGCATGATCTACGGCATCCACCGCACGAAAGACGCTCCAGTACTGGGCGCCCTGCCCGGCCAGGACGGCCCCTTCGGCCGCCGGCCCGCGCTCGACGAGGACGACAATACGGAGACCGCCTTCAAGGAGCCAGCCAGCACGGACGGGAACGCTCACGCCTGATAGAACAGCCGAGTCCTTCTCATCGAAGGCGTACCTCGTCAGGGCTTCAAGATCATCCGGTGGCGGCTTTTGGGCTCACCTTGGCTGGACCCCTACTGGACGGAGCCCGCCGGCTGGCGGGCTGGCGGCGTCGAGCTCCGCCACGCCGCCCACACCCACACCCCGGCGGCAGGACGGAAGGCCGCGGCATGAGTCGGCCCATCGACGCCGCACCCGCACGCCCCGCGCCCGTCTCGACAGACCCTGCGTCCGCTGCCGCCGGCCCACCACCCGCTACGGAGCAGGTGCCAGCCCGCTGTGCATGCCCTGCCAGCAGGCCCGGCAGGAGCAGCAGACCCGCCCCTGACCGTGACCGCACCCCCGCCGACGAGTCCAGCTCGACACCGGACTGTGGGTATACCGCATAGGCGTCCCCCTCTGCCAGACGACCGAAGGCGGCGGCGTCGAGCCGGCCGAGTACAGCACGTGGGTGACGGCCGCCCAGCTGCGCCCGATCCCCGGTGTTCCCCAGGACCAGGTACCCACCCACCGCAACCCCACCGGCGCGGCGACGTCCCCGGCAACACCGTGGGTGTGGGTCCTCGACGGCCGCACCCGCACCGGGGCCGCCACCGTGCACACCCAGGCGTGTACGCCCAGGCGTGCACGCTCGCCGCCGACCGCGCGGCCCCGGTCAAGACCATGACGGCACTCGACGCCCTCACCCGTTTCGGCACGGTCGCGTGCACCGGATAGGACGCCGCCGCAACGCTCCTACCGATCCCCGCCCACGGCCGGCAGGACGCGCACGGCCCCGAAGACTGACCAGAATCAACAGGTCAGACGATGGGAGATCCCTTGTGGGGGCTCCACCTCTACGCAGCATTGCGAACGGTCCTGTTCGGGCAGCCGCCGCCCAAGCCAGCGCGTACCGGAGCCTGAAGCACCAGACGCTTCGTGGTGGCAAGAAGTGCCCCTTCAGGTCAGTCCAGGGGACGTGCTGCCGGCAGCCATTCGACTTCGTCGTCGCCGCGTCGGAGATCTCCCCTGAACGTCAGGACCTCACGGCCTACGCCCAGGGCGGTGAGCAGAGTGTCAATCGCTGCCTCGTCGTCCTCCGTTTCGTTGATGACGGACACGATGGTGTCCGTCATCGGGCTGTGCTCCATGCGGTGGAGCGCAAAGTGCACGCCACGGATCTGGATCATCGCGACATCGACGGGGCTCAGTTCCTCCCAGCCCCGCTCGGTCGTCAGCTTCAACCGGCCCGCCACGGAGTCCAGCGACGGTGCAAGGCCTGCCACCACGCGGAATAGACCCGAGATGTACCACCACATGCTTGTCTGCCACGCAGGGTTCGGGTTCGCGCATGCTGAGACAGGTGCATCCAACCAGTCGGCTTCTGGGCCAGGCACATTAAAGTTCAAGATCTTCCACCCCCGCTTTTAACCGCACCCTACTCGGACCGCCCAGCCGAACCCGCAGGGGTCTTTCCCCAGTCGGGGTGCCGACAAAAACCGTGTCACCAGCCGCAAACCGCGGATCTGCTCCGCCGACGCCAAAGACGAGCTGGCCGCACCCTGGATGATGCTGAGGGGCTCAGTCGGACTCGCCAAGTGGAGGGTCTTCGCCTTTCTGGGAAGGTGCGTCAGGCGTCGTAGTCGAACCGGCGACGGGCGGGCGGGGCCAGATGAGGTTGATGGCCCAGGCGGGCGCCGCCCAATCGGCTGGAATCTGTACGTCCGCTGGTTCGTCTGTGATGAGCAGGTACGCGGGCATCAGGTCGGGCATCTCGTACGGAACGCGGACGGAGTCCCATACGCAGCGCACTTCCAGGGACTCTGACCAGTCATCCTTCGACAGTGTGACGGTGGCGCACCACTCCGAATCGACACCTCCGCTCTCCGACACCAACTCAAGATCGAAACCGTTGACGTGGGCGCGCGCGTTCGTGGATTCGTAGCCATCGCCCCCTAGCTCTCCGTCCAGACCCGGGATCAAAGCGAGCCCGTCAAGGAGTTCGTCGAAGGCCACGTCTTCATCGTTGTGGGCCATGTTTTCGGCTCGAAATGCCATAGCCTGGCCAGTCTCAGACCGGGCGAGGGTTACCAAGCCCTCGTTGAGAGTGAAGCTGAGTACGTCCCGCACCCAAACCTGAGGAAGGGTCGAAGTATGGGCGATCGATGTCCCGTCCTCGTTGATCCGCCAGCCGCTGTATTCCGCGTCGACCAGCAGGAATACCTGAGCCGTGACCAGCCCCCTCCGACTGATCTTCACCTGGTTCATCCCAAGGAAAGCAAGGACGTGACCGAGCTCCACGTTGCGTACCTGGTCGAGCTCCCATTCGTGTATCAACCCGCCAAGATCGACGTCACCGAGGGTCAGGTTGCCTTCTGGCGTCCGGCCTCCCCCGAGCGGCAGGCCCACGACACCCTGCAGAAATTCAACGATGGTGTTCATGATCTCGTCGCTCGGTGCCTTCAGTACGAAGAGCGACTCGTGTAGCGCGTGCAGCGGCACCATGTGCGGCTTCGGTAGGCCCCAGCTGCTGAAAGCCTGGTAGACATCCGCGTCGGCGCCGACAATCACAAAAGAGTCGACCTTGTTGTCGGCTGTCCTCAGAATTTGTCGGAGCCAAGCGCTGTCAGCAGCCCCTGTCTTGACGTCGCTCTTCTTCTTGGCGGGTGGACGTATCTGCACCTGGTCGCGAAGTGCCTCCACTGCTAGGTCGCCGTCGAGATCCAGGATTCGGACCGACGGAGCAAGGCTGCGAAGCGATCCCTCTACAGCGGTCATCACCTCCTCACGCGTCGAGTACGGACCCTCGGCCGGGACGTCGAGCCCGGCTGCTTGCATGGCCTTCCTCGCCTGGTTCGTACTCGCGCGCCATGCCTCCCACGATGAGCCGGCGTGCTCAACGAGCTCCCACAGCACCGGTTCTGGCACCCAGACTTCAAACCCCTCTTCCGCAGCGCGGTTCCCCCAGACCGTGAGAAGTTCCAGGTCGAGTCCGCCGCGGGGGAAAGAGTTCGTGTCGAAGACGATCGCACGTAGACCGTGGCGTACAGATTCAGGAAGCACTGGGTACTTTGCGGAAGCCATGAGCAGGACGGTATCTGAGCAGGCATATCGCCGCGGACCTGCTGGGCAGCTGGAGCCTGCCCCCGTGCCCTGAACCACCGGTGCTGTGGTCAGTCACCCGAACCGGCGATGCCACCACACCTGTTGCAGCGACTGACGTTGGCGATCCGCGCGCTGAGCTGCACAAGCCGACCTTCGTCTGCCTCGCGCCACACCGTCTCCCCCAGAGAAACCCCTGTGCATGTCGTGCAGGGCCGCGGGGCAGGCGCAGTACGGAGGCTGAGCGCGTCCGTCCTGCCGCCCGACCTCCCCCGGCTGCGGACGCTGGTCACCTACCCGCGCGGCGAACTCTCCCGCACGGAGCGCGCCCTTGCCGCCGCCGAGGAGCAGCGCGCCCCGTTCGAGGTCGCGCGGCGGCCGGCTCCGCTGCGCCCGGACTGGCTCATCGAGCACGGCATCGGCACCGGCCGCCCGCCCATGCGGGTCCACGCCGGTACCTGCTGGGACACCCGCACCCGCTGCAAGCCGGCGTCCACCGACGCCGCGCGGCGGGCCCTCGCCGAGGGCATCCCCGCCTGACCGCACTGCCGCCCCGACACCGCCGTCGGAGTACTGGAATGACCGCCTACCGCCACGGTGGAGGAACGAGCCCTGCCCTGCGCGTCATCGTCTGCCCGCCCGACGCCCAGGGCGGACGCCGCGTACGCGTCGACGGCGAAATCCTCGGCCCCGCCCTCGGCCCTGGCGACCTCTGCGGCTCAAAAATATCGTCCACCACCGAACGGGGGCCGGCCGAAGGAGGGGGACTAGCCACTGTTGCGCTTGTCAGGGCCGCAAGCCCGCCCGCCTGAGTGCGATCTCGGACAGGGCGGCGACGACCTGCTGGTCACCGCGGCGCCAGGCATCCGCGAGGCCGCCCGGCGGGGCGGGGATCGCGCGGAGGTCGCCCGGCGGTCCGGTGAGGGCGCGCAGCGCAAGGAGGTCGGCGCCGTGGGGTCCGCTGTAAAGGCTTCGGAAGGTGGCACAGCGACGCATCCAGCGCACGCGTAGGGGAACCCACACCAGGAGTACGAAAGCCACGGGGACGACGACCAGACCAACCGCGACCAGGAAAGCCAACTGGCTGACTGCGTCTTGCAGGGACTGCCCGGCGTCGGCAAGCCCGGTGCCGGCATCGGCCGCGGACTGGAAGGGCTTCTTCAGCAGGCCGCCGACCAGCGGCACGTCCGAGGCTGTTTGGCCGGCGTCGTGGAGAGCGCCGGCAAAGCCCTCGCCGGCGCTCTCCACCTTTCGTCCCGGCTCGGCCAGGAGCATGATCGCATCGTGGACAGCCAACGCGAACCACACCGCGCAGGCGATGACGACCACGGCCATCAGGTCCGCGAGGATCTGGCGGCTCCGTCGTGCTGGGGTCTGGGCATAGAGAAGCATGGGCTGCTCCGGTCATAGCGTCGAGGCGCCGGCCGAGACTGGCGCCAGGGGGACGGTGCCGGCCACACGGCTCGGCCCGTTACTCGACCGTACGTCGGCCCCGGCCGTGCGACCGCTGTTCACGAATACACGTCCGCACGCACGTTGCCAGGTTGGCGCAGCAGCGGCGGGCGCGGAAAAGGCGGGTGGGGCACTGCCACTGTCGCCGTTGCCCGACAGCCAGCCCCCCCCTTCCCGCCGTGGTGATCAGACCTGGGAACAACCCGTCGGCCACGGCCCCCTCTGTGAACAGCACCGCATGGTGAAGCCAACGGATCGGGATCAGGATGCGGACGGTATGGCAGCCGGGGGCGCCGTCGGTGAAGCCGAAGCGGTTCAGTCCGCAGCGCCGGCCCCACCACGCGGCATCCATCCGCCCAGCCTCCCACCCCCGGGCAGCGCCCGGGTGCTGATGCCCGGTCTGCCTGCGGACGGGTGGACTCTGGCCGTGCGGGGCCCACTTGCCCTTGACCCCCGCTGGAAACCCGCCAGGGGACGGTAAGACCCGCACCGTCCGCCCTGCTGCGGCAACCCGGCCGGTGCGCAGAATCATCGTGCGATGGCGACCAGGCGGCCGTCGCTCACCATCTGATCCCCCACCCGCAGCTCGGTGGGCGGCACGTCGGCCGCGACCCGCCCCGGCGGAATCTCCACCCTGCCGTCCGCGTCACGGACGGCCGGCTGCGGACCGGCGTGGGTGCAAGCGCGGGGTCGCGGCGTGCCTTCTGATCAGGGGTGCGGCGAGGCGAGTCTGTGGTCTTGCTCGATCAGCTCGCGGTCGCTGCGGAATGCTGTCTTGCCCGCAACGCCGACGACGGCCTCCTTCAGGCCGTGCTCGATCGCGCCGATGTCGCTGAGCTTGCAGAAGTTGACATAGCCCAGCCTGCGGAAGTCGCTCCCGCTCGTGCGGTACAGCCAGCCGGGCAGGGACGGCAGCCCTGTCAGGGCGTCCAGGCGCTCGACAACGTGGGGGCGCAGGCGGACCAGGACGATGCCCATCTCTTCGGTGTACCGGGGGTCGTGGCCCAGGATCCCGACGTACTCGATGTCCTGCCACGGGATGTGGTGAGTTTGGGGCCCGTCCCGCATCGTCAGGCCCGAGCCGTCGACGGTCAGCGCGTAGTCGTACCGTCGCAGCCGCCCGATCAGGATGAGCGCCGGCACGATATGGACGGCGAGGAGGTCGGCGTTGACGAGCCAGGTAACGGGGGCCGACAGGACCGCCAGCCAGAGCAGGCCGAGTCCGGCGCGCTGCAACGGGCTCCGGCGTGGGTTGGCGAGGACGTACTGGTCGCCGACCGTCGGCGCCGGAACGGCTTGCGGCCCGTCGACCACGGCCGGTCCGGTGACGAGGCCGAGGTCGCCGGCCGCGTTGACGGAGCGGCGTTGCGGCCGGGGCAGGCCCAGGCCGGCCAGTTCGCGGTCCACGTGCCGGTAGATGCCGTCGAGGGTGAGCGGTTCCTCCCGGGCGAGCGCGTCGAGCAGGGCCGCGGTGAAGGCGGTGTGGCGGGCGCCGGGCGGTGCGTGCGATGGGGCGGTCGAGGTGGTGGAGGTCAGGGTGTAGGTGCCGGTCAGGTCGACCTGGCCGGCGACGGCGGTATGCGGTCCGGCCATGGCGGCCACCGCGCGTCCCGAGAAGCAGCAGTCCAGCAGCAGGACGCGTGCATGGGCGCGGGCCCGGGCCAGGTCGCGTTGGACGAGTTCCAGCGGTACCGAGGTGAAACCCGGCCGGGCAGGATCGGTGCCAGTCAGCGCCAGGTGCAGCCGGCCGTCGTCGTCGAGGAGTCCGTGGCCCGCGTAGTAGACCAGCAGCATGTCGACGGCCTCGCCGGCGGCCCGCTCCAGTGCCGCGCCGACGGCGCGCTGGTCGCCGGGATCGGACAGGACGTGGCAATGCTCGGGTGCGAGCAGCCCGTGGCGCGGGTGAGTGAGGGCGCGGTGCAGGGCGTCCAGGTCGTTCCGCACGGCGGGGATCGCCGGGAGGTCGCCGTCGGCGAACCGGCTCGCCCCGATGAGCACCGCCCGGCTCGACGGACCGTGCGGATACCGGGGCGCGGTCACTCTTCACCGGACGCGGGCGGCTCGCCGAGGGCGTTGATCTCCCTGATGACTGCCTCGACGTCGCGGGCACGGCGCACGTCAACGCTCACCTGCCGGCCGCCCACGGCCGTGATGGTCACCTTCACGTCTGCCCGCCGCTGTGTCAGCCAGGTGGTCAGCGACCTGGCGAGCACCGCCCCGGCGCTCCCCGAACTCAGGGCGACGGCAAGGACGTCAGCCAGCGCCCCCATATGCCCGGGCGCGGGGGACGGCCGCAGCAGGGACACCCTGCCCCGCAAGGGATCCTCGGCCGCGAGCCAGTCACGGAGCGGAAGCAAGTGGGTGTCGGAGTCTGTGACGGCGAGCCGCAGCTCGCACGAGGCGACACCGGTTAACTCTGGGTCTTCGCTCAATCCGGTCATGCTGCCCATCGTGCCAGGGCACGCCCGTTCACGTCACGGTCGCGTCGTCAGAAGCGGATCCCAGGGCGGTGGGTGGAGGCCGCTGACCTGGAGGCAGCACGGGCGACAGTGCTGGTCCGGCGAAGTGCAAGCAGCCCAACAAGGTCGTCGCCGTCAACCCGGGCACCATGGCCACCCGGCCACGCATCAAGGAGACGCCCCCCGGTGATCCCCCACGGCCGCCCCGCCCTCACCTCGACGACGTCGCCGCCCTCGCGGGCGTCTCCCCCTCCACCATCCGCGCCGACGCCACCACCGGCCTGCTCGACCCCGGCATCGACCGCCACGGCCGCCGCTGGTGGACCCGCGCCGCCGCCGAAGCCCGCACCACCCGCCCCGCCCAGCACAATGGCCGCACCCCGGCACCAAAGACCGCACACCCCGGCGCACCACACCCGACACACGGCTGCCCGAGATCGCCGCCGCCCTGGACGCCGCCCAGAACGGCACCGGGCCCGCCGTCACCTCGGCATCCCTCGCCCGCTACGGCGTCAGCCCGCACCGCCGAACGCCTCCTCGCCAAAGCCTGCGCCACCACCGGCTAGCCGGCGTCCGCGATCCGTAGGACCAGCTTCCCGCGGCCGTGTCCGCCCTCCAGGCGGCGTATCGCCTCGGGTGCTTCGGCCAGCGGGAAGCTCGCGTCGATCACAGGGCGCAGGGTGCCCGCGGCCGCGAGCACGGCGAGCTGCCGCAGGTCCGCCGCCTTGTCCGTGGCCACCAGTGCGCGCATCCGCCGGCCGCCGGACGCTCCGGGCAGAGAGGCCCGCAATTGCCGGTGCAGCGTGCCGAAGAAGCGGCTGCCGCCCTCGCCGCCGACCAGGACGAGCCTGCCCCCGGGGGCCAGCGCCGTCAGGAGCAGCGGGAGCGGCCGGTTTCCCGCGATGTCGAGGACGAGGTCGTGGCGGCTGCCCACGGCCGCGAACTCCTCGCGGGTGTAGTCGACCACGTGGTCGGCCCCGAGCCGGCGCACCAGGTCCGTCTTCCCGGTGCTGCACACGCCCGTGACCTCGGCCCCCTCGGCCTTGGCGAGCTGGACGGCGTACGAGCCCACCGCCCCGCCGGCCCCGATCACCAGCACCCGCCGCGCGGGCCCGGCGGACGCGCCCGCGCGCAGGGCCTGGAGCGCTGTCTGGCCCGACACGGGGAGTGCGGCCGCTTCCGCGAAGCCGAGTCCGGCGGGTTTCGTGACGATCCGGTCCTCACGGGCGACCGCGTACTCCGCGAAGGCCCCGGTACCGACGCCGAACACCTCGTCCCCGGGCCGGAACGCGGTCACCCGCGCTCCGACGGCCGCGACGGTCCCGGCGCACTCCGTGCCACGGACCCGGATCCGCGGGTGGCGCAGCCCGACCCCGAACAGCCTTGCCACGGCGGGCAGTCCGGTCATCAGGTGCCAGTCGCCGATGTGGACCCCGGCCGTGTGCACCCGGACCAGCACCTCGCGGGGGCCGGGCACCGGCACCGGCACGTCCGCGAGGCGGAGCACCTCGGCCGGGCCGAAGCGGTCCTGCACGATCGCCTTCATCAGCTTCCCGTCCTTCCGCCGCCCGGCTCGCAGGCCCTGGCCTGTCTGCGTGCTCTGTCCCGGTGCTCACGGTAGGGCGGGCGGGGGGCCGGGCGAGTCATACCGGCGGACGAACCGCGGTGCCCCGTGGGTCCGGGTGCGGATCAGGGCCCGGTCAGGGGAAGTTCCGGGGTCCCCGGGGTTGTGCGGCGGCCGCCCCCGGGGGGGGCGGCGGGCGGGGCCGGGGTTCCCAGCCCCGACCTGGGCGGCTCCGGCCCCGGCCGGCCCCGACCCCGGCTCGGCGCGGGTCGGGTCGGGTCGGGTCGGGGCGCAGGGAGCACCAGATGTGGTCGGGGAGCACGCGGGCGGCCTGGGCGGGGTCGGTCCCGCTCGTACCCGAATGCCAGCGGCGGGTGGCCTCCGCGACCGGGTCCCCTGACCAGGGCCTCGACGAGTTCCTCGGGGACGGGTGCGATCTCGCCCGCCGCCACGCGCGGCCCCGGCTGCGTCGGCCTCGGCTTGGACCTGCTGGAGCAGGCGTTCCCAGGTTCCGTCGGCCGACCACAGGCGCCGGTCGTACAGCGAAAGGGGCCCGATCAGGACGCAGCAGGCATTCCGGCGGAGTCTGACAGCCCTCGCGCATTGGGTGGAGCGGAAAGGGACGGACCGGCCGGTATCGCGCAGCCACGGCGATGAGGTCACGGTCGAGGGCGAGGCGGAGCCGGTGGTTGTGAAGCCGGGCGTGTGGGTCTCCCACACCAAAAGCCGGCGCGACAAGCTCACTGCCGATCAGCTCGCCGCCCTCGCGAAACTCGGCGCGGACTGGGCGTGACAGGCCGCCCCCCCCTCGTCGTTGAGCCGAGCGGTCAGCGAAGTGAAGGCCCCGGGGACGTCGTGACCCCCGGGACCTTCGTCATGCCCTCTGGCAACGGACGGCGGTGCAACACCAGCTGCAACCGGGCGTCCAGACCGATCGCTGGCCGGTGTTTGTGAAGACAGCGGTGCAACGCAAGGCGTGTTGCGGCAACCGTGACGCACGGCCGAGCGGGCGCGTTGCAGTCATCGGTATCGCGTCACCGTGTCTATTAGAGGGCGCTATGTGATTCGATAGGTGATTTGCCGTCACCTGAACGTATGGGACTGGGGCATCCCAGCCAGTCGGTGGGCTCGGGTGTGCTGGGCTGAGCATCGTGAGCGAGCGCAAGCCCCACAAGACTGACCTGTCCGACGAGCAGTGGGCGCTGATCGTGCCGGTGATCGCCGCGTGGAAGGCTCGGCAAAAAAGTACCGGGCCGCAAGCGCGGCCTGACCTGCTGCGCTGGCAGGTGCGGGAGAAGGCGCGGCGGAAGGCGGACCCGAGCCTGATGGTGCTCGACACCCAGAGCGTGCACGCGGCGGCAACGGACGCGGCGAGCACCACCACCGCGATCACCAGGCCTGACATGCACGACAACGCCGCCGGTATCGCGCTGCTGGACAAGGTCGCCGCCGACACAGACACCGTTCAGAGTTCGGAGTCGCGGGTGTATTGGGCGATGACGGCGGTGATGCTGAGCCGCTGACCGGGGCCACCGCTTCGGCCTGGCCCAGCGCGTGAGTGGCGGGGAGCTGACCCTCGGGGCGGTGCTGGTGCGGCTGGAGGAGTGGGAACGGGAGATCACCGTGCAGGCCGAGGCGACGAGGGAGCGGATCGCGCAGCTGGCCGCACGGCTGGACGAGCTTGGCCGGGCCGCCGAGGAGGTGCGGATCACCCGCAAGACACTGCTGGAGCTGCCCGATCCGCACCGCCCGGGCCGCCGGCCCCGAAGCTGC
Source organism: Streptomyces sp. NPDC031479 (assembly GCF_055581065.1). Lineage (NCBI taxonomy): Bacteria > Bacillati > Actinomycetota > Actinomycetes > Kitasatosporales > Streptomycetaceae > Streptomyces > Streptomyces sp. NPDC031479. The sequence goes on from NZ_JBVIKC010000033.1 coordinate 40,777, forward strand.
CGGACCATCCGGCCCACCAGCAGATCATGGCGGTGTTCGCCGCGGCCGACGCTCCGCTGCGGGCGCGGCAGGTGTGCGAGGTGATGGACCTGGAGATCGCGCCCGACAACATCAACAACACCCGCCCGAAGCTCAAGCGGCTGACCGAGCGCGGAATCCTGGCCGAGACCGAGCAGGGCTTGTTCACCCAGCCACGGCCGTAGCCTGCCGGCGACACCGCGCTTGCCCCTTCCGAAAGCGCGGAACGGACATCAACTTACGCACCGCCGCTCAGCTCCTGAACTGCGTCGATCACGCTGTCCACCACCTCGGTCACCGGCTTGGACGCATCGATGATCGTCGCGCCACGCCTTTCGTAGATCGCTCGCATCCGAGGATTCCACTCCAGGGCCGCTGCGAGCTCTTCGGGATGTTGACCGAATGGGTTCGTAGTGCGGGTCGCGAGCCGGTGGCGGAGCGTGTCCTCGTTGATCACCAGGCACACGATGACGTCGAAAAGATCGCGGACCTCTGCCTCGTTCTCCGCCGACCCACACAAGAACGCGATTCGGAAACGAGACTCCTCGACGAGGGTCTCAACGCGCTCGCGGACGATCGCCCACCCGTATCGATCGAGCCAGCCCTCGGGAACGGGATACGGAGGATCCATCACGACCTCGCCCTTGGCTCGGTCGATCCAGCGACTGAAACCGTCCTCATCGGCGTCGAGCGCGACGTAGCCACGCGCTCGCAACACCCCGCAGACCGTGGACTTGCCAGTCCCCGAATTGCCCGTCACCCACACCACTGTCACGCCGCCAGCGTAGACATCACCACCCTGGGCCAGCGACGTAATCGCCGCGATCAGGCAAGGTGTAGCTTCGACCGAGCGACTGCTCCGGCACAGCCGGTGGATGGCCAAAACCCCAGCTCAGACACCATGCCATGTGCGTCAAGCACGCCATCGCAACCGGTCACTCAACCCGAGCTGCACCCAAGCCGAAACGGACATCAACTCACGTTCCGCCCTCTTACTGATCGTTTCAGAATGAGCGTAGGCGGCGGAGACAGCTATGGCTGCCAGCTGTTTCTAGCGGGACCGTGGATGCCTGGGGCCTAACGCAGCGCGGCGGCGACCAGTCCTTCGATGGCTTCGCGCGGTACTTCGCCGCCGTTCACCAGTCGGTCGAAGATCAGTCCGTCGATGCAGGTCAGCAGTGTATGAGTGCGGTTCTCGACGTCGGTTACGCCGTGCTTGACGAGGAACAGCCGGACGGCCTCGCGGCCGGCGTTCTCCCGGGGCAGGAGGATCTCGCGCAGCTCTTTGTCGCGCACGCTTTCGACGGTGCACGCGTGGCGGGCGAGCGAGCGCCAGCGGCCCTCGCCGGTGAGTCGCTGTCGGGTGAGCGTCACCATGCCGTCCACCAGTTCCTCGACGGTACGCAGGGGCGGAAGCTCGTCGGCCGTCGTGTGAAGTTCCGCCTGGTCGAGTTGGACCAGGCGGACGACGAGTCCGGTCAGCAGAGCGGCGCGGGTGCGGAAGTAGGCCGAGGTGGTGCCGGGCGGCATGGCTGCTCTGCGGTCGACCGCACGGTGGGTCAGGCCGCGCATCCCTTCCTCGGCGAGGACATAGAGAGCTGCATCTGCAAGAAGGGTGCGCCTATCCGAAGCCATGACCCCTTTCTACACCCGTAGAGACTCAGGATAGAGTCGGTTTCTACAAATGTAGAAGAAGGAGGCTCCGCCATGGGCAACACGGCAGTGGTAGTCGGAGGGGGAATTGGCGGGCTGGCCGCCGCAATCGGCCTGCACCGCATTGGCTGGGACGTGACGGTCCTTGAGCGTTCGTCCCTGCTTGAGGACGCGGGGGCCGGCATTTCATTGGCTGCCAACGGCCTGCGGGCATTGGACGAACTCGGGGTCGGCGGGGCGGTTCGGGACGCGTCGCGAGGCCAGTACAGCGGCGGCACCCGGACGCCCCGGGGTGGCTGGCTGGCCCGGATGGACGGCTCGGCACTGGAGAAGGCGGTGGGCACGCCGATCATGGGCATCCCCCGTTCCACCTTGCACCGACTGCTACGCGAAGCATTGCCCGCCGGGGCACTGGCGATCGGCTCCGAGGCGGCAACGGTCGAGCAGGTCGGCCCGGAGACGGTTCACGTCGGCTACAGCACCACGGTCCTGGAGGCCGATCTGGTAGTGGCGGCCGACGGTATCGGCAGCACAGTCCGCGGCCAACTCTTCCCAGAGCACCCCGGCCCGGTCCACAGCGGCTCGACGGTGCTGCGGGCGATCACCGAGCACACGGTCGATCTGCGTACCGACTTCGAGCTGACCTGGGGCCGGGGCGCGGAGTTCGGACACATCGCTCTCCTGGACGGGAGGGCCGAGTGGCACGCCGTCCTCAGCCTCCCCGCCGGTACGCGGTTCGCCGACCCGCTGACCGAACTGCGCCGACGATTCCACACCTGGCACGCCCCGATCCCCGCGCTGCTCGACGCGACCCGGCCCGAGGCGGTGTTGCATCACGACGTGAACGAACTCCGCACGTCTCTCCCTTCATACGTGGTCGGTCGGATCGCGCTGCTCGGCGACGCGGCCCATGCGATGACCCCCAACCTGGGACAGGGCGCCTGCCAGGCCCTGGAGGATGCGGTCACTCTGGGCGCCGCCCTCGATGCCGAGTCCACCGTCGAGGCCGCGCTCGCCCGCTACGACGCCGAGCGCCGGCCGCGGAGCCAGGCCGTCGCAGTGGCCGCCCGGCAGGCCGGGAAAATGGGTCAGCAACTGTCCCACCCGCTGGCCGTCACCCTGCGGAACACGGCGATGCGACTGACACCGTCCCGGGTCGCCATACATATGATCCTGCGTCACCACGCCTGGGTCCCGCCGTCGCTGAACTGATCTGGCCCGCGTCCGCCACCTCGCAGGCCTTTCTGGGCCAAGTCAAGCTGCGAGGTTTGCCGTTGGCGGTCACGGTGGGCAAGGTGTCCGGGTGCGTACTGATCTTGTTCCGGACAATCTGTGGGAGCGCGTGGCCCCGCTGCTGCCGCCCGCTCCCGAACGACGACGTCGCCACCCCGGGCGCCTGCGCGTTCCCGATCGAGTGGCACTCGCCGACGTGCTGTACGTGCTGCGAACCGGTGTCGCCTGGCGCGACGTTCCGAGGGAATCCGTGGGCTGCTCCGGGGTGACGACCTGGCGTCGGCTGCGGGACTGGACCGAGGCTGGTGTCTGGTCGCGCCTGCATGCCGCGCTACTGACCGAGCTTCGACGCGGGGGTCTGCTGGAGCTGGACGACTGCTCCGTGGACGGATCGCACATCCGGGCTCTCAAGGGGGGATCTTGTTGGCCCCTCACCGGTCGACCGTGCCCGTTCTGGCTCCAAGCACCACCTGATCGTCGACCGCCGGGGAACCCCGCTCGCGGTTACGCTCACGGGTGGCAACCGACACGACGTTACCCAGCTCCTGCCGCTCTTGGATGCCATTCCAACGATTCGGGGGCTCCGCGGACGCCCCCGCCACAGGCCCCGACGGTTGTATGCCGACCGGGGCTATGACTTCGACAAGTACCGCCGCTTGCTGTGGAAGCGCGGCATCAAACCCATGATCGCCCGCCGCGGCGTCGCCCACGGTTCCGGTTTGGGCAAAGTGCGCTGGGTGGTCGAGCGCGCCTTCGCGTGGCTGCACCAGTTCAAACGACTACGCATCCGCTACGAGCGACGCGCCGACCTCCACCAGGGCCTGCTTGAACTGGCCTGCAGCCTCATATGTCTCCGCCGCCTACGAACGTCATTCTGAAACGATCAGGTACAGCGAACGGCCAAGGGCACCGCGGCCTTGGCGCCGGATTCCTCCCAGGCCTTGCAGTCGTTGCGGCTGCCGGCGAGCGGCCGGCCGACTACGACGACCGGGCGGGTGTCGGCGTCGATGACGACCTGGTGGCTGGTGGAGTACCGGTAGTTCTTCGACCGCCCGGCGATGGTGTGGTCGCGGGTGGGGACCGGGGTGCCGTCGACGATGAGCACGGTGTCCTTGGTGACCCGCTTGCGGGGCTGGAGCGCGAGCATCGGCCCGAGGTGGTCCTTGATCAGCACCCCTCGATCCTGTCACCAGCCACTGACACTGTCCGATCCGGGTCGGCAAGAGGGCTGCGTCCGGTTACCGGACAGCGCTCAGGCGCTGCGCGCCTGGGAAGAGAACCGCCTCGCTGCGCTCGGCGGGGCTTGGGCTTCGGGCCGGAGTCCTGCGCTTCGCTTCGGACTGCCCTCGGGGGAGGCCCGCTTCGCGGACCTCCCGTGCTGCGCGCGGGAGGTGACCCCGTTTCACGGGGGCCGTGCCTCCGCCCTCTGCTCCGCTCCCCCACCCGGGGGCAGTACACCTAGAACTGCGTCAGGTAGCTGTCCATGGTGTACCCGCCACTGCGAGGAAGAGTGAACCAGCCGGACTCCATGTAGGCGGGACCGGCACCCTTGTCGAGTGAGCAAGTGTTCTTGTAGTAACCGTTCGCAGGCGAGCTGATCGTGCAGTTCCAGTCGTACGTGCCGGCCGCGAGATAGATGCTTCGCGAACCGTGGCTGTCGACGTAGCTGTTGCCCGCGTCGGAGGTGGAAATGTCCCACGCGTAGTTTCCGGCCGCAAGGTAGATCGAGCGGCTCATCGAGGCCGAGGCCCCTGCCGTCGGACTACCGGTCAGGTAGAGCGAGCGACTCAGGGCCGCCGTGCCGGCGAATGCCTGAGTAGCCCCGAGTATCAGACCCACGGTCGCCGCAGCGGTCGCAGTGGCCAGACGTCCGATCGAGCGTCGGCTGGTCATGCGGGTGAAGACCCTGCTCCGAGGAGTACAGCGGCGCGCCGCGCAGACCCGCATCCGTGCCGCACAGCATGCACACCGGGAGTCCGCACGGCACCGCCCCACACGGGCCCTCACACTGGCCCCGGACTGCGGGCCGAGCTGGAGCACCGCGGACTGCTGAGGAAGTGGCAGCCCGTACCGGCCGACTTGTCGTCGCCCTCCCGGAGGCACTGTGGACTCCACTCGCCCGGGGCATCTACTGGACCAACCAACCTCACATCCAGGCCCCACAGGCCTGAACCGCGCCCTTCAGGCATAGGCGAAACCCCCTCCCGGCCCGGGCCAGGTCGGCCACCTGGTTCGAAGAACCGTCGCAAGGCCACCCGTCACGACGTGGGACGCGTCCTCGCCACCGGTGAGGGATACAGCCGGCCCACCCACCACGAGAAGGGCGCGAAGCCCCGGCGAACTGGATGAACAGCAAGAACGGCAGACTGGGGCCCATGGACTCAGGACTTGCCGCACTGCTGGGCGCCGCCGTCGGTTCCGTCACCACCCTCGGGGCCGCAATCGTCAACGGCCGTGCTCAGGCACGGTCCCAGCACGCCCAATGGAGCCGTCAGCATCGCCGCGACGCCTACGCCGGCTACCTCAGCGCTCTCCATGACCGCGACGTCGCCATGGACGCCGTTCTCGACGCGCTGCGTTCAGACCAACCCGACCTCCCCGACATCAACGAGAAGACAGGCCGTTTCATCACCCTGGCCCGCGAGGTCCACCGCGCCTGCGAAGTCGTCATTCTCGAAGGGCCGGCACCCCTCGCGGAAGTCGCGGAACGCGTGACCAACGCCTCCAGCGATCTCTCGCGCGTCATGCGGCGCCTGGCCGAGAACGCCCATGCGGGAGACACCACCCGTAAGGCAGAAGACACCGCCCTTGCCGTCGAACGAGAGCGAACCCTCTATCAGGCAGTCAAGGACTTCCGCCTCGCCGCCAGCAGCGTTATCGGCGGAACCGCCTGACCCAGGCCTCTCGGCCCCGGTCACCCAGACCGTCAACAGAGACGCTGTCAGCCTGGGAGACGTCAAACGACAAGCTCAAGTAGCTCGTGGGCCTGGTCCTCTTCCTCCTGCCCGTACGGGATGGCGTCGGCCTCGCAGCCGGCGAGGAGTTCGGCGACGACGGTGCGCCGGGTGGGCAGGTCGCGGCGGCAGGTGCCGAGGAGGTTGAGGTATTCCTCCACGGGCCAGCTGGGCGAAGGGGTGCTTGGTGGTCTTGAAGTCGAGCCGCAGGCCGTCGACCACGAGGTCGGCGTCGACGGTGATGCCTGCGCCCGGGAAGGTGGGCCCGCCGGCGCAGTCCTGGGCCTGGGTGCGGCGCGCAGCGCCTCCAGGGGGCCGGTGGTGGCCAGGTAGAGCTGGTGGACGACGTCGTCGACCATGTCCTGGTTGGGGAGCTGCAGGAGCCGGTCGAGGGTGCAGCCGCCGGGGTTCTCCAGCGCGGTGAGGTACAGCTGGGTGCAGGTGAATTCATCCACTGCACGCGAGACATGCTCGAAGCCATTGAGCTCGGGAGGCCATCGGTTCCGACAGACCGAGTCATCTTCCGGGGCCTGGACCTGTTCGCGGTTCCGGCTCGCGAGCTGGTGCGACGCATGGGCGAGTACACCTCGATCGAGGCAGACCCAGACGACCCGGCGTCCTTCGTCGCCTCCGACCTGCTCCTGAGCTTCTGGCGCCCGTTCGCAGCCGACGACGAGCCGGAGGAAGAACAGGGCTACTGCTTCCGCTCGGTCCTGCTGGCACGGCGCGGCTACTACGACACGCCTGTTCAGGCTGCAGAGCGATTCCAACAGAGTTCGTAACTGCCCCGTCAGGCTGCCGGCAGGACTCGTTTCCGCAGCAGTGCGAAGCCAGCCCGGCCGTACATCTGGCGCTTCAGCATCTTGATCCGGTTGACGTGGCCCTCGACGACGCCCGAGCTCCAGGGCAGGGTCAGCCCGGCGGTAACGGCGGCAAGGTCTCGTTCCGGGCCGTTGACGAAGGCGTGGAGGCTGGGGAGATCATCGGCACGGACCGCTTCGATCCACTGCGGGAGCTGGTCGCCTTGGAGTCCGGTGATCATCCTTCCGAAGGTGCGGACGTGACCGGCGAGTGCGTCCAGTTGCCGCAGGTCCGCCGCACCGCTGCACACCTTCTCCGCCCCCACCGCCGGCGGAGATGGGGCAGGTGACCTTCCAGCACGCCAACTCCCCTACCTGGGACTCCTCGGCGCGCCTGAGGTGCAGTCGGGTCCGGTGGTCACGCTCGTCACCCCCGTCGGCAAGGCCGGCGCCCCCATCGAGATCGTCGGCAGCGGGTTCGAGCAGGGGGTCGTGGTCGACTTCGGCACGGTGCCGAGCAGGCCGGGCCGGGGCGGTTCCGGCCGTGGGACACCCGGCGCTCATGCCCGGACGGCAGGCTCCTTCAGGCCCGGCGGACCCGCCAGAGCCATGCCGCCGTGCCGGCCAGCACGGCGAGTGTGACCAGGTTGGCCAGGAGGGCCGGGGTGCCGGCCGGGCCGCCCGCCTGGTTGTAGACGCCGATGACGGCGGTCGGCAGGACGGCGGTGAGCAGGACACCGGTTGTCTTCTGGACGGCGCTCCAGTGCACCGAGGTGCAGAGGAGCACGGCGCCGGTGATGCGGAACAGGACGCCGACCAGCGGCCCGGAGTGGTCGGGGAAGACCATGATGAAGGCCAGCGAGAGGGTGAGCATCAGGAGCGGGACCAGGGGGTGCACCTTGCCCCGCCGGTCGGGTGCGTCGACACCGCTCAGGGCCGAGGTACCGGCGGCCCCGCTTCCCGCCTCGGCCAGCGCCGTTGCCGCGATCGCGCGGGGGTCCCCCAGCTCCGCGAGGATCTCCCCGATCGCCGCGTCGGGGCGCTCGGCACAGGTCACCTCGATGTGCTCGGCGAGGTCGGCGAGGAGTTCCTGGCGGCGGTCGGCGGGCAGTGCGGAGCCCTCGCGTTCGACGGCGTCGAGGTAGTCGCTTATGCGGTCGGCAGAGGTCTTCATTCGGGGTCTCCGGTGGAGGGGCGCGGGGTGGTCAGGAAGGCGTCGACGGCGTTGCGGAAGCCCGGCCAGACGCGGGTGAACTCGTCGAGCGCGGCCCGGCCGCTGTCGGTGAGGGCGTAGTAGCGACGGGGTGGTCCGGAGGCGGATTCCTGCCAGGTGGTGGTGACCAGGTTGTCGCGGCGGAGCCGGGAGAGCAGCGGGTAGACCGTGCCCTGGCTGGTGGCCAGGGCACCGGAGTCCTCCAGGGCGTGGAGGAGTTCCACGCCGTAGCGGGGACGGTCCCGCATCAGGGCGAGGACGCAGTACTCCAGGACGCCCTTGCGCAGTTGGGCGGCCGCCCGGGCCTGTTTGGCCGAATCGCCTGGTTCCATGCAATGCAAGATACCCGGCGATACCAATACATGTGAAGGGGGCCGACCGCGTCCTCGGCGATCTCCACCCGGACCTGGGCCGTGCGGCGTCGCCGCCGGTTCCCCCGCGGGGATGATCCTCCCGGTCAGGTCCGGGCGATCAGGGCGTACCTCTCGTCGGTGACCGGTCCGCCCCGAACCGGCCCGCGAAGCTCCCATCGACAGCACACGCGGCGGAACGGTCCCGCCGCTCCGCGTCCGGCGTCCGGCGTCCGGCGTCCGGCGTCCGGCGTCCGGCGTCCGGCGTCCGGCGTCCGGCGTCCGGCGTCCGGCGTCCGGCGTCCGGCGTCCGGCGTC
>NZ_JBVIKC010000033.1:49413-89820 GCF_055581065.1 Streptomyces sp. NPDC031479
CCCGGACACGACGCCTCCCTCGGCGGGGCGGTTCCGAGCGCGGCGACGCGCTGCCGGGCGGTGGCTCGTCAGCGCTCCGTCGGCGCCGTACGGGCGGCTGCGCGGACGTCGAAGGGGACGGCGCCGATCCGGTAGCCCCGTTCGTCGAGCAGGTGGCCGCTGACCTTCATCAGCCACAGCACGACGGCGCGGTCGGTGATCTCCAGGCCCGGTGCGCGCTCGTTGAGCCGCACCTCGAAGCGCTGGGCGTCCGCGAGGGACTTCACCCAGGCGACGACGAGCAGGTTGTGGCGGCCGGTCACGCCCGCGCACAGCCGTACCTCCCGGACGCCCGTGACGAGCCGGGAGACGCTTTCAAGGGCGCCGGCCGCCACCCGGCCCCAGTAGACGACCGCGACCGGCCACTCGGAGAGCGGCCTGGCGACCTCGCAGCGGGTCTGGAGCATCCCGGCGGCGAACAGGCGGCCGAGCCTGCGCCGTACGGTGTCCGGGCTCGCTCCGGAGCTCTCGGCCAGCGCGCGGTACGTCGCGCGGCCGTCGACCGACAGTACGGCGATGAGATCGTGGTCCAGGTCGGAGAGGGGAAAGACGGGTACCTCGCCCCGGGCAGGTTCCCCGTCGGCGAGGCGGGCGATCCGGCCGCGGTCGAGGGCGCGCAGGCGCCAGCGGCTGCCCTCCGTGTAGACCGTGCTCGCGAGATGGGTGCGGGTGGCGCTGATGCCGGGCATCGAGCCGAGTCCCCGGGTCACCCAGTGAGTGAGCGCGACGAGGTCGGGAGCCAGGACGGTGACGAGCAGATCGCCGTCGCCGCTGACGTGCTCGACGGCGGTGACGTGGGGCAGCGCGGCCAGCGCGCGGGCGACGTCGAGCAGGCTGCCGTTGGCGCAGTCGACCTCGACGAAGGCGAGCAGTCCCTGACCGGCGGCGGCGAGGACGGGCGCGGGGTGGCAGCTGATCCACGCGGCGCCCGCTTCGGTGAGCCGGTTCCAGCGCCGGGCGACCGTGACCGCGTCGAGGCCGAGGACGGAGCCGATCCGGGTCCAGTCCGCGCGCGGGGCGATCTGGAGGGCGTGCACGAGGGCCTGGTCGACATCGTCGAGGGCGTACGGGGCCGGGAGCGGGGCCGGGCCGGACACGGAGCCCGCCGTTCTCCCCGGCTTCGCCGCGGGGAGGGTGCCGGGCGGCGTCCCCGCCCTCTTCCCGGGCGTGGGGGCACTGCCGCCCGCCTTCGCGCTTTCGGCCTCTCGCCCGCTTTCCTGCGTCACGGGGGTCCTCCTGCGTTTTTCCTGCGAATCCGGATCCCTCTACCCGGCGGGGCTTCAGCCTTGCCCTGACCACGGCCGGAACCGTATCAGGAGGTTGACGCAGCATGTCCGTACTGGAACGCGCCAGGGAACTACAGCCCGATCTGGTCCGGCTCCGCCGCTCGCTGCACCGCGAGCCGGAGCTCGGCCTCCAGCTTCCCCGCACCCAGGAGAAGGTGCTCGCCGCACTCGAAGGCCTCCCCCTCGACATCACGCTCGGCCGGGACCTCACCTCCGTCACGGCCGTGCTGCGCGGCGGCCGCCCCGGCGGCGCGGTGCTGCTGCGCGGCGACATGGACGCCCTGCCGGTGGCCGAACGGACGGGGCTCCCGTACGCCTCCGAGGTCGCCGGTCGGATGCACGGCTGCGGACACGATCTGCACACGGCCGGGCTCGTCGGCGCCGCGGCCTTGCTCGCGGACCGGCGCGAGGCGCTGCACGGCGATGTCGTCTTCATGTTCCAGCCGGGTGAGGAGGGCTACAACGGCGCCGGCGCGATGATCGAGGAGGGCGTCCTGGACGCGGCGGGCCGGCGCGTCGACGCCGCCTTCGCCCTGCACGTCGCGGCCAACCGGCTGCCCGGCGGCTGGATCGCCTCCCGTCCGGGGACGGTGATGACGGCGTCGGATGTCCTGAAGGTGACGGTCCGCGGTGAGGGCGGCCACGGGTCGGCGCCGCACCGCGCCAAGGATCCGGTGCCCGCCGTCTGCGAGATGGTCACGGCGCTGCAGAACTGGGTGACGCGGACCTTCGACATCTTCGATCCGGTGGTGGTGACCGTCGGCAGTCTGCACGCCGGTACGCAGCAGAACGTGATCCCGGACACGGCCGAGTTCAAGGCCACCGTACGCAGCTACTCCGAGGCCACCCACGAGCGCCTCGCCGAGGGGCTCCCCCGCCTGGTGCGCGGGATCGCCGCCGCGCACGGGCTGGAAGTGGACGTGGCCTACGAGTTGCTCTACCCGGTCACGGTCAACGAGCCCGCGGAGACCGCCTTCGCCATGGACACGGCCCGCGAACTCTTCGGCGCGGGAGAGGTGTGGCACGCGCCGCAGCCGGCCAGCGGTTCGGAGGACTTCTCGCTGGTGCTGCAGCAGGTCCCGGGGGCGATGCTGCTGGTCGGAGCCGCGCCCGAGGGCGCCGACCTGGAGAAGGCGCCGGAGAACCACTCGCCGAGGGCCGTCTTCGACGATGCCGTCCTCGCGCGGCAGGCGGCGCTGCTGGCGGAACTGGCCGAGCGGCGTCTCGCCACGACAGGGGACGGGGCGTGACGCCCCCGGCGGCGCCGCGCCCCGCGAGACGCGACGCCAAGGTCACTGCCGTCGTCGGGCTGCTCGTCGTGTTCGAGCTCGTCAGCGGCTTCCTCCAGGGATCCGCGCCGGCGCTCCTGCCGGCCGTGCGGGACTGGCAGGCCATCAGCGCGTCCGAGGCCCAGTGGTTCACGGCGACCCAGTTCCTGGCCGCCGCGGTGAGCGCGCCCGCCTTCGGGCGGCTCGGCGACCTGTACGGACACCGTCGTCTCACCCGGATCGCCCTCGCCTGCGTCGCGCTCGGTACCCTCCTGGTCGCGCTCGCGCCGAACGTCGCGGTACTGCTGCTCGGCCGGGCGCTGATGGGGCCGCTGGCCGCGCTGTTGCCGCTGGAGATCGGTCTGGTGCGCAGCCGGCTCGACCTTGACGGCGGACGCCGGGCGGTCGGGCTCCTGGTCGGTGCGCTGACCCTGGGATCCCTCCTCGGTCACGCCCTTGCGGGCCCTCTCCTCCATCTCACCGGTGACATCCGCGTCACGCTCTGGGTGCTCGCCGCGCTCGCCTGCGGCTGCGCGGTGCTCTCGTACTGCGGCATTCCCGAGTCCCTCAGCCGGGCGGAAGGCAGGATGGACTGGGCCGGTGCGCTGCTGCTCGGTCCGGCGCTCGTGCTCTTCCTCGGCACCGTGGCCCGGGCGGCCGCCTGGGGCTGGACCTCGTTGCCCACGCCGGCCGGTCTCCTGGCCGCCGCCGCGCTCCTGATCTGGTGGGTCCGGCTCGAACTCGCCCGTCCGTACGCCCTGGTCGACGTGCGGGCGGTCGCCCGGCGGCAGACGGCGGCGTACTACGTCTCGGGTTTCGTCTTCGGCTCGGTGATGCTGGGCGGTCAGGCCGTGGCGATCACCTATCTGGCCGCGTCACCCGCGGTGGAGGGATACGGATTCTCGCTCGCCACCTGGGAGATCAGCCTCTGGGGCGGGGTGCCGCACGTGCTGGCCTTCATCGGGGCGAGCGTCGTGGCCCGGGTGGCCGCGCGGGCCGGTTACCGCAGGACCCTCTTCGCCGCGTTCGGGCTGATGGCGGCCGGCAGCGCGGGCCTGATGGCCTCGTACGCCGTACTTCCGCTGTTCGCCCTGTCGTCCGCGGTGACGGGCTTCGGCATGGGCCTGGCGCTGGGCGGGCTGCCCACCGTCATCGTGGAGGGCAGTGCCGAGGACCGTACGGCGAGCGCCACGGCCGTCTACAACAACCTCAAGACGCTGGGCGGCAGCGTCGCGGGCGCGGGTGCCTCCGTGGTCCTCGGCACGATGGTCGTCGGCGGTACGGAGGTCCCCGCGCTCTCCGCGTATCTGACGATCTGGGGACTGAGCACCCTGGTGTGCGTGCTGGCACTGCTGCTCCAGACGACCGCGTTCCGTCAGGCGGGCGCCGGGGCGGACGGCTCGGGTGCGGACGACGGGGAGGGTACGGCGTCGGGTGCCGGGGCGCGTACGGCGAGCGGCGCGCGGTGACGCCGACGGCGCGTCCGGGTCCGTCCCCCGGATCTCCTTCCGGCGCGCGGTCGTCTCCTCCGATCGACCACGTCCGGAGTCGGTGCGCGCCGTTCCGGCGCGCCTGAGCACGATGAGGTCGGACCCGCACAAGCCTTGTCCCCCGATCGGGTGACAGCCGCCGCTGCGGCCGGACCGCTCGTGGGCGCTGGGAGATCGTTTCCCCGACGACGGACGAGCCGGTCGCCGCACCGGAGGTGACGGCCGCGAAGGGGCGGGGGATCAGGCGTGGACGTGGTGCGGGAGTCGGCCGGGGCGGGCCGGGTGGTCATCTGGGAGGAGTCCGCGCGCGACGGCGCGCAGGCCAAGACGCTCATGACAGCGGACTTCCGGGTGCGGCTCGCGCGCCGGCAGGGAGGCATGTTCGGTGCGGACGGGCCGCGGCACGTGGTGTTCGCGGCGGGGTTCCCGGCGGTGTGTGCCGAGGAGTTCGAGGCGGTCCGTCAGGTCGCGGTGGAGGCCGAGGGTGCGGTGAGTGTGGCCGCGGTGTGCCGGGGCGCCGCCCAGGACGTGGTGCAGGCCGTTGCGTCGGTGCGCGGCAGTACGCACGCGCGGGTGATGGTGGTGGTGCCGGCGTCGGAGGCCATGGCGCGGGTGATGGTGCACCGCGGCGCGCGGGCGGCGTTGGAGGAGGGCGTCGCGTGCGTCAAGCGGGCCCGTGACCTCGACGCGTCGGTCGCGGTGGACGTGTGCCTGGCGGATGCCTCCCGCGCCGACTCCGCACTGATGGCCGCGTACGCGCGGGCGATGACGGGGGCCGGGGCGGGCGTGGTGCTGCTGGCCGACACCGTCGGCGGTCAGTTGCCCGCCGGCTGCCGGTCGATGTTCGACGCGGTGGCGGCCGGGGCCGGTGAGGGCGTGGTGCTGGGCGCGCACCTGCACAACGATCTCGGTCTGGGCCTGGCCAACACGCTGCAGGCACTCTCGGCGGGGGTGAGGGTGGTCTCCGCTGCGTGGCTGGGTATCGCGGAGCGGGCCGGGATGGTGGCCACCGAACAGCTGGTGTTCCTCCTGGACCGTCACCCCGAGGAGGTCCTCGGTCCTGATGCGGCACCGTGGTGGACCGCCCCGGACCTGACCGCTCTGACGCCGATCGCGCGGGCGGTGGCCGAGGAGACCGGCGTACCGCTGAGCGTGACCACACCCATCGTCGGCCCCGGGGTCGGCACCCTCTCGACGGGAACCCCCTTCGTGCATCCGCAGCTGTTCCAGCCCTACGACCCCCACGAGGTGCTGGGTGTCGAACCGGCCGTGGTCCTGACCCACTTGGCCAGCGCCCGCGTCGTCACCGCCGTCGCCGCCCGGCTGGGACACGCCCTCGACCAGCAACGGGCACGGGCGGCGATGCGGTGGGTGAAGTCGCGGGCCTACCGCAGCGGCCGGGCCGTCGTCGACGACGCGGCGTTCGCCGCCTACCTCGACGGTCTCGCCCACGCACCGGCCGGAGACACCCGGTGACCGCGACCGCACCCCGCGGCCCCTTCACCGGTGTCGCCGAAGCGCGGCGGGCCCTGGGCGAGGGAACGGCGGTGGTGCTGCCCAACCCCGCACCGCTGACCTACGTCCTCGCCGCGACCGTTCCGGGCGCCGTGAACACGGCCAAAGGCCGGCCGGCCGGCCAGGCCGTCGCCTTGTGGGCCCACCACCCGGACACCCTCACCGCCCTCGACGCGTCCTCGGCGCTCGACGCGGGCCACGCGCGGACAGCCCGCCGGCTCCTGGAGGAGGAACTCCTCACCCTGCTGGTTCCGCTCCGCCGGGACGTGCCCTGCCCCGGGTGGCTCTCACCCGCCGTCCGCGACGGCTGGGCCCTGCTGTTCGGCGCCCGCTGGACCCCCCTGCTGCCCGTCCTCGCCGGCTGTCCGCTGCTCTACGTCAGCAGCGCCAACCGCACCGGCCGGCCGCCCGCCGCCACGGCCTCCGACGCGACCGCCATGTTCCCGCCGCCCGTCCCCGTCCTCACCTCGGACACCCTCACCGGTCGGCACGAGGAAACCCGGGCTCCACGGCGCGCCACCACCACCGTGCGCATCCACCCCGACGGCCGGCTCGAACTCCACCGCCACGGTGCCCAGGACCACGCCTACCCCACCGCCGCCGCCTACCTCCGCCACCTCACCACCGACCAGCCCTGACAACGCATCACCCGCGCACGGGCGGGCCGGGACACGAGGCGGCAAGGGAGACGCGGCGACCGGCGCTGGTCCGCCGTACTCGGAATGGGCCATGGCCAAAGCGTGTTCGCGCGGATCCGCCCGGCTCCGCCCGTAGGAGGGCAGCGTCCTGGTCGTCGACGGTGGAAGGCGCGGCGGAGGCGGCCGGGACCTCGGCCGTGGTTCGCCGGGACGGGCCGCGTGAGCTTGTCGTGCTCGTCCGGGCGGACGCCGGTGATCGAGAACAGGACAGCCACCACGAGTGTGCGTCTCGGGCCGGGATCACTCAGTCGGTCAAGGGACACTGTGTGGCGGTGAATACCTGCTGTACCCAAAGGCCCGCGGCCTGCGCGGCGGTGGCGACGTCCTGCCCGGTGTAGCGGTCCGCAACCCGTCGAAGAGCGTCGACGGCATGCGGGCGGACAGGACATCGGACATGCCCGCAGACTACGGGTCCCCCATCAGCACACCCCCGCGAGCGGCCGAGACCGTCGGGGGCGGATACGCGTGCCTCCCCGAGGAGCGGCACGGTCGGCCAGAGCGTTGGTGGGCGGATCCCAGAGAGGTACGCGGGTGGCTCTCGCTGCCCGCCGTGGTTTCGACCCGCCCCGGCTTCGGCGGGTGTCAGGTGTTGGCTCCCCTCGCGGTGACCGGCCAGCGGTCGACGAGCCTGCCGCCTTGAACGGCCAGCAGCTCGTCGGCGAGGTTGACCGGCGTGCACACGTGGTTGGGCACGACCGCGACCACGGAGCCGATCTGCGGCACGCTCGTGCCTTCGGCTACGCGGACGACCGCGTGGTGCTCCCACATGACGGTGATCGTCGCGTCCGGGAAGTCCGGCAGGTATCCGCGCCCGGACACCCAGGGAGACTGGTCCGAGCCCAAGACCTTGCTTCCGGCGTCCAGCACGAACCTGTTCGGGTCCGGGACGCTGACGACCGTGGCCGCCGTCACCAGGGCCAGATCCTCGGGCCCGCACGATCCGATGGCCAACTGCGTAGCGTCGTTGAAGGCATACACCCCGGGCCGCTGCTCGTTCACGAACCCCGGCCTCCACTGCCCGACCGTCGGCGTCGACCCGCCGCTGAACACACGCGGCTCGATGCCCACCGAACGCAGGGCCTCGGCGGCCTCGGCCCACACCGAGTACTGGTGTCAGCCCTCGGCGCCGGGGGCAGTCCTCGGTGACCGAGTGGTCGCGCGGGTACCGCCGCGGCGGAAGCGGCCTTGGTATGGACCTGACAAGTGGCATGGGCTAGCGTAGCGCCCGACACTCCGTGAGAGCGCTCTCAAGCGTTCAATCCCCCACGCCAGGAGGTCTCGTGAAACACACCACCCCCTTACGCGCCACCCTCGCCGCCCTCCTCCTGACCGTCGGCCTAGGCGCCGCCCATGCCGGCGTGGCGAGCGCCGTCCCGCTTCCGGAGCCCACCGCGGCATCGTCCGCCTCAGCGCCGTCCGCCTCGGCCGGACTGGTCGACGCGATGCGCCGGGACCTCGGGCTCACCGCTTCCCAGGCCGAGGAACGGCTGAGTGCAGAAAAGGCCGCCGCGGTCGTGGAGAAGACCGCACGGCAGGCCGCGGGTGGTGCCTACGGCGGCTCGTGGTACGAGCCGTCCACCGGCCGGCTCGTCGTCGCGGTGACCGACCGCGCGGAGGAGTCCGAGGTGCGGGCACTGGGCGCCGACACCCGCCTCGTCAGGCACAGCGCCGCCGCGCTGGACCGCGCCAAAGCGCGCCTGGACACGCTGCATGCCCCCGCCGGGGTGGCCGGCTGGCACGTCGACCCGCGGACCAACAGCGTCGTCGTCACGGTCGTGGGTACCGAGCGGGAAGCCCCCGACGTACGGGCGTTCGTCGCTCGGGCCCGGGCCGGCGGCCCCGTCACCGTCGCCGAGACGGCGCAGCCGCCCCGCACCTACGCCGCGGGCACCGTCGGCGGCGACCCGTACCACACCGGCAACGTCCGCTGTTCGATCGGCTTCTCCGTGTACGGCGGCTTCGTGACGGCCGGGCACTGCGGGCAGGCGGGGGCCGCCGTGCGCGGCTGGGACGGGTCCGCGATGGGCACCTTCCAGGGATCCTCGTTCCCCGGCGACGACTACGCGTACGTCGGCATCCACAGCGGCTGGTGGACCGTACCGGTGGTGCTCGGCTGGGGCACCATCCCGGACCAGCTGGTACGCGGCTCCGCCGAGGCACCCGTGGGCGCCTCGATCTGCCGGTCGGGGTCCACGACGCACTGGCACTGCGGCACCGTGCTCGCCAAGAACGAGACCGTCAACTACAGCCAGGGCCCGGTCTACCAGATGACGAAGACCAGCGTCTGCGCCGAGGGAGGCGACTCCGGCGGCTCGTTCCTCAGCGGGGACCAGGCCCAGGGCGTCACCTCCGGCGGCTGGGGCAACTGCTCGTCCGGCGGCCAGACGTGGTTCCAGCCGGTCAACGAAATCCTCAGCCGCTACGGCCTGACGCTGCACACCGCCTGACGCCGGACACGCCTGACCCTGCACACGCCTGAGGTCGGCGCGGCACCAGGTCCCGCGCGGCGCCGGACACCGGCGCATGAACGAGGAACCGTCGGCCGGGGCCCGGTACGTGGCCGGGAGCACGCGGTCCGGACGCCGGCGCGGAGTACCCGCGGCGGCCGTCCGGCCGACGCTCACGTGAGGCTCCGATTCACACCTCTCTGCATCAAGCCAGCCTTAAGAGATCGTTAAGCCGAAGACCGCAAGAGAAAACCCCAGCTCAGAGGCGTGCGAGGAGTGGCGCCTGACGTTGCCATGGCAGTTGCCCCTCCGTAATACTCACTGCCTCGGGTGACATTGCGTCACGTTTGAGAGCGCTCTCGTGCCCCGCCTTCACTCTTCACGGCTCGCCCGGCCTGGCCCCCCTCCTCCCCCTCCTCCTCCCCTCCCCCACCCAGACAAGGAACCATGCCCATGGCTGCTGCTCATCGCGCACGTCGCCGCTCTCTCGGCGGAGTGGTGCTCCTCGTGACCACCGCCCTGGTCGCGGCGGTGCTCATGTCCTTCACCCGTTCGGTCGCCCCGCCCGCCGAGGCCGCAGGTGTCGCGCAGACCTGGTCCGACGAGTTCGACGGTGCGGCCGGCCGCGCCCCTGACTCCGCCAAGTGGACCCTGGAAAGGGGTGGTTCGGGCTTCGGCAACCACGAGCTGCAGTACTACACGAACAGCACGTCGAACGCCGCGCTCGACGGCCAGGGCAACCTCGTCATCACCGCGCGGAAGAACACCGACGCCGGCCTCGGCTGCTGGTACGGGCAGTGCCAGTACACCTCGGCCCGGCTGAACACCGCCAAAACCTTCACCCAGGCGTACGGCCGCTTCGAGGCCCGCATCAAAATCCCGCGCGGCCAGGGCATCTGGCCCGCCTTCTGGATGCTCGGCAACGACCTCGGCAGCGTGGGCTGGCCCAACAGCGGCGAGATCGACATCATGGAGAACATCGGCCGCGAACCCAGCACCGTGCACGGTACGGTGCACGGCCCCGGCTATTCCGGAGCGGGCGGCCTCGGCGCCGCGTACAACCTGCCCGGCGGCCGCGCCTTCGCCGACGACTTCCACGTGTTCGCCGTCGACTGGAGCCCGAACTCCCTCGTCTGGTCGGTGGACGGCACCACGTACAAGACCCTCACGCCGGCCGACACCGGCGGCAACAAGTGGGTCTTCGACCACCCGTTCTTCGTCATCCTCAACCTGGCGGTCGGTGGGGACTGGCCCGGCAGCCCGGACGCCTCCACGTCCTTCCCGCAGACGATGACCGTCGACTACGTCCGCGCCTCCTCCGCCGGCGCCCCTGCCGCACGCCCGATCCGTGGCATCGGCGGCATGTGCGTCGACGTCGCCGGCGGCTCCGACGCCGACCGCACCCCCATCCAGCTGCACGACTGCACCGGCAGCGCGGCCCAGCAGTGGACCATAGCGGGCGACGGCACCGTCCGCGCCCTCGGCAAGTGCCTGGACGTCGCGGGCGGCTCCACCGCCGACGGCGCCGTCGTCCAGCTCTACACCTGCAACGGCACCAACGCCCAGAAGTGGACGTACACCGCCGCCCGTGACCTCACCAACACCGGTGCGGGCAAGTGCCTGGACGCCAAGGGCAACTCCTCCGCCGACGGCACCCGCTTGCAGACCTGGACCTGCACCGGCGCCGCCAACCAGAAGTGGACGGTCGGCTGACCCACCGGCCCAGCCGCGCTCCCCTCTCCCTCCCCCCGGTCCCTGCGTCCGACCGCTCCCCCGCCCGACCTCACGAAGAACGGACCCCCACCGTGACGGCTCGCCACCAACGCACCATGTCCCGTAGAAAACTCCTCGCCGTGACGGCGGGCCTGGCCCTGGCGGTGCCCGCCGCGGCAGCGTGGCTCGAGATGGGCGCCAACGCGTCCACCACCGCCACGCTCCCCCTGGACCTGGTGAACACCACCGGCAACAACACGGTGTACGCCTACGTGCTCGGCCGTGACCCCGCGGCCGGTGGCACCTGGGCCTTCGTCCGGGCCAACGGCTCCAGCCTGTACCACCCGCCGGCTCCGGCCGACGATCAGACCCCGCTCGGGGTCGACTGTGCCATCCCGCTCAACGCGTCCGGCGCCGGAGCGCGGAGGGTGACGCTGCCGCGCCTGGACAGCGGCCGTATCTACTTCTCCGTCGGCGCGAAGCTCACCTTCCTGGTGAACCGCGGCGGCGGTCTGGCCCTGCCGTCGGTGAGCAACCCCACCGACCCCAACGCGAACGTCGCTCACGACTTCTGCGAATTCACCTTCAACAGCGACCAGTTGTACGCCAACATCACGTTCGTCGACATGGTCTCGCTGCCGATCGCCTTCGAACTGGAGACCGAGCAGGGCACCCAGACCGTACGCGGGCTGCCCGCCGACGGACTGTCCCGGGTCGCCGCCGCGCTGCGGGCCCAGTCCGCCGCCGACGGCAGCGACTGGAGCCGACTGATCGTCACCGCGGGCGGTCGCGACGTGCGCGTACTCAGCCCCAACCTGGCGATCCGCGGCAACAGCGCCTTGTTCCGAGGCTACTTCGACAGCTACGTGGACGAGGTGTGGAACAAGTACCGCTCCACCGACCTGCGCATCGACACCCAGTTCACCTGGGGAACCGTCACCGGCCGGGTGAACGGCGACGTCCTCGCCTTCCCCGGAGTCGGCAGCTTCGCCAAGCCGTCCACCCTTTCGATCTTCTCCTGCAGCGACACGCCCTTCACCACGGGCAACGACCTGATGGGCAATCTCAGCGCACGGCTCGCCGCCGCCTTCAACCGCACCACCCTGCTGGACAACCCCCACCAGCCGACCGCCGAGAATCCCGCCGCGTTCTACACCCGACCGCGCACCAACCATTACGCCCGCATCCTGCACAACACCGCCCCCGACCATCTCGGATACGCCTTCCCGTACGACGACGTGCACCCGGCCGGAGTCGACTTCGAGGGCAAGGTGCAGTCCGGCACCCCCGGCCGCTGGACCATCACGGTCGGCGGTCTGGCCGGCGGCGGCACACCGGCCCCGACGCCGACCGCCACCGCTCCGGGCGGCGGGGTCAGCGCCTTCACCACCCTCCAGGCCGAGACGTTCAACGCCCAGTCCGGAGCACAGGTCGAGGCCTGCTCCGACGGCGGCGGCGGATCCGACGTCGGCCATCTGTCCAACGGCGACTGGCTCAAGTTCTCGGCCGTCGCCTTCGGCCCCACCGGCGCCACCCGCTTCGACGCCCGCGTCGCTTCCGGGGCCGACGGCGGAGTCAGCGGCCTGGTCCAGGTACGCCTCGACAGCCCCACAGCCACCCCGGTCGGCGGCTTCGCCATCGCCAACACCGGCGGCTGGCAGGCCTGGCGCACGGTCCCCGCCGACATCCGCCGCACCACCGGAACGCACGACGTCTACCTGACCTTCGACAGCGGCCAGCCCTCCGACTTCGTCAACGTCAACTGGTTCTCCTTCGCCTAGCCAGGCGGGCGCACGATCGGCGGCAGGGGCGCTGGGGAGGCAGGGAGTCGTGTGAGAAAGGAGGGGGCCGCTTGTGCGGATCCGAAGGGGGCGGCCCAGTGACCTGAGGCAGAGACTCGTTGTCAGTCGAGCATGCGTCGTGCGGGTCCGATGATTCCGCCGTTGTCGGTCACTGATGCCCAGCGGGGCAGTGCTGGAGGGCTGGTTACGTCGCCGTCCGACGGCTCAGGCTTCGGCTCAGCGGTCGCGGATCGTGCTGGAGTGCGCCGGAGGCCACTCGATCATGGAGGTGTCGCTCCGGCTGCGGATCGCTCCGGACACGGTCCGCACCTGGCGGCGCTGCTTCATCGAGTGGGGACTGGACGGCTTGTGCGACGACCCGCGGCCCGGTGTCCCACGGAAGATCACAGTTCCCTGCACCGCCGTCACCGGGCAGCGGAGTAAGAAGTTCCTCACCAAGCTCGACAAAGAAGCCCCGGCTGACCTGCAGGTTCACCTGATCCCGGACAACTAGGCGACCCACAGGACACCCAGCGTCAAACGATGGCTGCCAGCCCACTCACGGTTCCACCTGCACTTCACGCCGACCAGAGCACCCTGGTTGAACCTGGTCGAGCGTTGGTTCGCCGGGCTGGCCCAGAAGAAGCTCAAACGCGGCGTGCACCGCTCCGTCCAGGCCCTCGAACGCGACCGTTGTCCTCTTCCTGCCCGCGCAGGAGGGGACGTCCGGCTCTTCTGCGGTGCGGGACGATCAGGCCGGTGCCGAGGCAGGCGCCTTCCGCGATCACAGTCGTCCCGGCCGCCACGGCCGGCAGGCCCGACTCCCGCCACACGTGGGCGTCGGCCTTGTTGCCCGGCGCGGGCCGGGCCGAGGCGATGACCAGGCGGCTGCCTGCGTCGATGATGACCTGCACGTTCGCCGAGAGCCGGTGGTTGCGGGAGGAGGCTCCGACGGTACGGTCGCCGGTCCACGTCGGCGACCGGCCGCGGGGCGGGCTCCAGGGCCGGCAACGGACGCAGGCGTTGGACGACCCGTCAGACGGTGGCCGGGGAGATCACGAAGAGCGGGGCGAGCTGCCGCATGGTGAGGTTGGTGCGGTAGTAGACGGCAACCAGCAGGACCCGGTCGGCCAGCGGCAGGCACCACGGCCTGTCGCCACCGGGACCGTTCCCGCCCCGCTCCTTCACTGCTTTCACCAGCTTCGCGAACCGGTCGATTCGCAAGGCCGGCAACGTCTCGACCCACACCGGCTCAGCCCGCAACACCCCACCTATACAGGAGCAATGCCCGGCACTGAGCCTTCTGCGACACCCGTTAGTCCCGGGCGGCCGCACCCGCATCCACTCGCACCGAGTGGCTTGTGGGGTTGGTCAGAGGGTGGGGCAGAGGTTCTTCTGTACGGCGCCGAGGATGAGGGAGCTCTTGGCGGGGCCGAAGCCGCCCGGGTGGTGCGGGCTGATGAATCGCTCCTCTACCTGAGTGACGCGCCTGTTGGGGTTCGTCTCGGTCTTCATCGCGGTGCACTGGTCGAGGCCGCGGCTGATGGCCTTGTCGTCCTTGCCATTGACGATCTCGGGGTCGATGGCGTTGAGGGCGGCGAGGTAGGTGGCTTGCTGGCCGGGCGCGGGTGAGACCTGGACGTCAGTGGCGGCTTTGGGGCTGCTGGAGCTGCACCCGGTGAGAGTGAGCAGGGTGGCCGCGGCGAAGACGGTGGCGAGGTGGAGTGTGCGCATAGCGCCATGGTGGCCAGCGGTCGCCGTCCACGTCTGCTGTGTGACCGTCCTGTGACGCGCGAAAGCCCGGCGGGTGGGCGGGACTTGTGTCCGTGCACGCCGGACATGCCCCCAGGACGGGGCACGCCGACCGGTTTTGCGACGAGATGCACTAGCGGGGGTAGGGGCTGCGCTTCATGGCCGCGGCGATGGTCGCCCCGAACCACAGGTGTGACTGCCCGGATGTGTCGTCCGCCGGCGCGGCAGCAGGCCGACCTGTACCCGAGACCGAAGGGTGCTGAGAGGTAGGCCCGTTGCGGCCACGATGTCCCGCAGCGAGTAGAGGCCCTCAGGCATCCAGTCGACGGCGATTCCCCGATGCACACGGCGTGTGAGCCAGGCATCGACGGCAGTCGGGTCGTACAGCCAAGCCTGGCCGCGCCGCCCGATGGCGGCGCGGCCAGTCAGTCTCCTGACGGTGGATCTGGCGCGCCCGGAACGGGCGGCGATCTCGGTGATGGTCTCTCCGACGGTGGGGGCGTCGTCGTTCATACGCTCCTCGTCTGTGGTGCGGCCGTGCAGGAGAAGAGCCCTGCCGCACGGGGGGGGCGACGGCAGGGCTCGGGCGGCCAGCGCAGTAGCGGGGAGGCGCTGGTACCCCTCCAGGACGGCTTACGTTACGCCTGGGATGGCTGATACGACACCCCGTCTGGGTGGCTGGATTTCACTTGGTCGGCGCGGGCTGCGGCGGGTTCTGTGGGGCCTGCTCGGTTGCGCGCTGGGCGGCGAGGGTCTCGTTGTTGCGGCGGATCAGCTCGGCCTCGGAGATGGTGGTCTGGACGCGTTCCCTGCGGCCAGGAGGCGATGTGCTTGGAACTGCGTTTCGATGGCGCCCGGCGCGCGCCATGCGTCGGCGTCTGCCAGAGCGATCATCGCCTTGCGGACGGCCTGGCCCAGAGTTGCCATGGTCGCTTCGGTGATGATGCGGGTACCGACCGGGGCGACGGCGTTGCGCTCCGCGATGTTGGACCTTGGCTGACCGAGTACAAGATCGGTGCCAGACGGCCGGCTGCGCGGGTGCACGTCGGCAGCTGCTGGGATACCCGAACCCGCTGCAAGGCCGCCACCGCCGATCTTGCCCGGTGCGCCCTTTCCGAGGGCGTGGAAGCCTGCCCGGCCTGCCGTCCCGACACCGCCATGGGGGTGCTGGAACGACCGGCCGCCCTCGCTGTGGAGGAACTAGCCCAGGTCAGGGCATGACGGGGACCGCCACGCCGAGCGCGACGGCCGCACGGCGCACCCGGTGCGCGCGGCGACAAGCTCCGCCCGTACCCCCACCCCCGGCCGGTCCCCGGCGGCCGCCAACGCCCTGACGGCCGCGGCGTGGAGCTCCGCCCGCGCGAGCGGCCCGCCCCCGGGAAGAACCGTTAGCTCGGCGGCATCCGCCACCGCGAAACTTCGCTGGGCGCAGTTCGCCAGTTGTGCCGCTCAGTTCGGGGTGCGCGACGCATGCGGGCCAGGCGCCTCTCGCGGGTGACCGCTAGGGCAGACCCACCAGTCCCCAACCGCGGCGCG
Source organism: Streptomyces sp. NPDC031479 (assembly GCF_055581065.1). Classification (NCBI taxonomy): domain Bacteria; kingdom Bacillati; phylum Actinomycetota; class Actinomycetes; order Kitasatosporales; family Streptomycetaceae; genus Streptomyces; species Streptomyces sp. NPDC031479. The sequence goes on from NZ_JBVIKC010000033.1 coordinate 64,939, forward strand.
CAGCCTCGGTGGTCACGTCGCCCCATTCACGCAGAAGCGCGGTGAAGTCCTCGAAGGTGTCCGGGCGGCCTGCCCAGCCCTCGCACTCGGCGGCGAACGGGTCGCGTAGCTCCTCAAGGCGGGACGCCACCTGCGTCCAGGCGCGGGCCTTGCCCGGCAGGGCCTCAGGCGGGCACACCAGAAGGACACGCGGGTGCCATCGGTCGGTGGGCGCCGGGAAGAACCCTCCGCCGCCGGTCAGCGCAGGATCGTCTTCCGGGTTCGCATCCCAGATCAGATCGATGAGAAAGGTGTCCATCGCATCGCGCACGCACACGTCGACGAGAGGCCGCATGTCAGCCCACGCATCCCCCGCGCGGGCATGCGGGCGGAAGGCACCAGTGGTGGTGAAGAAGTCGTACTCGGCGCACCATGCGGACTCCCGGTCCGGTAGCCACACCCAGCCGCCGCTCCGCCCGCCGGCGTCGTTCGCGCTGTCAAGCTCCGGCGGCCAGGGGGCGGCATCCGCCAGTGCCTCAATCCGCTTCTCGACGGGTATCGCGCTCAAACACTTCCAGTCCGCCATGAACAGCATGAGATCCAAACCCATGGCGGCAGCATAACCAGGCCCGACGTGGGAACCACGGATCGGCCGACACTCCCGCCACGCATCAGCGGCGTACCTGTGACTGGTTCCCAATCGTTCTTGTCAAGCGGTCGAGGTGGCGGCAGCGTCGGGCCGTGCAGGCTGGTGGCGGCGTAACCGGGGTGGACCGCGTGCGCCGGCAGGCGGGATCCGGCCTGCGTCAGCCGTCTCTGGAGCTCGTGGGTGAAGAGCAGCATCCCCGCCTCAGGCGGGCCGGGTGGGGCGTCTGCCTGGGAGCTTCAGGGCGTCGGCCCGGGGCCGGCGGTCTGCGACGGCGGAGCGGGGCGCGGCCGTCGGCGCCGGAGGTGGTACCAGGCCGCCGCGGCTGCGCCGGTGCCGGCGAGGAGGCCGGCCGGCCAGGCGTTGGCGGTCCCGGTGCCGGCGGCGGACGCCGGGGGCGGCGGGGCGGCGGGCGGGGCGGCCGTTCCGGCTCGTTGGGGCCGGGGCGGCGGTAGGAGCGAGCCGACCGGCTCCACCCGGCCGGCGGCGGCGAAGCCCCAGTCCAGCAGGGCCCGCGTCTCCTCGTACACCGCGAAGGCGCCGCCCCGCTGGGGGTTCATGACGGTGACGAGGAGGGTGCGGCCGTCCCGTCGTGCGGCCGTGACCAGGGTGTATCCGGCTTCGGAGGTGTAGCCGTTCTTGACGCCGACGATGCCCGGGTAGACGCCGACGCCGTCCTCGCCGGTCAGCAGCCGGTTGGTGTTCTCGATGCCGTACGTCCAGGCCGGCCGCCCCTCGGCGTCCGTATCCCCGGGGAACTGCGCGTCGGTGAGGGCCGCGTAGCGGGCGAAGTCTGGGTCGGCGAGCCCGGCCCGGCCGAAGACGGCGAGGTCGTAGGCGGAGGACACCTGGCCTTCGGCGTCGTAGCCGTCCGGGGAGACGACGTGGGTGTCGGTCGCGCCCAAGGCGCGGGCTCGGGCTTGCATCTGGGCGGCCGTCTGCGTCCAGCCGCCGTTCATGGAGGCCAGGACGTGGACGGCGTCGTTGCCGGAGCTGAGGAAGACGCCCCGCCACAGGTCGGGGATCCGGTACGTCAGGCCGGCGTCGAGCCCGACGAGGCTGCTGCCCTCGCCCACGTCGGCGAGTTCGGCGTCGGTGACGGTGTGGGTGCCGCCGCGCGGCAGGTGGGGCAGGGCCGTGAGCGCGAAGAGGGTCTTCATGGTGCTGGCGGGCGGCAGTCCCAGATGGGCGTCGTGGGCGGCGAGCACCTCCCCGCTTCCGGAGTCGGCCACCAGCCAGGACAGTGCGGACAGGTCGTCGGGCAGGGCAGGGGCGCCCGGGTGGGGCCGGACCTGGACCCCGGGGCGGTGTAGCAGGGCGGGGTCCGGCGGGGCCTCGGCGCGCGGCGGAGCGGGCTCGGCCCGCGCCGCGGCGCCGGTGAGCGGGGGCATGAGGACGACGCTCGCGCCGGCTGCCAGGGCGGTCGCCCGGGCGAGGAGCCTGCGTGCTGACGGACTGAGGGCCATCCGGCCACGGTAGGGAGGCTCAAGGGGGTTCGCAGCCCGGCATGGGCCGAGCGGAGCAGCGCCCCGGGCCGGGTGGGGCACCGTCAGCGATCGTGCCGGTGTTCCCCGTGCGGCCGTCTCGCGGTCCTGCCGCGTTGTGCGTACGCCCTCGCGGCGGCGCCGTCCGGGGCCTGACCGGCGTGGTGTGGACCGCCGGTGAGGGGGGCGGCCGCGTCGACCTGACGAGCGCCGGCCCGGAGGTCGAGCCACGTGCTGGGCCTCCGGCACTCCGCCGACGAGGACGAGGACGAGGACGACAGCCGGCCCGTGGTGGACGGCCTCAGGATCGCCCGGCGCATCTCCGCGGCCGAACCGCCGGCCGGCAGCGCGGCTGGAACGCGGGGTGCGCTGAACGGCGAGGTACGCACGGGCGCGGCGGTCACCTCCGACGAGGGGCCCGCGCGTACGCCCGGCCGACCGGCGGACACAGCTCTTCCTCGCCGCGCCGTGTGACCGCTGTGCGTGGGCAGGCGTGCGTCCCGGCCCACGGACCCCTACGCCCACGGACCTCGGACACGCGCTCACGCGCAGCGCTCACCCCGGGCATCAGCCGATCAGAGGAGCCGGGGTGTCCGGGCCTCCTACGGTGGTCGGGACGTGCGTGCCCGTGGACGTCCGCAGCAGGCGTCCCGGTACGGGTCCGCCCGTACCGCCGCCGCGGCGGCGGTCCCTGGTGCAAGGGCCGATCGACGAAGGGCGGGCGCGGGGCGCTCCGGTGGACGCCCAGGTCGCGCAGCCGGTGTGGCCGGCGCCCTCCGCCCCGACGTGCTGCTCATCGCCTGCACGGACCCGCGTCTGCACGCGGCGTCCATCGTGGGCTCCCTCCCCGGCGAGGTCTTCGAACTCCGCATCCCGGGTGGTTTCGTCCCCGACGGGAGGGACCCCTCGGACATGACCGCCTGCCTGTCCACGGCTGCTGCCACGACCCGGCGAGCGGCGTGGTCACCGTCCTGTGAGGCGGTGAAACGTCAAAGGGCCCCGGCCTCCGTGAGGAGGCCGGGGCCCTGATCGAGCGCTGGGCAGGCCTTGCACCTGCATTCCCCCACGGGAAGTGGGGTGTCTTTCCTTGGACCACCAACGCGAGCCCCGCGACCGGGAGTCCCGGCTGCGAGCACAAGATCGAATATACCCTACGGGCCGGGTGGAGCGGGCGGTTCCTCCCCCGGGTACGTGTCCGTGAGTTCGGCGCCGATCCGGGCCAGCCACTGCCGTACCTCGGGCGGCTCCAGCACCTCGACCCCCGCCCCCAGTCCGGCCAGGTGGCCCGCCAGGGCCTTGGCGGCCGGGCCGGACACCCAGACCTCGGTCCAGCCGTCGGGCAGCGGACCACCGACGCGCACACGGCCGCCGAGGAACCGTTGCAGCAGGGGCAGCGTGTCGGGGCGGACGCGGGCCCGGGCGGTCACCGCGTACATGCCGTCCTGGAAGGCCCCGGACAACGCCCGCCACGCCGTGCCGAGGTCGAAGTCGGGCGGCCGGACCACCGGTTCACCGGTCGGCTCGACGGAGGTGACCCGGCTGAGCCGAAAGGTGCGCAGGCCGCTCTCCGTACCGGCGACCAGGTAGTCCACCCCCGCCTTGGCCACGAGCCCGAGCGGGTCGACGGTACGCTCGCCGGCGGGTTTGCCGAGGCCCGCGTACCCGAGGCGGACTCGGATCCCGTCCACGACGGCGGCCTGGAGCGCGGAACGGTGGACGGCATCGGCGGTGACGGCGTTGCGGGACCAGTCCGTGGCGTCGACGACCCCCGCGCGGGTCGCGGCCTCGGCCTGCGGCCTCAGGGTCGGCGGCAGGGCCCGGACCAGCTTGCGCAGGGCGGTGCGCAGTTCGGGGGTGGCCGACAGGGGGCCGGTGATCAGGAAGAGCGCCCGGATCTCCTCGGCCGTCAGCCCGGTGAGGTCGGTACGGGCGCCGCCGACGAGGGACCAGCCGCCGCCGCGGCCGCGTTGCGAGTAGACGGGGATGCCGGACGTGGCCAGGGCCTCCAGGTCGCGGCGCGCGGTGCGCTGGGACACCTCCAGTTCGGCGGCCACTTCGGGGACGGTGACGCGGCCGCGCTCCTGGAGGAAGAGCAGGGTCGCCACCAGCCGGTCGGCTCTCATGCGTTCTTTCCTCCTGCGTGGGCGGGCTCGTCGTCGCCTTCGCATTTTTCCACGGAAAAGTGGCCGGAGGATGGCCACTTTTGCTTCCAGGATGGACGTATGAACAACACCGAGCAGCTCATCGAGACCCCGTCCGGCTCCACCGGTACCGCCGCAGCCCCCTCCGACCCCGCTTCCGCCGCCTCCCCTTCTTCCTTCGATCCGCGGGCCGACCTCGCCGCGGCCGTCGAGCTGGCGGGCCGTACGCTGGCCGCCGTCCGGCCCGAGCAGTACGACGACCCGACCCCTTGCGAGGAGTTCGACGTGCGGCGGCTGTCCAGCCACCTCGTCGCCGTCGTCCGCCGGATCTCGGTGATCGGGCGCGGCGAGGACCCGTTCGGCGTGCCGTCCTTCGCCGACGAGATCCCCGACGGCGGATGGGCGGCGGCCTGGGAGCCGGGTGCCCGCGAGGTCGCGGAGGTGTGGGCGGATCCGGGCGTCCTGGGGCGGCAGCTGCGCCTGCCGATGGGCGTCCTGCCGGGTGCGGCCGCCGCGGCCGTCTACACCCACGAGCTCACGGTGCACACCTGGGACCTGGCCAGGGCGACCGGACAGGACCCGGAGTGGGACCAGGGCCTGATCGAGCGGGTGATCGACGTCGTACGTCGCGCACTGCCGGCCGAGACCCGTGGCGGGCGGATCCCCTTCGCCGAGGTGGTCGCCGTGGACGCCGGGGCCCCGGCCATCGACCGGCTGGTGGCCTGGGCCGGACGCCGCCCCTGAGGGGCCTCGGGGCGGCGGACGAGGTGCGGGCCGTCGTAGGCAGGCGACGGCCCGGCCGCCGGGCGCCCGCGGACCGGCGTCAGTACACGAGGAGGCGGTCGCAGGTGATGGTGCCGCTGGGGAGCGAGGCGTCGCTGTTGAGGACGTAGAAGGCGCCGTCGAAGGCGGTCGGGGTCATCCTCGGCACGACGATCAGCGTCTGGCCCGCCATCTGGAGTCCGAACGGTCGCACCACGTTCGTGTTCAGCAGGGCGAACAGGTTCGGCGTCAACGCGGGGAGCCGCAGGATCCGGTAGGTGCGGTCCCCTCCCGTTCCCGTCACCGGCGCCTGGTACTGGGTGTCCCCCCATTGCGACGGGTGCGTCGCGACCCGTCCCGCAGCGTCCAGGGCCTGCAGCCGCAGCTGCGTGCTGTCCCGGACCCCGGCCATGTGGATGTGCAGCTGGTTGAGCTGCCGGGCGGACTGCGAGTTGATCCCCAGCCCGATGTAGCGGTACTGCACGGGAACGTCACCGCCCCCGCGGGCGTTCTCCCAGGCCTCGTGCCAGTAGTTCGCGACGTTGGGGTTCAGCAGGAACGGGCACTCGATGCCCGTGATCCGGCAGGCCGGCACGGTCAGGTAGTTGTGCGTCGACGCGGGCCGGCCGTGCAGTACCACGTAATTGGGGGCGGTCTTGAGGCAGTCCGCCTTGTGCCCGCTGGGCGGGACGATCCCCTGCGTGCAGTACTGCACGTCCTGCCACAGCGGGTCGGTGTCCGCGGGACTGCCGCAGAGGGGCTGCATCTGGGCCGGCGGGCACGGGCTCGGGCCGCCGGGAGGGGGCGGTTCCGTCGGGCAGGGACAGCCCGGTGTACCGCCGGAGCCGGGCGGCGGACACGCCGCAGCGGACGCGCTGCCGGCCGCCCCGGCCAGCAGGGCGCCCGCACCCAGGGCACCGGAAAGCGCCACGAACTGACGCCGGGGCATGCCGTTCGGCGTGCCGGTCGCATTCATGCAAGGACTCCGATGGTCGACGAACGCTGCTTCGGCCGACCAACCTAGGCGCCGCAACGCCCGCCTCCCGGGAGGGGGCGGGGGGAGCGCCCAGGATTGCGCCGGAAGGCCGAACGGCACCGGCCTCCGGTACCCGTGCGGTCGCCGAGAAGCCCCGCCGGTCCTGCGCCGCTGAACCCCCGCCCCGCGCGGATCCCGTACGCGCCCACCGGATCCGCGTGCCGGCCGAGCCGCCACCGAGCAGGCGCCGCCGGGGGGTTGCGCCGACGGGGCCGGGCCCCGTACGACGGGCTCGCCCCGGTGCCGGAGTTGCCTTCGAGTCGACTCGATGGTGTTGGCTGGTGGGGAAACACCGCGACGTGCTGACCATACGGATGACGAGTTTCCTCGAGGAGCACACCATGACGCAGAAGATCTGGTTCATCACCGGTGCCTCGCGCGGCTTCGGCAGGGAGTGGGCCATCGCCGCCCTCGAACGCGGCGATTCGGTGGCCGCGACCGCGCGCGACCTCTCCACGCTGGGCGACCTCCGCGACAAGTACGGGGAGCGACTGCTGCCCCTGCGCCTCGACGTGACCGACCGTGACGCGGACTTCGCCGCCGTGCGGCAGGCGCACGAGCGGTTCGGGCGCCTCGACGTGGTGGTCAACAACGCCGGTTACGGCCACTTCGGCATGATCGAGGAACTCACCGAGGCCGAGGCGCGCGCGCAACTGGAGACCAACCTGTTCGGTGCCCTGTGGGTCACGCAGGCGGCGCTGCCGTTCCTGCGCGAGCAGGGCAGCGGCCACATCCTCCAGGTCTCCTCCATCGGGGGCATCAGCGCCTTCCCGCTGGTCGGGATCTACCACGCGTCGAAGTGGGCACTCGAAGGCATGAGCCAGGCGCTGGCCCAGGAGGTGGCACCGTTCGGCATCAAGGTCACGCTGATCGAGCCCGGCGGGTTCGCCACCGACTGGGCGGGTTCCTCGTCCAGCACGTCCGAGCCGCTGCCCGCGTACGCCGACCTCCACCAGGAGGTGCAGGAGCAGCGCCGCAAGCGCGTCGGTACGCCGGGCGATCCGACCGCGTCCGCCGCGGCCGTGCTGAAGATCGTCGATGCCGACGAGCCGCCGCTGCGCTGCTTCTTCGGTTCGGCCCCGCTCGGCATCGCCAAGGCCGACTACGAGCAGCGTCTCGCGGTGTGGGAGAAGTGGCAGCCCGTGGCCGACCTGGCGCAGGGCTGAGCCGAGGGCGCTGTGCCGGGGGCGCGAGGCCCGGAGCACGAAGCGGGCGGCCGAGGGCGGAAGCCCGTGCAACGATCTCCGGGGGCGGAGGCCGGTGGCGATGGTCTCCGCCCGGTCGGGATCACTTCCGGACCGGCTGCCCGGGGAGCAACAGGGGCTGGTTCGGCTCGGGCCGGCTCACGGCTCCTCGGAGAGCAGGGGATCCCGAATCGAACGGGACCCGGCCGGCGCCCGGCGCGCGGAATTCACACCGGTCTCCCATTTCCACAAGCCCTTTCGGCGCCATTCCGAGCGGGCGTGAAATGCGACTCCCGTTTCCCGCGTGCCTGCCGACTCCGCAGGTCACCGAGGGGATGGTGAGGTCTCCGGGACAGTGGTGTCCAGCGCGGCACCGGGGAACTCGGCGTGGGTGTCGAGACCCTGGCCACCGCAGGCAGTGTGGTGTTTCCTTGCAGAAAGAGGCCGGGGGCCACCGCGCCGACGGTGTCGGCGCGACGGAAGCCAAGCTGACGGGGGAATTCCATGACCGCCGCTCACGACGTCCCCGATATCCCCGACGTCCCCGACATCCTGTCCCAGGAGTTCGCCGACGACCCGTACCCCACCTACCGGGCCCTGCGCGAGAGCGCGCCCCTCGTCTGGCACGAGCCGACGCAGAGCTACCTCATCTCGCGCTACGAGGACGTCGCGCGGGCCTTCAAGGACAAGGATTCGCTCTTCACCACGGACAACTACGCCTGGCAGGCCGAGCCCGTCCACGGCAAGACCCTCCTCCAGATGAGCGGCCGCGAGCACGCCACCCGGCGCGCACTGGTGGCCCCGGCCTTCCGCGGCAACGACCTGCGGGAGAAGGTCGTTCCGCTCATCGAGCGCAACGCCCGGGAGCTGATCGACGTCTTCCGCGACGCCGGCTCGGTGGACCTGGTGAGCGGCTTCGCCTCCCACTTCCCCATCACCGTCATCGCCGACATGTTCGGACTGGACCGCTCCGGCCAGGAACGCATCAGCGGCTGGTACCGGGCCTTCGTGGCGTTCACCGGCAACCTGGCCGGGGATCCCGAGTGCGCGGCGGCCGGGGCGCGGGCCCAGGCCGAGTTCGCCGCGTACATGCTGCCGGTCATCAGGGACCGGCGCGATGACCTCGGTGACGACCTGCTCTCGGCGCTCTGCACCGCCGAGGTCGACGGGGTGCGCATGAGCGACGGGGACATCAAGGCGTTCTGCAGCCTGCTGCTGACCGCGGGCGCCGAGACCACGGACAAGGCCATCGCAGGACTCTTCTCGAACCTGCTCGCCGATCCGCGGCAGCTCGCGGCCGTCCGGCAGGACCGGACGCTGATCGACCGGGCCTTCGCGGAGACGCTGCGCCACAGCCCGCCCGTACACATGATCATGCGTCAGGCCGCCGTCGACGTCGCGCTCAGCGGTGGCACCGTCCCGGCCGGTGCCACCGTCACCTGCCTGATCGGTGCGGCCAACCGCGACCCCGGGCGCTACAAGGATCCGGACCGCTTCGACGTCTTCCGGGACGACCTGACGGCGACCACGGCCTTCTCCGCGGCTGCGGACCATCTGGCGTTCGCGCTCGGACGGCACTTCTGCGTCGGCGCCCTGCTGGCCAGGGCCGAGGTCGAGATCGCCACGAACCAGCTCCTGGACGCCATGCCGGACCTGCGGCCGGCCTCCGGCTACGACCCGGCCGAACAGGGCGTCTTCACCCGCGGCCCGAGGTCCCTCCTCGTGGACTTCACCCCGCCCACGGCCTGAGCGGCGGCGTTGCCCCCTCCCGGGGCCGCCGCTCGTCCCCCTGGTTGAGCGCCCTTCGGCGGGGTAGCGGATCGGCATGGCACTCGAGAACTCTTCCGCACCCGCGACCGCTTACGTACAGCCCGAGATCGATGTCCCCTCGCTGACGGCCGTCCTCGACGGGGAGTACGCCGGGATCCGCGACCTGGTCCGCGGCAACCTGACGACGTACTCCTCCATCCTCGACGAGGCCGACGAACTCGGCATCGACGCGTATCGCGAGCGGGTGCGGGAGATCGTCGTCAAGATGGCCGCGACCGGCCAGACCGGCATGGGCTTCCCCGCCGAGTACGGCGGGGGCGGGGACGTCGGGGCATCGATCGCCGCGTTCGAGACCCTGGCCTTCGGCGATCTCTCCGTCCTGGTGAAGGTGGGCGTCCAATTCGGCCTCTTCGGCGGCGCGATCCTGCACCTGGGGACCCGGCGCCACCACGAGGCCCATCTCCGGGACCTGATCACCGGCGAGCTCATGGGCTGCTTCGCGATGACCGAGACCGGCCACGGCTCCAACGTCCAGTCGCTCGGCACGGTCGCGACGTACGACGGCGCGACCGGGGAGTTCGTCATCACCACCCCCGACGACGACGCCCGCAAGGACTACATCGGCAACGCGGCCCGCCACGCCGAACTGGCGCTCGTCTTCGCCCAGCTGGAGGTGGACGGCAGGTCCCGGGGCGTGCACGCCTTCGTCGTACCGCTGCGGACCGGTGGCAGGACGGCGCCCGGCGTCCGGATCGAGGACGACGGCCGCAAGATGGGGCTCAACGGCGTGGACAACGGCCGCATCTGGTTCGACGGCGTACGGGTACCGCGCGAGGCGCTGCTCAACAGGTTCGCCGACGTCACGCCGGAGGGCGGCTACGAGAGCGCGATCGACGATCCCAACCGGCGCTTCTTCACCATGCTCGGCACCCTGGTGCAGGGCCGGGTCAGTGTCGCCGGTGCCGGGACCGGCGTCGCCAAGGTGGCGCTGACGGTCGCCACGAAGTACGCGGCGCGGCGCCGGCAGTTCGGGGTGGGGCAGGGCTCCGAGGAGCAGGTTCTCCTCGACTACGGGCTGCACCAGCGCCGCTTGCTGCCGCTGATCGCCCGGACCTACGCCCTGCACGCGGCGCAGGACGTCGTGCGCACCCAGCTGCACGAGGTCTTCTCCGGCATCGAGGACGACGCGCGGGCGCGACGCCGGCTGGAGGCACGGGCGGCGGGCATGAAGGCACTCAGCACCTGGCACGCCACCCGCGTCGTCCAGGAGTGCCGCGAGGCGTGCGGCGGCGCCGGCTATCTCGCCGTCAACCGGTTCGCCGCACTGAAGGGCGACAGCGACGTCTTCACCACCTTCGAAGGCGACAACCACGTCCTGCTGCAGCTCGTGGCCAAGGGGCTGCTCACCGATCACGCGAGCGAGTTCGAGGGGCTCGACCAGCTCGGCATGGTCCGCTACGTCACCGGCCTGGCCGTCGAAACGGTCATCGAGCGGACCTCGGCGCACAAACTGCTCGAACGGGTACGCGATCTGCTGCCCGGCGGCGACGACTGGGACCGAGAAGCCGGCCTGCTCGACCCGGAGTACCAGTTGGCCATGTTCCGCTTCCGTGAGGAGCACCTGCTCGCCGGGCTGGCCCGGCGGATCAAGCGCGGGATCGACCAGGAGCGCGCGGCGGGCGCCGTGTTCTCGCAGGTCCAGGACCACGTCATCGCACTCGCCCGCGCGCATGTCGAGCGGCTGGTCGCGGAGGCCTTCGTGGACCAGGTGCGCGCCCTGCCCGAGGGGGGCGGGAAAGCCGCCCTGGGCCTGCTGTGCGACCTGTTCGCCCTGTCGGCGATCGAGGCTGACCGGGCTTGGTTCATGGAGCACGGGCGGCTGACCGTCCAGCGTTCCAAGGCGATCAGCCGCGAGGTGAACGACCTCTGCCGCAAGGTGCGTCCGCTCGCCGTCGACCTCGTCGACGCCTGGGGCGTTCCGTCCGCCGTACTCCGGGCGCCGGACCTCGTGGGCTGACCGGCCCCCACTCTGGCTCCGGACCTGCCCGGGTTCCGGGCGGCCGAGCGGCCCGGCCACCACCGAGACCAGCTGGTCTTCACGCTCTCCCCGCTCGTGGTCGCCCGGCTGCTGCGGGCAGGCCTGCGGCCTCGGCCACCACGGGCGGGGCCGTACGGGCGACGGCCGCTACGTCGACTCGATCCTGCCCTGCGGCCGATCTCGGCCCGTCGCTCGGCGCGCCGGGACCAGGCCCGCCACACCGGACGGGCCGCGCAGCCACGCGCGCCACCGCTCGCGGTTCCCTCCGAACAGGCGCTCCCGGAGCGGGCTCCGGCGCAGTGAGCGCCGCAGGACCCGCAGCATCACCACGGGCCGCGGGAAGTCGAGCCGCACCACGGCGTCGGCCCGCTCCCACATGAGGTCCCGGACCACCTCCGGCCCCTGCCCGTCCAGCAACCACCGCTCCCCCGCCGCGGTGCGGGCCGTGTCCTCGGCGAACGTGGCGCTCGCCTTCCACCGTCGACCGGATGCCGGCCGCCCAGCGGCACGCCGCCGGCCAGTTCGGCCTGCGCGCCACCGGCCGCCGCTGCGTTTCCAGGACCTGTCTGATGAATGCTCACGGGGTGACCCACGTCCGAGCGCCCAGGGGTAGAGTGGCGCCGCTTCAACTGCTTCGTGGCCACCGGCTTCGCGTAACGCCGAAGCGCCTGTTGGTCGAGAGAGCTCCTCGCCCGCCGACTACAGCAGCTTCCTGATTCCCGAGTACGATCTGCCGCAGTTTCGACCAGACCGGACCACGCCACCTGAACCGGCCACCATCTATACGACTCTTCCACGCGGTTGAGGCGTGTCAGACAATTGATCTTGTGGCGGGGCGAGGTGAGTTGACGGACGCGGCGTGGGCGCGAATAGAGCGACTGTTGCCGCGGGTGGACGGGCGTGGCCGTCCGTTGCGTGATCATCGCCAGGTGGTGACCGGCGCGCTGTGGCGGCTGCGGACCGGGGCTCCGCGTCGGACTCCTCCCACTGGCTCCGCGAGCCAGCAGATGATCATTTGCCAGACAGGCCCCAGGGATGCAGGACTCCCATAGACCCGCACGAGGTTGTTCACCGCGTGGACCTGGCGGGTGGGTCGCGGCTCAGATGACCAAGACCCGGCGTCCCCGGGTGTGGCCGGCGCGGCTGTCGGTGTGCGCAGCCGCCGCCTCGGTGAGCGAGTACGACTTCTCGACAGGGATGTGGAGCCTGCCCCGGCTGATGAGGTCGACGGCCTCGGCGAGCGCGTCCGGTACGCTCCCGACCACGCCCGAGAACCGGACGCCCAGCCGTGGCGCATCGAGGTCGGCGATGGAAACGACCCTGCGCGGATCTCCGGTCAACTCGACGAGTTCGCGGATCACGCCCGAGCCGGCCAGGTCGAGGGCCGCGTCGACACGGCCCAGTTGCCGCACCCGTTCGACCCAGCCCTCGTCGTACGTCGTGGCGAGGGCGCCCATGCCGCGCAGGTAGTCCTGGTTCGCAGCCCCGGCCGTGCCGATCACCCTGATGCCGCGCGCGCGGGCGATCTGCAGCACGGCCGACCCGACACCGCCGGACGCGCCGCTGACCAGCAGGCTCTGCCCGGGTCGCACGCCGACCTCGCGGATGATGCGCAGGGCGGTCTCCACCACCGACGGGTACCCGGCAGCCTCCGCGAAAGCCAGCCCCTCGGGCATCCGGGCCCAGGCCGACAGCACGGCGAACTCGGCGTACGTGTCGGAGCCTTCACCGAACACGCGGTCACCGACCTCGACACCCTCCACGCCCTCGCCGACCTGATCCACCACCCCGGCGGCGTCCAGCCCGACCCCGGCGGGCAGTTCGACCGGATGGGCTCCAAGTACCTGTCCCTCCCGAATCCTCCAGTCGACGGGGTTGACACCCGCCGCCCGCACGGCGATGCGTATCCGGCCGGGGTCCGCCTGGGGCTCCTCGGCTTCCACCAGTTGCAGGACCTCGGGACCGCCGAACTCGGCGAAGCTGATTTTCCTCATGCGGCCGACACTAATCCTAACCGTTAGGGTTTCACAACGGTTAGGTATTCATACCTGGTAGTGTCAGGGCATGATCGAGCCGTCCGGACGCCGCGAACGCAAGAAGGCCGCGACCCGCCAGAAGATCGCTGACACCGCGCTGCGCCTCTTCCTGGAGCGCGGGTACGACGCCGTGGGCATCCGTGACGTGGCGGCCGAGGCAGACGTGGCCGTCACCACCGTCTTCGCCCACTTCGTCTCGAAAGAAGCCCTGGTGTTCGAACGTGACCAGGACTTCGAGCAGCGCCTCACGCGGGCGGTGACCGACCGGGCTCCGCACGAGCCGCTCATCCCGGCGCTGCACCGCGAGGTCCAGGCCCTGGTACGCCACTGCACGGCGGAGGGCACTGCCCCCGTCCGCCGCATGATCGAGGGTTCACCCGCCCTGCGGGAGTACGAGGAGTCGATGAGCCTGCGTCACGCGCAGGCGCTGGCAGAGGCGATGGCCGCCGATCCCCGCCTGTCCCGGAGCACAACGGCCTGCCGGGCGACCGCTCGGTTCGCCATCGACGCCTACGCGCTGGCCTGTTGGGCGGACGATCCCGGGGCCACGGTGGACGAGGTCTTCCGGATGATCGAGGCGGCCTGGGAAGCCACTGCGCCCTGAGCCGGGGACGGCGGCCGCGGAGACCACGGGCCCCGCTGTCCGGACCGACGGCTCAGCGCCTGGAGGTCATCTGTCGCCGACCGGCGCGCCGATGATGCTCCTATTGATCGTCAAGTCTTGTCTGCGGGATGAGCGCCGTATCGTGGCCGGGTGCGTTATCTGGCGGAGTCGTTCATTCTCGGGGCCTTGCGGCGTGGCCGTTCGGTCGAGCAGTTCCTTGGGCCGTGCGGCTCGGCGGAGCGCCCGGGGGTGCGTTATGTCGAGGTCCGTGCGATGAAGACTTGCTACGAGGTTTTCCTCCACGCGGTCGAGGACGTCGGCGGTGAGAGCTTTTTCGATCTGGGTGAGTTCCCGCCGTTCGACCCCGATGACGAGGCCGGCGAGTTCGGCCGGCTCCTGGGCATGGCTGAGGATCCGCTGGCTGCGCTGGCGGTTGCCGAGCAACGCGCTGGAGCCGAGCGGGGCCGGTGGGTCAACGAGGGCATCGTCCAGGACGAGTACGGCGACTTCGTGCGCGCCGGCCGGCCGTCGGGTGTTTCCCCCGACGGCCGGCCGTGGCCCGATGTGCCGGACGTCGTATGGCCTCGCGCGTGATCAAGCGGCGGTGAGCCAGTTGCGGTAGGTGTGGGCGAGGTCGTCGTCTCGGCGGATGCCGCGTTCGAGGGTGGAGGTGGCGGTGGGCCACACCCCGAAGTGCCGGGCTGCGGCGGTGAGGGTGATGTTCTTGGACTGCCGCAGCGGTCGCAGGTCGGCGATGTCGGGGACGGTGACCGTGGCGGTCAGGCAGCGGAACATCTCCCGGGCAATGGCCCGTTTCAGCAGCCGGATGATCTCCCTTTTCGTCCGGCCGGCGGCGGTCTGGCGCGCGACGTATTCGCGGGTGCGGGAGTCGCTGGACATGCGGACCAGGGCGATGCGGTAGAGGGCGGCGTTGGCTGCCCGGTCCCCGCCTCGTGAGAGACGGTGCCGGTTGGTCCTGCCGCTGGAGGCGGGGACCGGTGCGGCTCCGCAGAGCGCGGCGAACGAAGCCTCGGTCCGCATGCGTTCCGGGTTGCCTCCGGCGGTGATCAGCAGCTGGGCGGCGGTGTCGGGGCCGACTCAGTGGGCGGCCCGCAGGCCGGGATTGTGGACGGTGGCCTCGCCGTCCAAGGCTTTGGTCAGGGCCGTGTGCTCGGCGGTCAGCTCTTTGACGCGCCGGGCGAGGCTCTTCAGTGCGGTGAGGACCGCGACGTGGACCGCGTCCCCGGCCGGCCGCAGCCGGGCCAGTGCGTCGGTGCGGTCGGCTCCTTTGAGCTGTCCGTACTTGGCACGGATGCTCTCGGGCGCGGTGAAGAGGATGTGGGTGATCTGGTTCAGGGCGGCGGTGCGGGCCTTGACCGCGGAGCGGGCGGCGTTGTGCAGGGCGCGTATGCCGGCGACGGTGTCGTCCTTGGGTGCGCCGGTGGCCCGTCCGGACAGGGCCGCGCGGGCCGCGGCGTAGGCGTCGATGGGGTCGGACTTGCCGATGCGGCGGCGTTCGGCCCGGTCGGGCCGGTTCACCTCGATGACCCGGTGCCCGTGCGAGCGGGCGGCACGGGTTAATCCGGCGCCGTAGGAGGCGGTGCCCTCCACACCGATGGCGATCACGTGGCCGTGGGCGGTCACGAAGGCCAGGGCTGCGGCGTATCCGGCGGCGGTGGTGGCGAACTCGGCGTCTGCGAGGTGGCCGCCGTTGTCACCGATGACCGCGACGTGGATGGTGTCGGCGTGGGAGTCGACCCCGCCGAAAACGTCCTGGTCCGCGGTCTTCTCTGCGACCTGCGATGTCATGCTGATGGTGCCTTCCCTACCGGAGGTGGGCGCCGGCCGGGTGGCGCAGACAGGACATTGAGGGGGCTTCTGGCCAAGCTCCTATCAGGTCATGTTCCGCCCGGCCGGAGCCATGAGAACAGGTTCCGGCGGCCGGGCAGAACAGCGGGAAGACAGCCCAGCAGGGCGTCAGTCAGTGGCTGGGCCACGACCGCCGGAACCTGAGTACCAGCATCAATGTCAGTGGCTTGCCGGCAGGTGCCGGGACCTTTCAGACACGGCTGCCGAAGGTCGGGCGCCCCTGACACCAAGGAGCCCTCGTGCGCAACCCTGTCGTGGTCATCGGCGCGGGACTCGGCGGACTCACGTCGGCCCGTCTGGCCCGTCTCCCGCACGTCCACGAAATCCCGGTCGGAGCCGGCCGGGGCCCTGTCCGGGCCGGAGTCGGAGGCCGGCGGGTCCGGGCTGCGGGCGCGGGAGCTGGCCGGACGGCTGGGCCTGGAGTCGGTGCCGGCGAAGGTCGCGGGGGTGCGGTCGAAGGTGAAGCGGCTGGTGGAGCGGGGCTGGCCGGCCGAGGAGCGTCCCGGAGCGTTCACGCCGAGGCGGGCTGCCGGGTGACGTTTCGGCTCCGGTGGCGGGCGAGGCGGCGTCCCATGAGCATGGTCATCGACCACAGGACGGCGGCTTCGCTGCTTTCGGGCCGGGTCCCGTAGTCCCGGGCAAAGCGCCGCGAGCGCATCAGCCGGCTCAGTGTCCTCTCCACCACCCACCTGCGTGCAAGCACCACGAACCCGCTCATGTCGTCGGTGCGTTTGACGATCTGAAGGGTGAGCCGCCCTGGACGTCCCCTTGACCCACATTTCCTTTCGTACGACCGTCTCCAATGGTGCAGCGCGAGCGGAGAAGGCCGGATTCCGAGGTCAGGTGGACGTCGGGGTCCGTCAGACGAGGTGGATCGTGAAGCGCCTCACGACCTTGGGGTTCGTGGCGATCGTGTCGGAGTGGACCGAGCCGCGGGCCTTCTTGTACTCCCCGGTGCCGCCGGTGATCGCGTTGTCGAAGGGGCCCTGGTCGAGGTAGTTGAAGTACATTCCCTGCACGGTGAGCTGGCCGCCCGGGAGGGTGTAGGTCACGACGCACTGCTCTGCTTCATCGGCGCCGCCCCGGGTGGTGGTGCAGGTGCCGTGGGTCTCGCCGACCTTGTTGTGCGCCTCGTCGAAGAGGTCCGAGCGGATCACGACCTGATCGCCCTGCGAGACGCTGCCAGGGGTGACGGGGAAGCGGGTCAGTTGCTGCACCTCGGCCAGGAGTGTGATGGTCCGGGCCTTGTCCCCGGCCTGGGCGGAACCGGTGTCCGTCGCGGCGGCCGCGACGGGGGTGCAGGCGAGGAGGGTGACCAGCGTGGCCGTGCCGAGGCAGGCCGCTCTGATGGGGCGCATCATGCGACTCCTGAGGTTGATGTTCGGGAATGACCGGATGATGAACTTCCATCCGATTCCGTTCGATTCCCTTCATAGCCTCGACTCCGCCGCCGCACGGAGCACACCTGCACGAACCACCGGCACATCCAGCCGGTCGGACCAATTTCAGGCGGCAGAGCTCGGCACGAAGCCGAACGGAAGTTCCAGGCGATGCTGGGCCTTGAGCTCCTCGTCGGCGACGATCCCGCCCGTCGGCCCGTCGGCGGGCGATGGCGCCCTCGCTGAGGACGACAGAGCGCGGACAGAGCTCCAGGGCGTACGGCTGGTCGTGGGTGACCATCAGGACAGTGCCGTCCAGGGAGCGCAGGATGTTGACGAGCTCGCGGCGCGAGGCCGGGTCCGGGTTGGAGGACGACTCGTCGGGGACGAGGATCTCCGGCTCCATGGCGAGGACCGTGGCGACGGCGACCCGGCGGCGCCGCCCGGATCGACCACCAAGCGAACCTCTCGGTACGACGACGGCTGCCAACGCGTCCAGCGGGGCGGCAGAGCCGCCCGGTTCCGCCGGCAGCCGACCGGCACACGAGACGGCCGGAAGCAGGTACCGGCGCGCTGGGGCGGCAGACCACTACCGGCAACGCCCTGACCACCCGGCCCGGCAAACGTTCCCGGTCGATCCCGTCCGCCTGTCAGGTCTGGTCCGGCAGTCGGCGTCTGCGTTCCGCCGAGGTCTCCCCGGCACTCTGACCGCGTATGCCGTGAGGTGGTCCGGGAGCGGTGACGCACCGGTTCGGGGCCGTTCAGGACAGGTCGCGCGCCTGGCGGCTGACGCGGTGGGCCGACCAGGCGAGTACCGCGGCGGAGCGGGCGGCGAGCCACAGGATCGCGGAGCCGTCCGAGGCGCCGGGCGCGGCGGACACCGTGTGCCACAGCCACGGGGCGATCACGAAGCCGGCCGCCAGGGCCGGGGCGAGCCGCCACAGGACGAAGGGCACCGCGGCGTACCAGTCGAGGGACAGGGCCAGCAGGTCGTAGCGGGGCGCGCCCCGATAGGCGCCGACCAGTGTGCTGCCCACGAGCGACGGTCCCGCCAGGAGCAGGGCCGTCGCGTAGGCGGCGAGGTCATCGGTGGGCATGCCCGGGAGTTGGGCGACCGACCAGGTCGCCGCGGCCGCCGCCCACAGCAGGAGCACGGGTACCGCCAGGTGTCCGACCGCGAGCACGCCGGGCGGGAAGGGAAGCAGGAGGGCGCGCCGTGGCCGGTCGGTGTCCTGGTAGGCGGGCTCGGCGAGGGCGACCGCCGCCAGGTAGAGGGGCACGACCAGGATCAGGCCCATCGCCGTGGACCGGAGCGGCCCGACCGGGCCGTGGGGGCTTTCGGTGAGCCACCGGGCGAGCAGGTGGGTCGCGGTGGCGCCGGTGCCCAGGGCCGCGAGGGACGCGATCAGCCGCCCGGGGTGGCGCAGGAGGACGACGGCGTCCCGCCACACGATCACCGCCCACCGCGACCGCGGCATGCGCAGGCGGCCCCGTCGCCGTCCGGCGGACTGCAGGACGAGCGTCAGCGCGCGCAGGTCCAGCAGGGTCGCGCCCTGGGCTGCCTGGCGGCTGGTGCGGCTGCGCAGGAGCAACTCGGCCGTCGGGATGGCCGCGGCCGCTCCGAAGGCCGCCCGCAGCGCGACGGCCGCGCAGAGCAGGAGGGCTCCGAGCGCCACCGACCAGGCGAGCACGTCCCCTTGGGCCGCGCCGGCCGTCGCCCAGGCCGCCCAGCCCCCGGGCCCGCAGAGGGCGGCCAGGGGGGTGGCGGCGGGAACGGCAGGACCGACGAAGAGGATCGCGCAGCCGACGGCGGCCGAACAGGTGCCGAGGGCGCGGGCCCGCCCGGCCAGGGCCGGCCGTACCTCGATCAGCGTCCCCACGGCCACCGCGAGCCAGGCAAGGGCCAGATGCGCGCCGAGGGCCACGGGCAGTGCGGTGAACCGCGGGCGGCCTTCGAGCAGCAGCGCGAGGGCGGCCGTCAGGGTGCCGGTGAGCAGACCCACGACGGTGGCGACGACCACGGCGCGGGCCAGGCGGGGGCGCAGCAGCCGTCCCCGGTCGCCGGGCAGCGGCAGCAGCCAGGTGATCTCGGCCGTGCCCAGCAGTACCGGGCCCAGCCGTACGCACGTGGCCAGTTGGCCCGCCCACAGCAGCAGACCCGAGGCGACCAGGACGGCGCGGGTGGCGGCGCCTCCGGGGGTGTCGAGGGCGTGGCCGATGGCGGGGGCGGTCCGTACCAGACCGGCGAGCACCACGACGGCCGAGACGGCGACGCACGCCCACGACCACACGTCGTCGAAACGCGGGCGTCCCGAACCGCGTGCCCGCCGGGCACGCGCCACCTGTGCCATGGCGTCGGCGGTGGCCTTCTCCTCGTCCCTCGCGAGGCCGGTGGTCACCGCCATGGCGAAGCCACCGCCGCACCGGTCACTTCGGCGGGCGTGCCGAGGGCCGCGACGCGTCCCCGGTCCAGGAGCAGGACCCGGTCGGCGGCCTCCTCCACGGTCGCCCGGTCGTGCGACGCCAGCAGGACCGCCGTGCCGGCCGCTTTCGCCGCCCGCAGTGCGGTGGCGAGTCGGCGCCGGGCACCGGTGTCCAGTCTCTGTTCGGGCTCGTCCACGACGATCAGACGGGCCGGACGCACCAGGACCGCGGCGAGCAGAAGCATCTGGCGCTGTCCCGCTGACAACGCGTCGGGGAACGCGTCGGTCCGGTGGTCCAGTCCGAGTTCCGCCAGCACCCGCTCCGTGGCGGACCCGGCGTCCTCGCCCATGCCGTGCGCGGTGGCGACCATGCGGATGTGCTCACCGACCGTCAGGTCGGGAAAGCACTCGGCCCCGTCGAGCAGCAGCGCGACGTCGCGCCGGAAGGCGGCGTCCGCCTCGCGCGGTGGCCGGTCGGCGAAGAACACCTCCCCTTCGTCGGCTTGTTGCCGGCCGACGCAGACCCGCAGCAGCGTCGACTTGCCGGAGCCGTTGGCGCCGGCGAGGGCCAGGCAGTGGCCCGCTCGCAGGTCCAGGTCCACGCCGTCGAGCACGGCCTCGTCACCGTAGGCGATGTGGATGCCGGTGGCCCGCAGCACGGTCGCCGGGACGGTGTCCGCCTCTTCACTCATGTCCGGTCGCCTTCGCTCACGTTCGCCCGCACGGCCGCTTCCGGCTGCGCGGCACGGAGCCGGGCGGCCGCCTCCGCCAAAATATATTCATCGTGCACGAATATACCCAGGCGGTTCAGGGTCATGTGGGTGTGGGAGACGATCAGGCCGGCGGACCGCAACAGCTGGTGTTCATCGGAGTGAACAAGACCGTGACCGCGACTGACGACATGCGTTTCGAGTCGCAGTCGGCGCTGGCCACCCGCTTGAGCTACACCGCTTCGCTGCGGTTCAAGGGCCTTGCCGGATTCGCCGAGCCCTTCCTGCGCGCGGAGTTCGAGGCGCTCGCGGACAAGGTCGCGCAGCGACTGCCATCAGCTGCGGTGGGCCGGTGAGGCATGCCACTTGCCGGTAGGGCGGGCTGCGCCGGCAGCGGGAACCGCCGGAGTACTGGCCGGGGCCGGGGCGAGCGGTCTATCGCGGATCCGTCCTGTTCAAGCCGTCTGGCGGTGACGACGGGGCGCTGATTCGCGCCTCATCTAGGACCGGATCTGTCCCAGATGATCGCTAATGTCGTCACATCAAGGAGAGACACCAACGAGGGGACGACGTCGATGAGTCACACTGCACCCGAGGGCTACACGAGCGTCGCGCCGTGGGTGGTCACCGATGACACCGGCGCACTGCTCGACTTCATCACCGTCGCGTTCGGCGGCGAGGAGATCGCACGGGTAGCGGTACAGGACGGCACCATCGGCCACGGCGAGATCCGAGTCGGCGACACGGTGGTCCTGGCCTTCGACCGGCGGCCCGACTGGCCGCCGATGCCCTCGCTGTTGCGGGTCTACGTCCCGGACGCAGATGCCGCCATGGCTGCCGCTGTTGCGCACGGGGCACAGGTGATCACCGAGGCTGCCGACAGCGCGTGGGGGGATCGCGGCGGCAGGGTGCGGGACCCGTTCGACAACATCTGGTGGGTGATGAGCCACGTCGAGCACGTCGCACCGGACCTTGCCTGGCAGCGGATGTCCGAGCCCAAGTACGCCGAGGCGATGCGTACGGCCCAGGAGACTCTGGACGCCGCGCTCAGCGGCCGGGAGACCGGGGTGGCCAGCCCCCCGAAGCGCCCGACACACTGAGATCGGCTTCCGGCCCGGCCGCAGGGGGCGGGAGCCGAGGGCCGCCAGGCCGGCCGTCTTCCCAGCCGTCTCCCCCGCGCCGGCCCGAGGTCCCCCGCCGAGCGGTGCGACCCAGGCCGCCGGGCGGCGCCGGGCGTTGCCGTACGGGTTTCAGGAGATGACGCACCACCAGGCGCTCTCCACCACCAACGACGGGCCGCCCCAGGACGCGCCCGCCCCTGCGGAGTCGGACGACACCGGCACCACCTCGGAATCGGAATAGGGGGCGACGGGGCCTGACGCCGCGGTATCGACGTCACCCCGGCAGGGTGTGTTCCCGGTTCCACCACGGGACCACACCCCTCATCCGGACACGGGCGGACCCTGGGCGGGGCGTAGGGCCACCGCCACCGAGGTCGCGTACGGCTCGTCCAGCTCGCCGTCGGGGAAGTGCCCCGCGAGGTGCTTCTGCTCAGCCGCGAGGAAGGCCGAGGCCCTGCGCCCGCCGAGCAGGATGAAGGCTGAATGGGTGGCCAGCTTCGCTAGGTGGACATCGACGGAGACCCGGCGCGACCAGTGCAGTGTGCGGGTCTTCCAGCAGAGCCCGGCCGGTGTTTCCACGTTGGAGACGTAGAAGCCGGGCCCCAGCCACTGCTCGATCCTGGCCGCCTGCTCCGCCACCCAAGGCACGGACAGGTCCGGGTCGTTCCACCACAGCGCGAGAGCGCCCCCGGGGCGCAGGACCCGCAGGGCGGACGGGACGGCGCGTACGGGGTCGGTCCAGTGCCAGGACTGGGCGTACGAGACGAGGTCGAGCGAGCCGTCGGCCAGCGGCAGCCGGTTGCCGTCCCCGCGCACCAGCGGGATCCCCGGCAGCTCGCGACGGAACTGCGCCGCCATCCCGGCGCCCGGCTCGACGCCCACCACCCGGGCCCCGCGCTCGCGCAGTTCCCGGGCGGCGATCCCCGTCCCGGTGCCCACATCGGCCACCCGGGCCCCGGCAAGACGCCGCCCGCTGAACTCCTCCACGGTCTCGAAGACGGCCGCAGGGTACTGCGGCCGGTACGCGGCGTACGCGTCGGCGGCCCGGTCAAAGGCCAGAGCGCGTTCGTGGGCGGGGATGTCGTACGTCATGGCCCGACTATGGCGCAGGCCTCCACCGGGGAACAGGGTCCGCCTTCGGCCAAGATCGGCCATCGCGACCGACAGCACGCCGTTCTGGCCTGCGCCACGGGTACCGGGTACCGGTCAGTTCGAGGGTCACGGGCCTCCTCACCGAGTTCGCCTGCCGGTGCATCGGCGACGGGTGCTCCGGCTCACGGGGCGGTGACGTCGGGCCCGTGCGGTGAAGTCGGTGTCTTCACGTCTGCGCTTCGGCCGATCAGTGCGGCGAAGGAGTCGAGGACGCGTTGCAGGCCGAAGGAGTAGGCGTGGGCGGGGTCGTAGGCGCTGCCGTGTGCTGCGCCTGCGGCTGCGCCGACGCGGACGGCGGTGGGGTAGGCGTTCTCGTCGAGGACCCGGGCGAGGAGCGGGGCGTTCAGCTCCCACCATTGCTGGTCGTCCAGGGCGCTGTCGTGCCGTACGGCGCGGACGTCCGCGTCGGCGCGGGCGCATGCCTGCACGAAGGTGAGCAGGTGGGTCAGGCAGTCGTCCATCTCGACGTCGCTGAGGCCGAGGCCGTCGAGCCCGGACAGTTCGTGCTCGTACTTCGACATCTGCCCCGGTCCCAGCGGAGGCCTGGCGGTGGAGACGGCCGCGGCCCAGGGGTGGCGTTCGTAGAGGGCCTTGTTCTCCTCGGCGACAGCGGTGACGCGCTGGCGCCAGGGCTGTCCGGCGGTGCCGGTGCGGGGCATGCGGGCGTAGGCGGCGTCGAGCATGAGGTCGAGTAGCTCCGCCTTGCTGGGGACGTAGGTGTACAGCGTCATCGGCACCACGCCGAGTTCCTTGGCCACCCCGCGCATGGTCACCGCGTCCAGGCCTTCGGCGTCGGCGATGGCGGTGGCGGCATCGACCACCGCGTCGATGCTCAGCCCCCGTCGCGGTCCTCGGCGACGGTCGGTGGAGGGGTCACGCCACAGCAGTTGCAGGGTGCGGGCCGGGTCGCCCGAGCTGGTTCGTTCCGTTGGCACGGGGAAATCCTCTCGCGATCTAACTCTGTACGATGTACATTGTACGGCGTACAGAGAAAATGCTCACGATCCCGGAGGAGCTTTCATGAAGATCACCTCTAGCGCCGTGTCGCTCAACGTCGACGATGTCCCCGCCTCCAGCACCTTCCTCGTCGAGCACTTCGGGTTCCGCGAGGAGATGGCCGCCGACGGCTTCGCGTCCCTGACGCGCGACGACGCCGGCATGAACGTCATCTTCCTGCGGCGGGGGCTGGACAGCCTCCCGGCAGACCAGCGCGACGAGCACGCCGCTGGTCTGATCCTCGCCTTCGTCGTCGAGGACCTCGAAGGCGAGCTGACGCGCCTGCGCTCCGAAGGCGTCGAGATCACCATGCCGCTGACCGACGAGGAGTGGGGCGAGCGCGCCTTCCAGGTCCGCGACCCCAATGGCGTCATCGTCCAACTGGTCGACTGGAACGGACCCACCAGCCACTGAGGGAGCCTGCGGCCCCGACCCGTGCAGCCGGAGCCCGTTGAGGGGGGGTGCAACGTCGGGGCCGACGTGGCCACGGCGGCGCTTCGCCGCAGAGCGGGCCGAACGCAGCGGGGCACGCGAGGCTGCGTCACTCGACTCGTGGGGCGCCCACATCGGCGCGGCTGTCGTGACCGTCGCCCTGGTCCCCCTCCGCCGGTACGGCAGGGCGCCTGCTCCGGGCATCGCCAGCGGAGTCGTTCTGCCCTGGTTCGCCCGAGCCCCCGCTTGGGACCGGCACGCACTCCAGCACGCGTACGACGCCACCTTCGGATGAGGCGACGGGTTCTGCACACCAAGGCCAGGCCAGAGGGGGCAATGTGACGAGCATTGACGATCCTGTGGGGAGTCGTCCGCGGTACGCCGATCAGCTGACGGCCGACGTCGTGTGGGAGATCGGCGACTGCCTGCTTCCTCGACTGGAGCGAGCGGCAGATGCTCACCCCCGTCACCGGCAGACAGACAGTGGGGACCCGGACACCGCTGGAGCCCGAAGTACAGCAGTGCGGGCCGCCACCTGGTGAGGGTGGCGGCCCGCGGCTGTGGACCGGTCAGCGGTTCTCCATGGTCAGGCCTGCCGAGCGGATTGCCGCAGGGCTACCCGTGCCTGAAAGCGGGGTCAGTGGCGGCGCCCCCAGGTCTCGGTGTCGACGACGCGGTTGCGGTCGTCGCGCAGGGTGGCGGTGTCGGCCTTGTTGCCCCAGATGTACTCGCGGCTGCCCTGGTAGAGGTCGGTACGAGTGTTGCGGCCGCTTCCGGTGTGGATGCGGAGGGTGGCGTGGCTGTTGATGCGGATGTTGTCGAAGCGGTAGCGGTTGCCGTCCGCGTCGCGCAGGGTCCAGCCACGGAGGTTGATGGCGTCGCGGGTGGTGTTGGTGATCTCGACCCACTCGTTGTTCAGGGAGCGGTTGGAGTGGTCGTCGCGTCCGGGGCTGTCGGCCTGGACCCGGCTGATCTCCACCCGCGGGTGCTGGCGCCGGTCGTGGTCCTGAGCGGTGGCCGGCAGCGCGGCAGCGCCGACGACGGCTCCGGCGGCCAGAACGGTCGCGGCGATACGGCGGACGGAGGAAGAAACAGACGACATGGGTGACGCTCCCTCAAG
>NZ_JBVIKC010000034.1:0-88877 GCF_055581065.1 Streptomyces sp. NPDC031479
CCCGCGGAGCGGGTCCCACAGCGCTGCGCGCTGTGCCAGCGAACCGCCTCGCTGCGCTCGGCGGGCTCGGCTTCGCCGAGCCAGGGACGGCCCTTCGGGCCGGAGTCCTCCGCTTCGCTTCGGACTGATGGGGGTTCCGCTTCGCTTCACCCGAGTGGCCTGGCTTCGCCAGGCCCGGACCTCCCGTGCTTCGCGCGGGAGGTGACCTCGTTTCACGAGGTCCAGGCCTTCGGCCTGTTGGGTGGGTCCGCTTCGCTCCCCCACCTGGTCCTTCCGGCTTCGCCTCCAGGACAAGCCCGCTCCGCGGGCGGCTGGCTGCGGGACCGGTGGGGGTGTGCTGCAGGGATCCCGCTTGGAGGTTGTATCTGGGGCTGGTCGTCTACAGCGTGCCGTCAGCGATACGTTCGGCCGCGTCCCGCGCGACCTCGTTGGCGATGCGTACGCCATGCCTCTCGCCAGCGGCCAGGAGGGCTTCTTTCACCTCCGGCGCCGGTCTGCCGGCATGCGTCGTGCGGATCTCCGTCAAAGCCTTCTCGTAACGCGTCACCTGTTCCCGGATCCAGGGAACGGCTTTGTCGTACTCGGAAGCGTCAGCCACACGAACAACCTACCTCAGGCAGTTTGTGCTTCATTCTCTCTTTCGGATTGATTCTGGAACCGGTGGACTGCACCGCTGGCTCGCCACGTCGCCGATCTGTGAAGCTGCGAAGTCCCTGGTGGGCTCTGCGTCGGGCCGCAGGGTTCAATTTGCTCCTGCTTCCCGTCCCGGGCTACAGGGATAGCTCCAACGGCTCACACCCGCGTCTGCAGCACCTGCCCCTGCCAGAACGACCCGTCCGACCGCAGCTCTTCGAACTCCAGGGTCGCAGTGAAGCCCAACTCCTCGTACTCGCGCACAAAGCGGCCGTCCTCGCCGGTCCAGCAGTGCGTCCGAAGCAGCCTCACGCCACACCGAGCGGCCTCGGCACGGGCGTCAGCGACCAAGGCCGCCATGCTGAGCTGCCGGAACCTCACCCTAGTGACCAGGAAATGCAGATAGAGCTCAGGCTCCTCGGCCGGCGGAGCGAACTCCGGGGCCTCACCAGTCAGCACAGAACCACCCGTGATACGGGTCAGCAGGTCCCAGCAGATCCGCATCTCCCCAGCCTGGGCATGGCGCAGCACCTGCTTGACCACCCGCGGGGGTTCCGTCCACTCCAGCGTCTCGTACAGATTGATGTCTTGGGCCGGAACCAGCCAGGAACTGTGGCCGTGGAGCATCGACACGAACGCCCCAGCCTCATCCAGGCCGCCCACAGTGACCTTCATATCCCACATGGCGCCCTCCCCAGGAATCGTCCCTCCAGCCAGCCGACGGTCAGCGTACTGCCCGCTCATGACCCCGATCCCGCGAACAACGGCACCCATACGAAGAAAGGCATTATCCCAGGATGAACAGGCCAGTTTTGGTGTTATCGCGATATAGGCGCTGATCATGTCCTCGATCTGGGATGACAGTATCGTGCGCGACGAAGTAGCGGAGGAGGTCCGTGAGGGCCAGGGCGGGGTGTTCTCACCAGCCTTGGGCCGAACTGCGGCTCACCGTGCTCATCGACCCCGCCGACGACCCGGCCATCACCGCTGGGGCGCTCGCCTCACACCACCCGGCGGCCGGACTGATCACCGTAGACCCCACCCCCGCCACCACAGCGCCAGCCGCACTGGCCCAGGACGTTCTCCACGCACTCGGCAAAACCTGCCTCGGCACCCCGGACAACCACGGCACCTGGGCCGACTCCCTCACCCCCGCATGGACGGCAGTCCGCGCCTGGACCTCCGCCCTTCACATCAGCGCCCTGACCGTCACCCGCGCCCACCGGCTCACCGAACACCGCCTACGACAGCTCCTTCACATGCGAGAACACACCGGCATCCACCTCACCCTGCTCTGGCACATCCACACCACCCCCACCCTCCGAAAGCTCCTGGCCAAAATCGACCACCACACCACCCACACCCTCACCACCCCGGCCAACACAGCCCCAATACCTGCCAAACGCCGGCCATCACGGACAGCTCTCCCCTGGCTCTATCCGCCACGGCCCCTGCCCTACCTCGCAGCCCCGCGAGCAAAACACGGCCCCTGCGACGGTGTCGGGACCATCCCTCACCCGGCCCGGCCGGGCACACCCGTCCTCGACGGCCACGGCGAGCTCGCCAACCGCCTCCACACCCTCGCCCACCCCCTCCATGCGGCAGCCCTCACCACCACCCTGCTCACCGGAGCCAGCCCCACCCACCTCGCGCTGATCCGCGGCATCGACATCCACGCCCACGGCACCCACGTCAAAATTCACGACCCCCACACCCACCGCCACTGCCGCGTACACGCCCTGCCCACCTGGGCCCAAACCCTCATCAGCGCAGCACACCACCACCATCACGACACCGACCGCCCACCAGACAGCCCCCTCCACCCCTCATCACCGCCCGCAACGCCGCCACCCTCACCGAACACGCCACCGCCATCCGCATCCACCTACCCCACTGACACCCCACCGGCCCGAGGCTCAGCAGTATGGGCAGGTGCGCGGGGCCTCCATGTGCCAGGAAGCGCGCCGAAGTTGTCGGCCGAGTTGAGGCAGACCAGCGACGCTCAGGCACGACCAGGCGTGCCAGGCCGCTGGCCTTTACTGCCGGGACTTGGCTGAGACTGTGAGAGCTGCGGATCTCTCGAAAGCCCGGGCATCCGCTTCTCGGGATCGTCCCAGTACGCCTGCTGACGGCCCTGAGGACAGCCGTAGACTCGCGCGCCATGGAAGAGATTTTCAGGCTTGGAGAGATCAGCTGCCCGTCGGGCACTCTGGTCGTCGTTGACGGAGGGCAGCTGGGGACGTGGAGCGGAGAACGGTCGCCGGCGGAGATCGATCCTGCGCTGCTTGGTGTCGACGATCCCGCGATGGCTGCCGAAGTACGCGGCTCAGTTGACTTTGCCGTGGTCGGCCCGGACGCCTGGGCAGCGGCCCGCACCTTCGACCGGCAGCCAGGGGCCATGCTCCACGACATACCCCCCTCCCGGGCAGCGATGCTTGAGTCGATGTTCGACGAGCACTGCCGGAGCACACGGCTGGACGCCCGCTTGACCGCGTTGCCGAGCCGCGAACCACATGCCCAACGCGCACGCCGTACCGCCGCTCAAGGCGGCGGCGGCTTCCTGATGTTCGGAGTGCCCGTCGTCGCAGTGGGCGGAGTACCCACCGATCGTCACCTGCCGGTTCTGGCTTCACGGGTCGACCACGGCGAGGGCGTCGGACCGCGCTGGTCTGAGATATCGGTTCGAATGAGCGAAGCCCCGACGCAGTCATCCGTGCGCCTGGGTGAGGTCGGCATCGACTGGGCCCGCGTGCTCTTCGGCGACACGGACGCCCTCAACTCCTGGCAGCACGACGAGCCCGTGGACGGCCTGGCCGACGTCGCGTTCTGGGGTGCTGCCGCAGAGGAAGCCGCCGCGAAGTTTTCGGCACCGAAACTGGGCGAACCCGGCGAAGACCGAGTCCACGGATGGGCTGGGCTGCCCGTGGCGGAAGCCTGGGACAAGGCACGCGCTGTGCAGAGCTGGAAGGAGAAGACCGGGCGGCGCATGATGGTCGACTTCCGGCCCCATTCACATCACTGGCAGATCATGCGACAGGTTCGCGCCTCTGCAGTCGAGGCCGGAACCGTGGACCTCGGCGACGCCCGACTACTCTGCGCGATGACCAGCTGGGGCGACGGCTACTTCCCCGTGTTCGCCGACCTGGACGCCTCAGGCGCCACGGTCGCAGTGAGAGTGAGCTTCCCCGACACCACCGAGTAGCGGACTCCCCCGTGACGGCATGGGACACGAGAGAACGCTGACTGGCGACGCTGGACCACGCCAACCCGATCTGCACCAAAACGACCAGCGCAAACGCCAGACATGACAGCACCACATCGGCACCCCATGTCAGCACCAAACACCCACACCCACCAGCGGCGGAAACAGCACCCAGACCACTGACAAAAACCTGCCGAAACCCACCGACAAAAACCTGCAGATCATCACCTGACTTGCCGCCTGATGGGCTAAGAGCTGCACAGACTCCCTCAGGGGTCAAGCCCGTCAAGAACGCCCCCACAGCAGCCCACACGCCCCCGGCCCTTCAGGCCCATACCCCACCAACCACCAAAACGCAGACAACTGACGGGCCGTCAGATAAGATAATGGAATTCAGGCCGTCGCACCAAGAAACTAAGTAATGCGTCTCACGATCCCAAAACAGCCGCCTTCAAATAGATGACATAATTGTCAACTTCTGTCGGGCTATAGCCGTGTCTACCAATACGCGGAAAATCTGATGGCGTCGTCAGAAGAAAAGTCTTCAGTTCCTCCATATTGGTCAAGGCGAGTTTCTTAACCTCGGCTACGTAGCGATCTACTGCAGCAGTTGAATAATTGGCGTTGAAGTCTGGGTGCCCGTACACGAAGCGCACGGGCACCGAGTTGAGAAGCTCGCGACCTTCACGTTCTCGGCGAATCCGATCGGCTTCGGCTTCCTGTTTGGCAGCATGGAACTTCTCCTGCATCTCCCGCGAGCCCTGGACGTAGGCAGAGAGCCGCTCAACCTTCATGTCCAGCTCCATCACTTGGCGGAGTGCGTCCGAGAGCTTCTCCTCCACGAGGGCGACCCGGTTCAGGGCCTCGACCAGCGGGTCGTCGGCAGGTGGCCTTTCCGCCTTCGGGCGGGCGTTGTTGGCCCGATGCCAGGCTCTGGTCCAGGCGCCCTTGTCTCCACCGCAAATGCGTACGAGCTCGTAGAGGGTTCCCTCCTGGGGGAAGCTCGTCCCTCTCGCAGCAGCCCGCACTGTGTTGGGCGCCAGGCCGGCAGCGCTCGCGACCCTCTCCATGGTCTTGCCGCTGTTCAAGATCATCTCGTTGAGCGCCTGAGCCAACTGTTCAGGTGTGCTCACCGTGTCCGGGCCAACCATGTCTTCCCCTCAGAGCTCCTCAATCCTGCGCAGATCGTAGAAAACTGAGGACCCCTCCGACCTGCAGTTTCCGCAACTCCAGGCGGGATCACCCCAAGAGAAATCAGTTCTCCGCATCCTGATCCACACACCCCGTGAGATGAACGCACAAGCATCCGCACACCTCACGGAGGCGCTCATGACCTGGTCCGATCTCTGCTCCACCCTGCTCACCGGCCTGCTGGAGCAGCTCCCGTCAGCCGCAGTCATGACCGCAGTAGGTGCGGTCATCGCGTGCCGACGCCGCCGGAAACCCAGTGCCGCGGAGTCACGCGAAGCCGCGGCCAACAGCGATGCGCCGCCCGCCAGCTGACTCTGACAGCCCCGTCCCGGTAGCGACGCCGGTCACCGGTCGGCCCCGGCCGGAGTGGGCAGGGAGGCGAGCGGGGAGCGCCGGCCCTTGGGCATGGCGCGCAGCGCGGGCCAGTCCACCTCCGGATGGTCGCCGGTCGACGTCACCGGCCCGGTAGAGCCAGATCCCCACTGTTCCGCCGCGGGCCGCGCCGAACTTCACCCGCACCTTCTGGGCGTGGCGGAGGCCCAGAGGCCTGGGCCTAGTCACCGCCGTAGCGGCCGCTGACCCCAGCCGGGCACGGCACCCGCACTGCGCCGGCATGGACTGACCGCATCACGGCTGGAACCTGGCGACGTCACGGATGGGTGGCCACGGGGGTGGACAGCATGTCCGCGCTAGTGGGCACCCACTACAGTGGACATGGCATCACGGGAAGCAAGCTTGCTCTGTACATGCTCACCCAGAGCATTGTCAGTGGTGGGCGGCAGACTGATGTCATGAGACGGCGACCTCTGCCCCAGGTGTGTAAGTGAGACAGAGATCGCCGCGGGTGAAACCGCACCTCGCGCCTCTTGGTGTTCCAGCACCAGGGGGCGCGTCGCGTTTTACAGGTGGCTGACCAGCATCTCGTACAGCCACACCAGGCACTGGTGGATCCAGTGCGCGGCCTCATCAGCAAGACCAGCCAGCAGGGCCTGGGCTACGCCGGCGAGCAGTGCATCGCGAGCGGTGCTGCGGTTCCCACCCCGGACAGACGGCGTGCCATCGTCCTCCGAATCGTCGGACGGCGACTTGTCGTATGCCGGCATGCGAACCCCCATTCAGGACCGCCGCGCCTCAACTGGATGGCCGGGGCGACGGTCCGTCAAAACCCGGCCCTCCAGAAGCTGCACAAGCACCCGAATGGCGTCGACACAGAGTATCGGCACGCACAGACAACCGTTGAAATCCGGCGCCGAGCTGTCCAACCACGCGTTGGTGGCCTCCCCTGTCAGACCACCGCCTGGGTACCGGTGCTGAGGGCCGTGACCTGGTACTTGTCGCTGAGCACCGACTTGTAGCCGGAACCAACGAGGTTCGGACATGGGGGTCCCCTCAGAACTACGTGACGACACGCGAGCGCTTCGTGCGCGAACGGCGGCTTACTCGCGAACAGGACGGGTTCTCACCAGCGCGTACGTCCTGACCCCGATAAGGGGTGAAGCCGTCGAGGATCTCGTCCGTCAAGTACATCTTGCCGACCACGGAGTGGCACTTCTTACCGGTGTTCGGCACCGGAACAGCTTCTTCACGGCGAGTCGTGCCCGGGAGGGGCATACCCGCCTGGTCGATCTTGACCGTCCCCCGCATGACCTGCGGCGATCGCAACAACAACCGGGCCCGATCCGACCCGCACCGGGGCCCTGGAGGGGAAAGAAGACAGTACTGAACACGTGCCCCTCGGCCCACGGACGACTGTGTCTTTCGCGACCTGGGAGGCGTGGTCGAGGCTGTCGCTCATGATGCCCATCGGCTGGGACTCCTTCCGGCTAGCTGGGTGGCTGCTCGTCTGCTGGTCAGGGCCGGACGATGCTGGCAGGTCAGTGGCCGCAGGCCTGCTTGGGGTGGTCCAGGTAGGCCCAGGTGTCCGGCCCCACTTGTCCGTCCGCCTTGATGCCGCTGCAGGCCTGGACCGTCTTGACTGCGGCCTCGGTACCGGAGCCGAAGTTGCCGTCGACCTCGATGGACTGGCCGTAGTTGGAGTTGAGCAGGCACTGGATCTGCTTGACCTTGGAGCCCACCATGCCCTTGGCCATGGTCTGGGTTCGGTCCCAGTTGAACTTGCAGTCCGCCACCCCTGCCGCCCCTGTCGTCGAGGCCTGAGCCGGTGCCGGGGAGGTGCCAGAGGGGCGGGACGCACTCGGCTTCGTGCCTGCGGGCGACGCGGAAGACGAGGGTGGGTTCTTGGAGCCCGGCCCTGGCTGGCTTTCGCTGACGAGCTTCTGCTGCCCGGCCGCAGGCTCGCCCTTGAGGCTGGCCGAGGCGTCCGCAGAGTCGGCGCCTGGGTTCTTGGCCTCCGGGCTGCCGGAGTTGGCGGTGGTGGCTATCAGTCCGGCCGCGCCCCCGAACACCAGGAGTGCGGTGACGGCCGCGATCACGTACGCCCTCGTACTGTTGGGCAACCCGCTCTTCCGCGTGCTCGCACGGGCGACGGAGGGGGTGCTGCTGCCCGCAGCCCGAGGCCCGACCGACGCCGGGTCTTGCGCCGATGGCGGAGCCGGAACAGAGGCGGGAGACCGATCGGGGGCCGCAGTCGGTGCCGACGGGGCGGGTGCCGGCATCGGGGCGGGCGCAGAGGTGGCCTGGGCCGCTTCCTTCGCCTCCGGTCGTGTGGTGTCGTCTGCGGTCAAGGCAGGCTCCGGGGCACTCTTCTCCGCCGGGGCCGCCGCAGCGTCCGCTGTCGGGGCGTCCTTGGTCGATGTGCCGGCTGTCGGCTGCGGCCCGTCCGCCTCTACCAGCTCCGCGGGCGTGGGATCCGGGCGTGCCGGAGCCGCGGTGGCCGAGGGCTGTGCTTCCGCCGTCGCGGCCTCCCACAGGCCGAGGATCCGTTCGGCGTCGTCTTTGGCGTACCGCTGGCAGACGACCTCCATCGCCTTCCGGTCCGGGAAGGCGACGCCTTCTCCCACGAGGAACCGGCGCCAGGACGACCGCGACCACCCTGTCTGGAACTCCAGGGAAGTCAACGACAGCTGGCGGTCGTCCTTGATCTTCCGAAGTTCCTGGCGCAGTGCCTCGGCGGCGGTGGGCGCGGACGGGTTTCCGTCGCGTTCCTGACGCACGTTCCCTCCTGGGGCTGGCCCGCACCGGGGCCTGACCCGCACCATCCCGGGGCCGCCCCGCACGGGGCGGCCCCGCCCTCCCCCGCGATGCCGCCCGCTCCCCCGGCGCAGCGGGTGAGATGCGTTCCTTGCCGCAGGTCACAGGCGTGCGGAACAGCAGGAACGCGGCCGGGCTTTCGGTGGAACGGCGGAACGCCGACCGTCGGTTTTGTCAGCCCGGCCGCAGCAGGCCACAGCCCCCTCTTCTCCCGCACGGTGCGGGGACCCGACCAGGACGGACACCATGCGCGTTCGACCCGGGGCCGAGCCGCCGGAGAAATTCAGCCCCGCTGGATTCCGTACGTGTCGTGGAGGATGCCTCGCCTGCCGTCCTGTATCTGCGCCAGGAGCTTCAGCCCCTGCCACTCGATGGCCAGATACCAGAGGCCAGTCGCCAGCTCGCCGATGGGGGTCGGGCCACCGTCCTCGGGCATCAGAGGTGTCGGGGCCGGGACGGCGAACCAGAAGGGCGCCTTGAAGTCCCATTTCCTCCCGCCCCTGAAGATGGCATCGAGCGGCATCCAACGCTCCTTCCAGGCCGGCAGGGGGTCCTGGGCGTGGGCGTGGAAGATGTGCAGGCTGCCGTTGAGCGGGATGCCGTCGATGACGGCCTGTGCTACGTCCCTGAGGGCCCTCGTCCGGATGGCTTTCGCTTCCGCATGCGCGGCAGCGCGGACCCGGTCGGCCTCTTCATGCGCTTCGGTGCGGACGATCTCCGCCTCTCGGAGGGCCTGTTCCAGGAGTTCCTTCGCGGAGTTCCGTACGCGCTTCCAGGGTGCTTGGGCCTGGCGCTGTAAGAACTTGACCTCGACCCAGCGGTCGCGCCACTGGGTGATGAGCGTGGCGTGGGCTGGGGAATGCGCCGCGGCCTGAGTCCCCGGTTGCTGGGGGATCGGGCTGCAGACGACGCGCACGAACTCCAGCAGCGCCTCGCACGAGGGAAGTCGCTTGCCCGAGAGCGCCTCGTTCACGCCTGCCTTGGTGAGCTTCGGGCGCACGGAGGCTTTGACGAGCTGGGAGTAGGAGGGGGCGCCGAACTGGATGTGGAACCGGGTCAGGTCGATCGCGAAGGTACGCAACGCCTCGTCGTAGGCGCTCATGGCCTCGGCGTCGCCCGGGTGCGTCTCGACACTGCCCTGCGTCACTGCCCCTCCTGGCGTCGCGTACAGCGTGACGGTCCACGGTAGGGCAGTTACGCCTGAACGTACGCGGATTTCACCGAACGTTCCTGAACGGCGTGGCCGTTCGACGAAAAGGCGTGTCTGTTCCACCTGCGACCAGCAGCGTCCGGGTGTTTACGGGGTCATCTGAATCACTGGGGTTTCATGGGACCGAAGCGGTCTGCTGCTTGCATGACTACAGGTGAAGCAGCAGCTCAAACCGCCCTGCAGATCGGCTCCGCGACTGTGCTGACGCCTGGACAGGTGGATGCCGCGATGTCCTTCCTGATCCATGACGTCGCCGGGAACGTGGCCGCCACCGCCCTCGTAGGCCTGGCTCTCGCGGCCTGGCGATGGAACCAGAGGCGGCGAACTCGGAATGCTCCGCAGCCCGAGCCCACTCCTCCCGAGTGACCAGAGCCGGTTAGAGATGTTCTCTGGGGGGGGGTGCGCCCCACGGCCATTTGCCCGCCGGGGCGTAGGTGGCACAGGAGCGCTGCGTTTCACCCGCGCCCAACGCCGGGGCGCGGGGACGTGACGGCCCGGCCGGGCGCCACAGCGGAGGGGGCGGCGGCGGCTCGGATGTCGGCGACCCCACGCCGGATGCGCGCGGCGGTGCCTTCGGTGCCGAGCTCACTACCGCCCGTTGACCACCCCCGATCAGACCCGGACCTCCTCTGGCTTTGTACGTCAGTGGTAACTCACCAACAAAGCCACCCTTCGCTTCCTGGAGCAGTCGAAGCCACGCCGCGTGGTCCGCTGGTCGCGAGGATGCTGCGACTGTTGCCGCGGCGAACGCGTCACCCACGGTGGCGTAGGGGGAGCAAACCACATAGACCGCCTACGCATACGCGAGGGCAAGAATCACCCCTGCGGAGGAACTGCGAGCCGGAGGTCCCGCCGCAGCGAGGACCCCCGGCTCCCGGGCTGCGCGGGCGGCCCGGGAACCCGCAGGAACGACTAGGCAGTGTCTGATGCCTCTTGCCCGGCATGGTGGATCCACCGCTGTTCCGGGCAGGGGTCCGTCATGGTGCGTCGGCATGAACTGACGAACGCTCAGTGGGAGCGCATAGCTCCGCTGCTGCCGGAGACCGGGAACCCGGGTGGGCGGTGGGCTGATCACCGTACCGTGGTCAACGGTGTGTTCTACCGGACGCGGACAGGGATTCCGTGGCGTGACCTGCCTGAACGCTACGGAACCTGGCAGACGGTCTACGAACGCCACCGCCGGTGGTCGGCCGACGGCACCTGGTCGAAGATCCTGCGCGCTCTGCAGGCCGGCGCCGACTCCACCGCCCAGGACACGGACGGCGAGTGGGCGGTCAACGTCGATTCCACCACCTGCCGGGCCCACCAGCACGCGGCCGGAGCCCGGCACGCTCCCCCAACCGACCACCCCGAAAAGGGGGTGGCTCGCGTGTGGACGAAGAGGGCCGCGAGGCCCTGGGACGCTCCCGGGGCGGACTGACCAGCAAGATCCACCTGCTGGCCGACGACCGCTGCCGCCCCCTGGCATGGCTGACCTCGCCCGGCCAGCGCGGAGACGGCCCGATGTTCATCCCGCTCATGCAGGTACTCAAGGTCGCCCGCACTGGGCCCGGGCGTCCGCGGACCCGGCCGGACCGGGCCTGCGGCGACGCAGCCATCGTGATCTGGCTCCGCGACCTCATCAAAGAGCCATCAGACACTGCCTAGCCGGAGGCCCTTCCGGCTCCGCCTCCAGGACCAGCCCGCTCCGCGGGCAGCCAACAGCAAGGGGGCACCTGGGTGGCATAGCCTCAGCCGGCCGCGGCGGGGGCAGGTGGCGCAGAGGTCGACGCACCCTCTTGCTCAGAGGGATGACGCCGGTTCGAATCCGGCCCACCCCTGCCGCGTACTGTCACAGGGAGCCCTCGCTCATGACCTGGTTCAGGCTGACCGGGTCAGTCCAGGGTTTTGTTCGCCGGGCTGAGGGCGTAGAAGAAGTCCCTTCCCACGGTCAGGTCCGTGTTGCCTGACTGACCGCCCAGGAAACTGGCGCTCGACCCGATGGCTCCAGGACCAGCAGCCAAGGCCTGGGGCGCTGCGGCGAAGACGATTGCGGTGCCTGCGAGGGCAACCGCGGCGAGGATGCACTTAATGGTGTTCACAACCCCCTTCAACCATCTCCAAGGCACGCTGAGCTGCGGGTGGCTTCATGTCATGCGATGGAGGCAGAACCGGTTGAGGCACTCTTGGTGAACCCTGACCGCCAGATCACGGGCGGGGCTAGCCTTGGCCTTCAACGGACCGGGGGGAAGCATGGGCTGGGATGCCGTGGCAGCGTTGAGTTCCGTGTCCAGCACAGTCATCGTGGCCCTGGCAGCGATGTACGCCGCCCGCCAGGTCAAGGAGGCCAAACGCACCCGGGCGATCACCTCGCTGGTCGCGCTGCACCAGGAGTATCAGTCTGCTGACCTCAGTCGCATCCGTCGCCGGCTAAAAGCCCATGAGCTCGGGGACTTCACCCACCTTGGCACAGATGACAGGGAGGGCTTGGACAACCTCCTCCAGAAACTTGAGCTCCTCGCAGTGCTGACCAATCGCGGCCTGGTCAACAGCGGAGACGTGGTAGCCCTCTTCCCCGGAATCCCCACAACCTTCGCTTTGGCCCGTCCCTACATCAACCTGCACCGCACCACACGACCGGAATATGCCAGCCAGACGGAAGAGCTCGTACGTCGATACTTCTGATAGATCATCGCGGCGGACCGGCACCCGACGCAGGTGGGACAGACAACTCCCATACGGCACCCTCGGCCCCCTCTCACACCCGACACCGGTGAAGGCTGTCGAACGAGACCTGTCCGCAAATGCCGGGCACATCCATATACTGGTCCGGTAAATTCAAGATACATTGATGCAGTGTGTAGTATCTCGAAAACTCGGCTCCTCCCTTCCGGCGGGGGTGTTTCAGCGGAGTGACGAATGTCGATGACCACCAGAATCACGCTCCGTCCACACCAGGAAGAGGCTGTGGAAGCCATCGTCCACGGGCTGGAAACTCCTCCGGGAAAGCGGATCCCGAAGGCAGGACTGCGGGCAACGGTCGTGTCTGCGTGCGGGACCGGAAAGACGTTCATTGCCGCGGCGGCCGCGCTGAGGCTTGCCCGTGGCGGCCGGGTCCTGGTGCTCCTGCCGACGCTGGATCTCCTCACCCAGACCGCCCGGGAGTGGCGGACTGCCGGCCACACCGGGCCGGCGGTCGCGGTGTGCTCACTTGAGGACAGCGCCCACCTGCACGACCTGAAGGTGCGCGCCACGACGTCGGCGCCGCAGCTCGCCCTGTGGCACGGCCGGGGCCCGGTCACCGTGTACGCCACCTACGCCTCCTTGCCGGTCGTGGCCGAGGCATTCGGTGGGGAGTACGGGCTGGTGATGGAGCCCTTCGACCTGGTGGTGGTCGACGAGGCGCACCGGACATCGGGGTCGGCGGGGAAGGCGTGGGCGGCGGTGCACCGCCAGGAGGTGATCCCGGCCCACCGCCGGCTGTACATGACCGCCACCCCGAGGATCTGGGCCGAGCGGCCGCGGACGCGGGCCGAGATGCGGTCGGCCGCGGCGGCACACCGGCGGAAGGAAAAGGTCCGGCGGCGAAGGGAAGAGGCTGCCGGGCGCACCTACGTGCCATACCACGAAGCGCTGTCGGCGGAGTTGGCGTGCTCGATGGACGACCCGAAGGTGTTCGGTCCTGTCGTCTACGAGCTGTCGCTGGCGGACGCGATCTCGCGGGGGCTGCTGGCGCGGTATCAGGTGGTCGTGGCCGAGCTGGTGGACCCTGTCGTGACCCCGGACCGGCTCTATGGGAAGGAGCGGTGGGAGGAGGAACTGCGGGGCGAGCGGCTCGCAGCGATGCAGACCACCCTCCTGGAAACCATGGCGAGCCACGGTCTGAAGACCACCATCACCTTTCACCACCGCACCATCGAAGCGCAGGCCTTCGCCGAGGGCCTGCCCCGGGTGGCGGCCCGGCTGCATGCCGTCGACCCGGGCCGGCACCCGGCGAAGGTGTGGACGGGATGGCTGCGCGGACAGCACGAAGCCGAACACCGCGCCGACGTCCTCGCCGACTTCGGACGGCGGGCCGGCCGCGCCGTCCTCGCCAACTGCCGGGTGCTGGGCGAAGGTGTCGACATCCGCGCCGTGGACAGCGTGGCGCTGATCGACCCCAAGGGGTCCGCCGTCGACATCGTCCAGGCCATCGGCCGGGCCCTGCGCCAAAAGCCCGGGGAAGGGAAGATGGCGACGCTGATCGTGCCGGTCTTCCTGGCCGAGGACGAAGACCCTGAGGGGATTCTTTCCTCAAAGTCCTACGGACCTTTGATTCGGGTATTGCAGGGTCTTCGGGCGCATGATGAGCGTGCCGTGGAAATGCTCGCAATTCCTCAGGAAGCGCAGAAGCGCATCGTAGCGCCGTCGCCCCTGATCGGCGAGGCGCCCGACGCGGGCGGCGAGGAGGCTCGGCTGCTGCTGCGGTTCGCCGCCCCGCGGGACCCCGCGCTGATCGCGAAGTGGATCAGCTACCAGGTGTTCAACACCGAACGCCAGGACTGGAGGAGGGGCATCGAAGCCGCGCTCCGGTACCGGGAACGGGAGGGCGACCTGGAGGTGCCCTACGACCACGTGGAGGGTGCGCACCCCCTCGGGCGGTGGCTCTCCGACCAGCGGCGTGCCTTCCGCGCCGGGCAGATGACCGGGGAGCGGGCCGCCGAGCTGGAGGAGCTCGGGATCGTGTGGGACACCGCCGACGCCGCCTTCGCCGAGAACCTCGCCGCCGCACGGGCCTACTACGAGCAGCACGGGACCCTGGCCGCGCCGCGGCACGCGACCGCGCTGGACAAGCCGGTGGGGCAGTGGCTGACCAACGTCCGCCGGCCCGGCGGGCTCGGGAAGGACCCGGAGCGCGCGGAGCGGCGGGCCGCAGCCCTCGCCGCGATCGATGCGGACTGGAACCCGGGCGCACTCGGGTGGACCGTGGACTGGCAGCGCCAGTACGCAGGCCTGAAGGCCCTCCTCGCGGACGGTGCACGCCTTGCGGGCATCGTTCCGGGGGTGACATGGCACGGCGAGGACACCGGCCGGTGGCTCGCCACACAGCGCCACGACTTCCGCCGGCTGAACGAGGAGCAGCAGCGCCGCCTCGCCGGCCTCGGCGTGAAGCCGGCGCGGGCCGTACGGACCCGTACGGCGGCCACGGAGCCGGGCACGACCGCCACGTCCGGGCGGGGCGCGGAAGCCTTCCACAAGGGCATCCAGGCCCTCACCCAGTACATCGAACGGGAAGGCGGCGGCCTGCCCGGGCGAGCCCACATCGAGCACCTCCCCGACGGCACCGAGCACCGCACCGGCGTATGGATCACCAACCAGAAGCAGCGCCGCGACCGGCTCGACCAGACGCAACTCGAAGCCCTCGCCGCACTCGGAGTGCAGTGGGCGCAATAGCCCCGCGAGGCCGACACCAGGGCGCTGCCCTACGCGGGCGCCACGGCACCTACCGGGGAAGCGACACCAACCTGCACCAGACGGATGGGGTCGTAGCTGCCAGATGAAGATGCGCGAGGAAAGCATCGGTTCCTTCCGCAGCAATGTATGGGCTCCCTCACCACCGGCGAAAATGGCGGCAGCGCTGCCGCCTGGCTTCGACCGGGCCTCCCCGCCGGAATGACGATGATCAATCCGCTCCACGGCTGAATCCGCAGCGTTCGCGGCCGGAACGGCGGGCGCGGCGTCGGGATTTGTGCGGGTTGTCGGGTGATGATGGCCCAGTGCGACTTGATCACGTGTCCTACGCGGTGGCCCGCGACAGCTTCGTCTCCACCGTCCAGTGGATCGGATCGGCCCTCGGCGGCGGGTTCGTCGACGGGGGCGTGCACCCGCGATTCGGCACCCGCAACTTCATTCTCCCCCTGAGCGGCGGCACCTACGTCGAGGTCGTCACCACGCTCGACCACCCCGCCGCCGACCGCGCACCCTTCGGCCAGGCAGTCGCGCGCCGCGCCGCCGAGGGCGGCGGCTGGCTCGGCTGGGTGGTCTCCGTCGACGACATCGCCCCGGTCGAAGCCCGCCTCGGCCGCACCTCGACCGAGGGCCACCGTGTCCGCCCCGACGGGCTCGACCTGAGGTGGAAGCAAATCGGCCTGCTGGAGCTTCTGGAGGACCCGCAACTGCCTTACTTCCTTCAGTGGTTGGTACCCAACGAGGAGCGCCCGAGCGCCGACCCGCGCACCTCCACCACCATCCACGGGGTCTCCATCGCCGGCAACGCCGCCTCCATCGCCGAATTCCTAGGCGAACCGGCCGACCACCCCCTCGACCAGATCGACGTCACCTGGGTCGAGGATGAGGAACCCGGCCTGGTCTCGGTCGAGTTCGCCACCGCTCACGGCCCCGTCACGATCTGACCCCTGCCGACTGCCCCGCGGGAGCAGCCGGCAGGGGTCTCCCGGCAAAAGGGTGTTACAGAAGGCTCCTTCTCCAGGACGGACAACGGTTGGACGGCGGTCAAGGCGTGCCTCCGCACGCTCTCCCTCCTCGGCGGCTGGGCAATAGCCTCGCTGCTCCGGACGCGGAGGCGAACGGCTTCTCCGTGGCCCTGTGGAAAAGGGGATTCGGGTGGCGTCGAGCAGCCGCCGGAAGCGCGGCCTCAGGCGCCAGGCACGCTCATCGAGGTCGTGGCCATGTCATGGTGCGTCAATGCCGGCCGGACGGCCGGACGCGGAGCAGCTCGGTCCGTAGTACGGGTGTGCCGTCGACCGGTGCCGGGTTCTCCGCGGTCGGCTCGATGCCTCCGGCGGCGGTTTTGTCGAGTGTTGCCAGGCCGTCGGGTCCGACGGTGCCGAACACCGTGTAGTTCGGTCGCAGTGCGGAGTCGCCGTAGACGACGAAGAACTGTGAGCCGTTCGTGTCCGGACCGGCGTTGGCCATCGCCAGCAGGCCGCGTCCGTAGAGGCGGCGCGTGCCGGTGGGATCGGTGGGTGCGGGCGGCAGGTCGACCGGCAGCTCGTCCTTGTACTTGTACCCGGGCCCGCCCTCACCGGTACCGGTCGGGTCGCCGCACTGCAGGACCTTCAGCGTCGGATACGCCGTCAGGCGGTGGCACACCGTACGGTCGTAGAACCCGTGCCGTGCCAGGTGCAGGAAGCTCTGGACCGTGCACGGCGCCTTGGCCCGGTCAAGGTGCAGCGGGAGGGGGCCCTGGCTGGTCGGGACGGCCATGTCGATCACGCCACGGCTGGGGGTGCGCCGCGGGTCGGGCGGCAGCGGAACAGGGCGCGCCGGCGGCTCGTCCGGGGTCTGTGCGTACTGGCAGGGGCCGTGCGTGGTGCGCGGTGGAGCGCCGTCGGAAGCGGTGGCGACGCTCCCCCCGGACACGACTAACGTCACGGCCGCGAATGCGCTGATCAGTGCTCGTTTCATGTTGCGCGCCCTCCTGATGATCGCCAGGTTTTGGAGCGGTCGCAGTCTAGGGCGTGGTTTGGCAGGCGGGAATGGTGAGTAACGGCAGGAGGCCGACGCGGGCGACCCCGAGGTCCTCGCCCTCCAGTTGACGTCCCTGCTCGACGGAGCCACGGGCGGTGCAGGCGTCGGCCGCCCCACAGGCACCAGACGGCGGTCCGGCCGCCGGCAACCGACGCGCCCCGCACCAACCGGCTGTCCTCACCCACACCCACCAGCACAGCTCCCGCTCATCCGCGGGGACGTCGTGGTCGTTGTCACTCACCGGTCGTCGCCTCCTTCTTCGGACCAAGTGCGCCGGTCGGTCGGGCGCGGGCACATGTGTGGGCCTGCCTCACCGCGGCGGGGTTCCCGCGCACCTTCTTCTGCCGCGTGACGGGGGTGGTCCTCCCCCCGAAACCACATCGACGCCGAACGCGCGACGACATCGTCGTGGCCGTCGCGCAGGGTGGCGGTGCGGGACCGGTCGGCAGCGCCGGAGGCAGGGTATCGCAACTCTTCTATGTATAAGATGTCGTATAGTCTGCGGTCGCCGCTGGTGTGTGTGCGGGGCCGTGGGGCACACCGACGGAAGGGGAAGCTGTGCGCACGACCACTCTCGGACGTACCGGCATCACGGTCAGCCGCATCGCTCTGGGCACGATGATGCTCGGCGCTTGGGGGAACCGGGACCACGGGGACGGTGAGCGTCTGGTTCGTGCCGCTCTGGACGCCGGGGTCAACCTCGTCGACACGGCGGACATGTACTCGGAGGGGGAGTCGGAGCGGATCGTCGGGAAGGCGCTCAAGGGGCGGCGGGACGAGGTCGTGCTCGCGACCAAGGTGCATTTCCCCATGGGTGGGGGCGGCAACCGGCAGGGCAATTCGCGGCGCTGGATACGGCAGGCCGTCGAGGGGAGCCTGCGGCGGCTGGACACGGACCGGATCGACCTG
This sequence comes from Streptomyces sp. NPDC031479, assembly GCF_055581065.1. Lineage (NCBI taxonomy): Bacteria > Bacillati > Actinomycetota > Actinomycetes > Kitasatosporales > Streptomycetaceae > Streptomyces > Streptomyces sp. NPDC031479. The sequence goes on from NZ_JBVIKC010000034.1 coordinate 17,745, forward strand.
TACCAGGTGCACCGGCCCGATCCGTCGACGGACATCGACGAAACGCTGTCGGTCCTGTCCGACCTGGTGCGGGAGGGGAAGGTGCTCGCCATCGGGAGTTCGGACTTCCCGGCGGAGCAGATGGTGGAAGCCCGCTGGACGGCCGAGCGTCGCGGGCACGTGCCCTTCCACACGGAGCAGCCTCCGTACTCCGTCTTCATGCGGGGCGTGGAGCGTGCGGTGCTGCCGACCGCGCAGAAGTACGGCGTCGGCGTCCTGACGTGGAGTCCGCTGGCCAGTGGCTGGCTCACCGGCAAGTACCGCCGCGGCGGGCCGCTGGAACTCAACGACTTCCGGCGTACCCTCATCCCGCACAAGTTCGACCAGAGCCTGCCGGGCAACGCCCGTAAGTACGAGGTGGTCGAGGATCTGCTGCGGCTCGCCTCCGACGCGGGGCTCTCCCTCACGCACCTCGCGCTGGCCTTCGTACTGAGCCATCCGGCCGTCGACAGCGCCATCATCGGCCCGCGCACCGCCGACCAGTTGAAGGACCTGCTGGCCGCCGATGTGGAACTGGACCACGCCGTGCTGGACCGGATCGACGAACTGGTCCCTCCCGGTACCGACCTCAATCCCGCGGACGCGGACTACTCACCGCCGCAGCTGGCGGACGCGTCGCTGCGCAGGCGCTGACGTGTACGCCGAGAGCGTGCCGACGGGCACGTGCGGGTCACGGGCCGCCGCGCAGGAGCTGCTGCACGGGCCGGGGATCGAGCCGGCGCACCCTGTTCCGCTGTCGCCGCGGCATGCCGTGCACCAGTGGTCGAACGGCTTCGGCCAGGACGCGCGCCGCTCGACGGTGAGCGACGCGCTGCCGGCCGTGGTCCTGGGTCCCCCGCCGCGGAGTGGTGGCGGTGAGGAAGTACGGCTGTTCTTCGCCCGGCGCCGTCCCCGGACCGAAACGCACGGGCCGGAGACCATCTGATGTCAGATCATGCGCAGGGGTCATGTGGTGATAAGAGATATGCGGGTAACCTTAACGTCATGGCGTCATCGGCGATGGAAGAACGTATCGGGGACCACATCAAGCGGGTGGAGCAGGAGCTCACGTCCGCCAAGCATGCTGCCCTGAAGCCGTTCAAGCTCAATGTCCCCCAGTACAACGTGCTCCTGGCGCTCCAGCAGCAGCCGGGGCTGTCCGGGGCGGCGCTCGCGCGCCGCGGCATGGTCACACCGCAGACGATGTCGTCGGTACTGGCCACAGTGGAAGGCCGGGGTCTGGTCGAGCGCCGCCCGCACCCGATCCACCAGCAGATCCTGGAAGCCCGCCTCACCCGCACCGGAGGTGCCCTGATCCGGCGCGCCGACGAGGCCGTCCGGGGCGTGGAAGCCGTCCTGACCGCCTGCTTCGAGGCCGACGCGGCCAGAGAGTTCCTGGCGCGGCTGGAGACGTGTTCCGAGGCGCTGGCGGGCTACAAGCCGGCCGAGGGGAAGTAGGGGCGGCCGGACGACAGGCGCCTCGATGCAAAGCCCCAGGCGGGGGGGGGGGGGGGGGGGGGGGGGGGGGGGGGGGGGGGGGGGGGGGGGGGGGGGGGGGCGGGGGGGGTGGGGGGGGGTGGGGCCAGCCGACCGACAGTCGCCGCAACAAAAGCCCTTCCCCGAGCCGGGCCCGGAGCCCGCCCCGGCCGGGGCTTTGCATCGAGGTCCTTCGGGACCTACCAGGCGACGGGGCCCTCGTCGTCGAAGAAGCCGCCGGTGGGGCCGTCCTCGTCGAGGGTGGCCAGGTGGACGACGATACGGGCGCCCTCCTCGACGGTGCGGGTGCCCTGATGGCCGTTGAGGTCGGTGGCCACGTACCCGGGTGTGGCGGAATTGATCTTCAGGGGGGTGCCGGCGAACTCGCGTGCGTAGTGCAGGGTGAGTGAGTTGAGCGCCGCCTTGGAGGAGTTGTAGGCGAGCAGTTGCCGGTGCGGTGTTGACAGGTCGGCGGCCTTGGCGAGGGAGCCGAGGCGGCTGGAGACGTTCACCACACGGCCCGCGGGCGATGTGCGCAGCAGGGGCAGCAGGGCGTGCGTCGTGGTGATGACGCCGAAGACGTTCGTCGCGTAGATGTCGCGGGCGAGACCTGCCGTCGTGGCGCTGGGTTCGACGTCGTCCTCGACGATGCCGGCGTTGTTGACCAGGACGTCCAGGCGCCCGAAGTCCTCCTCGACGGCCGCGGCGGCCGCCTGGACGGTGGCTTCGTCGGTGACGTCGAGGTGCACGAAGCGGGCGTCGATGCCGCTGTGGCGCAGTTCGTCCGCCGTCCTCTCGCCGCGGGCCGCGTCACGGGCGCCGATCAGCACGGTCATGCCCATCCGGCCCAACTGGCGTGCGGTTTCCCGGCCCAGGCCCTTGTTGGCGCCGGTGATCAGGGCGTACCGGCGGTCCGGCTTCGTCATGGGGGTCCTTCCTGCTTCCTGTCGCATGGCGGAGGGGCGGGCGCGCCGTGAGGCACGCCCGCCCGCGAGGTGGTCCGGTCAGTAGATGCCGAACACCCGGCAGGGGCCGGCGAAGCCCTTGCGGTGCTTGATCAGCCCGACGAGGGCGGTGGCCCCGAAGTCGGGCACGGTGTCGAGGTTGGCGATGTTCTCGACGCCGTAGCGCATGTCGCCGAGAATGATGCGGTGTGCGCCGGGGTCGTCGATCTGCAGGTTCTTCGAGGCGTCGAGGCTGGGGGTGTCGGTGCCGGCGGCGACGATCGAACGCTCGCGCACGAGGAGCTCGGCCGCGTCGAAGCCCAGGCCGGGGAAATGCGGAACGCCGTCGGCATCCCGGTTGATGTAGGCCCCCGGCGTGTTGATCCGGTCGCACCAGCCCGAGTCCATGACGACCAGGGCGCCGTCGGGGATCCGGCCGTAGCGGCTCTCGTACGCCAGGATGTCGTCGGCGGTCAGGGTGGCGTCGTGGTCCTTGGCGACGCGTTCGCCGATGCGAATGACGCACAGCGGTGCGATCAGGCGGTCGATGGGGATCTCGTCGGTGTAGATGGGCCCGTCCACGAGGTGTGCGGGGCCGTCCACGTGGGTTCCGGTGTGCTCGTCGATCTCCAGCTTGTTGGCGTTGAACCCCTCGTCCGCGATGTGGGCGAAGTGGTCGATGTTGGGCTTGAGGACGATCGGTTCCAGTACGGGGAAGTCGTTGCCGAAGGTGTGCGTGAGGTCGCTGACCCGGCTGCCCCGGATCAGCGGGGCCGGCTCACGCGCGGGGCGCGGGGCGTCCCGGGCCCCGGCGTTCGTGGCGGTTTCGGTGTCCGTGCCGGGATGACCGCCGCAGTGGTGGCCGTCCTGTCCGTGGACGAGCTTCATGACGTCGGGACTGCACATGGAGTCCTCCTCTGTGGTCGGCGGGCCGGTCGGATTCCGGCCGGGGGGCTCAGGTGCTGGTCGGGTCGATGACGCGGGTGCCGCGGATGAGCCAGGTGGGGCCTTCGGCGATGTGGCCGATCCGCTCGAAGAACCGGGCGAAGTGGGGGCCGGCCATGTGCTTGTCGAACGAGGCCGCGTCGTCGTAGACCTCGTCGAGGTAGAAGCGGTTGGGGTCGTTCTCGTCGACGACGAGCTCGAAGCGCTGGGTGAACGGTTCGTCCACGGCCGACTCGCGGGCGTCCTCGTGGCTGGCCGCGATGAACTCCTCGTGGTGCTCGGGCAGGACGTCGAAGGCAACGGCGACGTGGTACACGGGATCTCCTGGTGGTGGGTACGGGGGCACGCCTTGGCCGCCTCACCGCAGTGGCGGCGGGACGAGGCGTGGCGGGGGATGTGTGGGGGGATGTGTGGGGCGAGTGATCGCCGGGGAGCGGTCAGTCGACGAGTGCGGGGTCCGGCGTGGGGGTGCGGGTGGCGGCCGGCTGCCGCGTCGTGCGGCGGGCGCGCACGAAGCGGTTTCGGCTGGAGCACAGGCCGAACACCAGCTCGGGCAGGGTGAAGACGGCGAGGAGGACCAGCGAAACGGTCCAGCTGTCGGTCGCGCCGTGCAGGAGGCCGAGCAGCAGCGGGCCGGCGATGCCGCCGACCAGGTAGCCGATGGTCTGCACCATGCCGGACAGCTGCGCGGCGGTCTGCGGGTTCTCGGACCGCAGACCGATGAAGGTCAGGGCCATCGCGTGGCCGGCGCCCAGCGTCAGGCCCAGGAGGGCGACCCACAGGACGGCGGCCCCCGGAAGGAAGAGCAGGCCGAGGAGGCTCGCCGCGCCCGCGACGGCGATGACGGTCACGATGGGCGCGGTTCCGCTGCGCCCGACCAGCACCGGGGCGACCAGGGCGCCCGGCACGCTGATGAGCATGGCCAGGGACAGCATGGCGCCGGCCGAGGAGTTGCTGTAGCCGAAGTCGACCAGGACGGTCGGCAGCCAGCCCAGGGCGGTGAAGTAGGCCAGGGCGCGCAGGGCGAGGTAGCCGGTGACCTGCCAGGCCATGGCGTCGCCGAGCAGCGACCCCTTGTCGCCGGTGGGGGCGGCGGCGGCCGCGGGCCGGGAGGACCGCTTGGACAGGGGCAGCCAGACCAGCAGGCCGACGGCGGCGGGAAGGGCCCACAGGGCCAGGGAGTTGCTCCAGCCCCCGACGCTGTCCCGCAGGGGTACCGCGATGCCCGCGGACAGTGCGGCTCCGGCGCTGAGCGCGGCGGTGGCGATGCCGGTGTAGAGCCGGACCCGGTCGGGGAAGGCGCTCTTGATGACCGCGGGCATGAGGACGTTGCCGATGGCGAGGCCCGCTCCCGCGAGGGCGGTGCCCAGGAACATGGCCCAGGCGGCGGTTTCGAGCCGGATCAGGATGCCCGCGATCAGGAGTACGAAGCCCAGCACCAGCGCGACGGGGGTGCCCAGTCGGCGGGAGAGGGCGGGCGAGACGGCGGCGAAGACGCCCAGGCACACCACGGGCAGGGTGGTGAGCAGGCTGACCGCCGAATCGGACAGGTTCAAGGACCCCTGGATGTCGTTGAGTACGGGGGATACGGCGCCGAGCGCGGGCCGTAAGTTCAGTGCCAGTAAGAACAGGCCCACCGTGATCGCCATGGTGCTGGGGCGGCCGCTTGAACTGTGGTCGGACACAGTTCTCCTCCTGCTTGAGAGTTGCGTGATTGCGCATGGTCGGATGACTTCAGCAGAGCATAAGACATCTTATATCTGTCCGCTACCAGCTATCTGCTCGATGGCTGATATTCGGCGCGGAGTGGGACCCCAGCAGCCTTTCGGCGAGGGACCGTTCGACGGCCTGGCGCAGACGCTCCCGCCTGCGCCGGGCGACGTGCCGTTCGATCAGCCTGATGAGGTCGGGGTCGTGTGGGACGGACGCCGTCGCGGCGGGGTACTCGGCCACGGCTCAGACCACCGCCGTGAGTTCCTGGCTGCGGGGCCGCGCGAAGGCGGTGGGCGCCCAGCGGGTCAGCACCGCCCCCACGGTCATCCCCCCGCCGAAGCCGGCCATCAGTACGGTCTCCCCGTCGGCGAACTCCCCGCGCCGGTGTGCCGCGTCGAGCGTGATGGGCACCGACGCGGAGCCGGTGTTGCCGTACTCCTCCACCGCGAGGTGCATCGTCGCCCGGGGCAGGCCGAGCTCGGGCCATACCTCGCCGAGCATGACGCCGTTGGCCTGGTGCGGTACGAAGTGCCGCACCAGCTCACGCTCCACCCCGGCCCGGTCGAGCAGTTCGTGCAGTGCCGACGGCAGGTTGTCCTGCACGAACGAGCGCACCCCGCGGCCGTCCATGCGGAAGAAGTGGGCCCCCTCGCGCAGCGTGCGGTCGTTCGCCGGCATGCGGCTGCCGCCGGCCGGAACGCTGATCAGGCGATACTGGTCGCCGCGGCTGAGCAGACTGGTCTCCGTGATGCCCCGGTCCTCGGGCACCGCGCCGAGCAGCACCGCGCCCGCGCCGTCGCCGAAGAGGATGGCGGTCTTGCGGTCGGAGTAGTCCAGGATGCGCGAGTAGATGTCCGCGCCGATGACCAGGGCGTAGCGGCCCTCCTCCGCGGCACGCAGCAGCCGCTCCGCCACCGTCGTGGCGTAGACGAATCCGCTGCACACGGCGTTGATGTCGAAGGCGGCCGCGTTCACCGCGCCGATGAGGTGCTGCACGATGCTCGCGGTCGCGGGCTGTGGATGGTCGGGCGTGGAGGTCGCGAGCACGATGTACGCGACGTCCTGCGGCTCCACCCCCGCCTGCTCCAGCGCCGCGAGGGCGGCGCGGGCCGCGAGGTCCGAGGTGGCGTCACGGTCGTCGGCCCGGCGCCTTTCGCGGATGCCGGTCTTGCGGACGATCCATTCGTCGCTCACGTCCGCTCCGCGCGCGATCTCCTCGTTGCCGACCACGGTGTCGGGCAGATACGAGCCGGTGGACACGATTCCGATGCGGGTCATTGGGTCCCTCCCCCTGTTCCGGACGGACCGCCGGGTGCGGCCCGCTGGTGGCGCCGGGCCCTGGCGAAGGGCCCGGCCGTTGTCATCGCCGCGCCGGTCCGGGCAGCAGACGTCCCCATCCCGGCGCGGAGGCGTGCACCGCGAGCTCCGGGTCGTAACCGACGACGACGGGATGGCCGACCGCCCTCAGCATCGGCAGGTCGCTGCCGTGGTCGCCGTACGCCCAGCTGCCGGCGAGGTCCAGCCCGCAGAGCGGTGCGGTGAGGCGGACGGCGCGCCCCTTCGTCTCGCCGATCATCGGGGCGAGCACCTCTCCGGTGAGCTCGCCGCGGCGGATCACGGGACGGGTGGCCAGGACGGCCGAGGCGCCCACGTCCGCCGCGATGGGGTCGAGCGGGCCGAAGAAGGATCCGGATACCAGGACCACGTCCCGTCCGGCCTTGCGGTGGGCGGCCAGGGCCTCTTCGACCTCGGGCACGTACAGGCCATCGGCGAGCTCCCGCCACTCCGTGGCGAACCAGCGCCGCCCCTCGTCCGCCAGCCGTCTCGCGCTCTCGCCGCGCAGCAGCCGGTAGTAGCGGCGGTTGACATCCACGCGTGCGGCGCCGCGCAGCGCGGCCTGCCGCAGTTCACCCGTCAGCCGGGCGTAGGTGGCCGGCGGCTCCCCCCGCCCGCGCAGGTAGAACTCCAGGAAGCGGAACATGCTCTTGACGCGGATCAGCGTCTCGTCCACGTCGGAGAACGCCGCGGTCCGTGTGGTGCTGGTCATCTCGGCCCCTTCGTCGGCGTGGCGCGGGTCATGCCGTCATGCGGGTGAGCGTGAAGGCGAAGGTGCACAGCACCTCTCCCTTCTGCGTCGCCTCGACCCCGACCCGCAGGTCCTCGGGGCGCTGCTCGTCCTCGTCGACGGCGGCCAGGACGCCGCCGAGGGTGTAGTCGACGGGCGGCTCGGCCGGGTGGTGGGTACGGCCGGAGCTGCCCACGACGGCGCTCAGCACGGTGTCGTCCTCCAGCTCCCCGAAGCGGGTGAAGCGCACGTCGAGCGCGGTGAGCAGGGTCTTGGAGGCGGAGAGCCCGCGGACTTCGAGCGCGGCGAACAGGGCGAGCTGCCGCGCCCCCTCGGCGATCACCATGCCGGGCAGGTGGTCCTGCGGGTGGTCGAAGAGGCTGGCGTGCCGGGCCGGGATGCGCAGCAGTGCCTGCGCGCTCTCGCCGACGACGACGCCGTCCAGCAGGACGACGTTGTCGGGGTTGGCGCGGCCCACCAGGTGCGGGGCGATGGGCGCGCCGGGGGTGACGGCCGGGTAGGAGGCGGAGGACGGCAGGGCCATTCCGTCACGGTTGTTCAGCCGCAGGGTGAGGTAGCCGTTGGGGTCCTTGAACCGCAGTCCGACGGACGCGGTACCGAAGACGGCGCCGCCGCCGGACAGGGTGATCTCGTAGTCGAGTCCGGTGACCCGGCCCTCGCGTTCCATGCGCTTGCCGATGCGTACGTGCATGGCGAGGCGGAAGGGCGAGGTGCCCACGAACACCAGCTCGGGGTGGTCGATGCGCAGACCCAGGTGGGTGAGGATGAACTTGTTGTCGGCCGGTACCCCGAAGAAGCGGTGGGCGCCCGCGAGGGTGGCCTGGCGGCATGCTTCGAGTATCAGCAGGGGATCGTGGTGGCCGGGGCGGAGCAGGTGGTCGCCGTAGTAGGCGTGCGAGCGGGGCAGCTGCGCCGCCGCCGCGTATCTGGTGTCACCCAGCGGCTGCAGGTCCGTCAGGAACACCTCTCCCAGGGCGTCCCTGTGGACGAGGAGGCGGTCGACGGTACGGGCGTAGTCGAGTTCCGGGAGCGCCTCGGTGGCGACCTCGGTGGCAATGGTCATGGTGGCCTGGCTTTCTGTTCGCGGTGAGGGTTCCTGCTCACTGTCGGTGCACGGACCGACGCGGGCGCGGGCACAGCGGGTGGAGGGACGACACGACGGGTCGTCCCTCCACGGCTGCGCAGTTGTCGCCCGCGCAGCGCGCCAGGTGGTGGTGATCAGGCCGGGTAGACGTCGCCCGGCTGCTTGCGGTCGGCACCGACGGTGCCGATGTGCCAGTACGGGTAGGGGGCGACGGTCTCGCTGACCTTGTCGAGGCGGGCGAGTTCGTCCTCGCTCAGCGTCCACTCCATCGCCTGGAGGTTGTCGGCGAGCTGGTGCGGCTTGGTCGCGCCGATGACGGCCGAGGTGATGCCGGGCTTGGCGAGCACCCAGTTGATGGCGACCTGCGCGACGGTGGCGCCGCGCTCCTCGGCGACCTGCGCCATGGTGTCGACGATGTCGTAGGCCTGGTCCTCGTCGGTCAGCGGCGCCGATTCGGCGGGGGTGCGCTGAGACAGACGGCTGCCCTCGGGACGGCCCTCGCCCCGGCGGTACTTGCCCGTCAGGAACCCGCCGGCCAGCGGGGACCAGGCGGTGATGCCGACGTTCTGGTCGACGGCGAGCGGCACGATCTCCCGCTCGAGGTCGCGGGCGGCGATGTTGTAGTAGCCCTGGTAGCAGACGAAGCGGCTGAGGTTGCGGCGGTCGGAGACCGACAGGGCCTTCATGAGCTGCCAGCCGGCGAAGTTGGAGACGCCGATGTAGCGGATCTTGCCCGAGCGGATCAGGTCGTCGAGCACGCGCAGCGTCTCGTCGAGCGAGGTGCGCGGGTCGAATCCGTGGATGTGGTAGAGGTCGATGTAGTCGGTGTTCAGGCGCCGGAGGCTGTTCTCGACGGCCGCGTAGAGGTGGTGGCGCGTGGCGCCGATGTCGTTCGGGTCGTCCGTGATGCGCCAGCGGCCCTTGGTCCCGATGATGACGCGGTCGCGGACCTTGCCGAGGGTACGGCCGAAGAACTCCTCTCCCATGCCGTTCTTGTAGACGTCGGCGGTGTCGAAGAAGTTGATGCCGGCGTCGAGGGCCTGGCTCATCATCTGCTCGACGTTCCCGTCCTGGACGGTGCCGAACTCCGACCAGTTGCGGTCGGCGGCGCCCAGGAAGGAGGCCCCGCCGCCGAACGTCATGGCGCCGAAGCACAGCTCCGACACGGACAGTCCGGTGTCGCCCAGGTAGCGGTATCGCATCTTCATCCTGCTTTCGGTCGATGGGTGTTCGGGTGCGGGGGGGGACCCGGGGGGGGGAGGGAGCGCCTGGGTAACGGGGGTTTCGCCAGGCGCTCCCGGTCGATGGGGACGCCGTGTCGGCGGCGTCGGCGGGGTGCTCGCCCTCGATGGCCCGTTCCTCTCGCCAGGCCTCGAAGTGAGATGTAAGGTTTCGAAGAAACATAAGAGATTTGATGGTTGTCGTCAATGAGAGGCGGAACAGATATGCCGAGCACCTCCGAACCGGCGCGGACGGCCGGGGCGCCCGAGCCCTACGACGTGCTCGTCGTGGGGGCGGGGCCGAGCGGGATGACGGCGGCGTGCGAACTGCTGCGCAGGGGCGTACGCGTACGCATCATCGACCGCGCGACGGAGCCCTCGCCCTTCCCCAAGGCCCTGCTCGTGTGGCCGCGCAGCATCGACCTCTTCGAGGACCTCGGCGTCCTCGGCGAGCTGCGCGAGGCGGGCATCCAGATCAACACCTTCAGCTACTTCTCCGAGCGCCGGCGCCTGGCCGGGTTCGACTTCCCGCAGCACCTCAGCCCCGTGTGCCTGCCGCAGAACGAGACCGAGCGGATCCTGGGCGAGCGGCTGGCGAGCCTGGGCGGCAAGGTGGAGCGGGGGGTGCGGCTGCTCACGCTGGAGGGCGTCGACTTCTCCGGCCGCATCGACGGGACCTCCGACGTCACGGCCGTGCTCGAACACGGCGACGGCCGCATCGAGCGCACCCGTGCCCCGTTCGTCGTGGGCACCGACGGCGCGGGCAGCGCGGTGCGGGGCCAGCTCGGCGGCGGGTTCACCGGCAGCACGTACGAAAGCGCCTTCGCCCTCGTCGACGCCCGCATCGAGGGGTTCCTGCCGCCGGACCAGGCCCTGTACTACCAGTCGTCGGCCGGCGCGCTGGTCATCGTGGCCCTGCCCGGCGGTGTCTTCCGGTTCTTCTCCAGCCTGCCCGCGGGCGAGAAGGTCAGCGTCGGGCGCATGCAGAAGATCGTGGACGAACGCGGGCCGCGCGGCGTGCGGCTCACCGAGCCGGTATGGGTCAGCGAATTCCGCATCCACGCCCGCCATGCCACCGAGTTCCAACTGGGCCGGGTCTTCATCGCGGGGGACGCGGCCCACGTCCACAGCCCCGCCGGCGGGCAGGGACTCAACACGGGGATCCAGGACGCCCACAACCTGGCGTGGAAGATCGCGGCGGTACTCCACGGTCAGGCTCCCTCCGGCCTGCTGCTCACCTACGGGCCCGAACGAGCCGCCGTGGCGCGTCGGGTGGTGCGTGACACCGACATCCAGACCCGCGGGTGGATGGTGCAGAGGCCCGCCGCGGTCGCCGCCCGGGACGTCGCCTTCCGCATGGCCGAGCGGAGCGGGCTGTTCGGGCTCTACGCGCCGGTCATGGCGGGCCGTCGGCTGGCCTACCCCGCCACGCGCGAGACCCAGGTGCCCTCCGGGCGTCCGCCGTGCCGGTTCCGCTCGAAGCTGCCCGGCGGCCTGGTCGTCGGCGCGGTCTTCCCGCGTGAGCTGGCCCTGCCGCACCGGATCGCGGGCCCCGGCGAACAGCCTGCCGGATGGAGCCTGGTGGTGACCTGCGCGGGCGACGCGGCGGCCTGGCGCGCGCAGACCCGCGCGCTCGCCGCGCCATGGCCACAGGTGCGCGCGGTCGACCTGTCGGCGGGATCCGCCCGCTCCTCGACGGGCTGCGGGCAGCAGGGCTACTACCTCGTGCGGCCCGACGGGCACATAGCCGCCCACGGTCACGCCGGCGACTCGGACCGGCTGCACGCCGAACTGACCTGGTGGCTCGGCCCGGTGGCCCGCGCCACCCGCTGACGCCGGGACGCAAAAGCGTCATGGGGGGTGCGGCCGTCGGGCCGCACCCCCCATGACGTGTGATCAGGCCGTCATATGTGATCAGGCCGTGGCCGTCTGCGCGACGGCGACGGGGCCGAGCGACAGCTCGCCGGTGGTCATCAGGTCCAGCAGCTGGGCGAGGCCGCGGTCCTCCGGGGTGGCCGTGCGGAAGACGAAATGACGCAGGCCGGCCTGCTCGGGGCCGCCGAAGAACCGGAAGAAGCCGATGTCCACGTGGCGCGTGGCGAAGCTCTCGTAGAGGTAGACCGTTCCCCCGTCGGCCGTCAGACCGCGGCCGGCGGCCGTCTGGCCCGCCTCGGCCGCCTCGTAGACGATGTCGAAGGAGCCGGTGACCCCGGCCGGGTCCGCCGTCGCCCGCGCCGCGCCCAGCTCCGCGGCCTCGACGGCCTGGCCCGCGTCGGCCACCAGCGCCGTGACGTCGGCGCCCAGCGCGGCGAGCAGTTCCACCAGCAGCCGCCCTATGCCGGCCCCCGCGCCGGTCACCAGGACGGGCCTGCCGCTGACGGAACCCGCGCTGCGTACCAGGCGCAGCGCCGTCAGGACCGCCACGCGCAGCGCCGCCGCCTGCTCGAAGCTCACGTGGTCGGGCAGGACGGTGGCGTATTCGGTGGGCAGCGCCATGCAGGACGACCACTGGGTGCTCGTGGCCACGGCGACGACCCTGTCCCCCGGCTTGGGGCTGAAGCCCTCGGGGGCCGCGCGCAGCACGACGCCGGCGACGTCCCAGCCGCGCAGCCAGCCCTCCGGCAGCGGCTCGGCCTTGATCATCTCGTCGATCTCGGGAGCCACCGCGCGCACCGCGACGAGGATTTCGTCGTCCGCCTGGGCCGTAACCGTGTCCTGCATGGAGGTGAGCTGATCGGGCATGACAATTCCTCTCATCGGTGTGACGGTTTCCTTGTTGGCGCTGTCCGGCATGTCAGTGCTCCTCGGTGGTCAGGACGGACGTGCCGGTGAACTCGTGCACGGCGACCACTTCGAACTCCTCCGGCTGGTCGAGGACGCACGCCGCGAGGGCGGGATGGTTCTCCAGCACCCGGAACCTGATCCAGGCGTGGCTGTGGTGGTCGTCGGGGACGCCGGGGGCGAGACGGATGCGCAGTTGGATCCGCTCTTCGGGGGTGACGGCGACCTGGGCGGCCGTGACCTCGTCGTGCACGGTGGCCAGGTCGACGAGTTCGCGGGCGGACAGGGTGCGTCCGTGGAAGCGGAAGAACGGCGGGCGGGTACCGAGGACCCGCAGGGCCGGTCCCGGCCGGCCGCACGCGCAGTGCGCGAACTCGCCGCGCTCCTGGGTGTCGTAGCGGATGAGCGCCGGGGTGCGTGAGGGCGTGAGGGTCGTGACCAGCAACCGCCCGTCCACCGCTTCGACGTGCTGGTGGGGCAGTGGGTGGTAGATGCCGGCCAGGCAGTGCGGGCCGCGCTGCCCGATCATCCAGGCCGCGGGGGTGCCGTACAGGCGCCACACGGCGGTGTAGGGGAAGTGGGCGGCCAGCAGGCCGTCGTCGGTGGTGTCGTGGGTGGCGCCGCCCAGCATCAGGGTGCGCAGCCACGGGAGCGGTCGCCCGGCGACGCTGGCCCGCAGCAGCCGGGAGACGGCCTGCGGGGGCGCCGCGATGGCGGTGACGTGGTTGCGGGCGAGGAAGCGGAGCCAGTCGTCGTCGGCGCCCTGGGGTAAGGGACCCAGCGGCAGGACGGTGGCGCCGGACGCGGTGGCGAAGCGGTTGAAGAAGTAGTGGTCGGGCTGCATCCGCCCCGCGGGGTGCAGGTTCGCGACCACGTCGGTGGTGTGGAGCGGGTTCCAGGCGCTACGGATCTCGGGGGCGAACATCTGCTCCGGCAGCAGGGTCAGGTGCGGGGTGTCGAGCGTGCCGCCGTGTGCCCACAGCAGCCCCTCACCCGTGTTGAGGGCGAGGGCCTCGGCGGTCGCCGTGGCCAGTTCGCCCGGGGTGAGTACGGGGAGGTCGGCGAGGGCGAAGGTGCGCCGCGTGAGCTCCCGTTCGTACTTGGCGGCGAGCGACGGGAGGCGGGCCGCCTGGTGCAGCAGCCCCTCCAGTACGGGGACCGGCGCGCCGGTCCCCGTACCGCGTGGAGCGGCGGCGACCTCGCCGAGGCGCTCCGGCGCACTCGGTAAAGGCGCTGGTCGGTGTACGTACGAAACCATCCGAGGTCCCCCTCCTCGTTCCTGTGGTCGACCGGTGCAGGGGTGGTGTCGCAGCACCCGCCATCGGGTTGCCCTGCAATCCATGTTACGACCGGCGTTCTTTCTTGGTCTGGAGTACGAGTTTTTACCATAGACCAGTTTCCACGCGTTGCCCATGGCCACTCTTCTCCCCTTCGGCGACGGGGTGGTGATGACGAATCACCTCAGATCCACATCACCCCTGGTGGGCGACGCGTCGGCTGCCCGGGTGGAATCGACAGCACCCTTCAAGCCAAAGGTTAACTTTCAGCCCATCATTGTCCTGGGGTCCAGATTTGAACTACGATCTCGCCGCGGCGCTGCCGGGGGGCAGCGCCCTGACGCGGTCTCACCGCGTCACCGCAGACAGGGGGGTTCTCATGCGTGCACGCACCGGGGAGACAGCGATCGCGGTGGTCGGGATGGGGTGCAGATTTCCGCAGGCCCGCGGCATAGAGGAGTTCTGGGACAACCTGATCGCGAACAGGGACTGCATCACCCCCGTCCCGCCCGAGCGCTTCGACATCACGCCCTACGTCGCCGAGCGGTCCGGTACCCCGGGCCGCACCGTCAGCCGTTACGGCGGCTTCCTGGACGACCCCTTCCTCTTCGACGCCGGTTTCTTCGGGATCTCGCCGGCGGAGGCCGCCAGTGTCGACCCGCAGCACCGGCTGCTGCTTCCGGTGGTCCGCGAAGCGCTCGAAGACGCCGGCATACGCCCGTCCACGCTGGCCGGATCCGCCACCGGCGTGTACATCGGACAGGCCACAGCGGACTACGGCCGCCACAGCACCGCCGACGGCAACAGCCTGCGCGAGGCGGCCGGCAGCTACTTCCGGGCCATGGCCTCGGGGCGCCTGTCCTACGACCTGGACCTGCGCGGGCCCAGCATGATGGTCGACACGGCCTGCTCGTCGTCCCTGGTCGCCGTGCACATGGCCCGCCAGAGCCTGCTGAGCGGCGAGACGGACCTGGCCATCGCGGGCGGAGTCAACATCATCCTCTCGCCCCTGGACGCGATCGCCTTCTCCCAGGCGGCCATGCTGTCGCCCGACGGCCGGTGCAAGTTCGGGGACACCGGCGCGGACGGCTTCGTCCGCAGCGAGGGCATCGGCGTCGTCGTCCTCAGCCGTCTCGAAGACGCCGAGCGGGCCGGCCACCCCGTACTCGCCCTGCTGCCCGGCAGTGCCGTGACCAACGACGGCCGCAGCAGCGGATCGCTGATCAAGCCGGCGGTCGCGGGCCAGGACGACATGGTCCGAAGGGCGTGGCGGAACGCGGGCATCGAGCCCTCCGACCTCGACTACGTGGAGGCCCACGGCACGGGCACGCCGGTGGGCGACGCCGTCGAGCTGAAGGTCCTGGCCGCGGCCGCGCGCGAACGGGGGCCGCGACGGGGGCCGCTGAGGTGCGGATCCGTGAAGTCGAACATCGGGCACGCCGAAGCGGCGGCCGGCGTCGCCGGTCTCATCAAGGCCGTCCTCGTCGCCAGGCACGGCATCATCCCCGCCTCCCTGCACCTGACGGATCCCCAGCCCCTGCTCACGGACGAGGCGAACCGGCTCCACCTGGTGACCGGAAACGAGTGCCTGAAGACCGACGGCCGCAGTGCCGTCGTGGGCGTCAGCTCCTTCGGCCTGTCCGGAACCAACGCACACGTCGTGGTCACCGAGCCCGAACGCTCGCCCCTGCGGCCCGAACACGGCCCCACGGAACTGCCCGAGGGCAGGCCCGCCCATCTGCTCGTGCTCAGCGCCCGCTCCGAGCAGGCCCTGCGCCGGCTCGCCGGGGCCTGGGCCGACCACCTCTCCCCCGGCGGGGCCGGCAGCGCGCTGCCGCTGTGGGACCTGTGCGCCACAGCCGCGCTGCACCGCGACGCCCATCCCTTCCGGCTGTGGGCGACCGGCGCCGATCACGCCGAACTGGCCGCCGCACTGGGCGACGTGGCCGCCGGGCGGGCCACAGAGCGAGCCGGTACCGGTGACGCCGGCTTCGGCACGGACAAGCGCACCGTCTTCGTCTTCCCCGGGCAGGGTTCGCAGTGGCCGGGAATGGGCCGGTCGCTCATGGCCACCACACCCGCCTTCGCACGCGCGTTCCAGGAGTGCGCCGAGGCCGCGCGCCACGAGACGGGCCGCTCGGTGGGCGAGTTACCCGCCCCGGCGACCCGGGAGTCTCCCGATGACGTCGCCTCGGTCCAGCCCGCGCTGTGGGCCATGGAGGTGGCCCTGGCCGCCGCCTGGCGTGACATGGGGGTCGAGCCCGAGGTGTGCATCGGGCACAGCATGGGCGAGAGCGCGGCCGCCGCCGTCACCGGCGCGCTCAGCGTCGCCGACGCCGCGGCCGTCATCTGCCGCCGCAGCGCGCTGATGCAGAGCACCGCGGGACAGGGCGCGATGCTGTCGGTCGACCTGTCGCCCGAGCAGGCCGCGGACGTCGCGGCCCAAGAGGGCGGCGTCTGCGTCGCCGCCGAGAACTCCCCCACCTCGACCGTGCTCGCCGGGGACGCCGCCGCCCTGGAGCGCATCGGGCGCCGACTGGAGCGGGAGGGTGTCTTCCACCGTTCGGTACGGGTGAACGTGGCCTCCCACTCCCCGGTCATGGACCAGCTGCGCGACGACCTGCTCGCGCGGCTGGCCGGCATAGCACCCCGCGAGGGCCAGGTCCCGCTGCACTCCACCGTCCGCGAATCCATGCTGACGGGGGCGGAACTCGACGCCGCGTACTGGATGGACAACCTGAGGAGCCCGGTCCGCTTCCTCGGCAGCATCCGCCGGCTGGTCAAGGAGGCCGACAGCGTCTTCGTCGAGATGAGCCCGCACCCCCTGCTGCTGACGGCAATCGAGGACACCGCTCTGGAGGCCGGCGGAGCGTCGGCCGTCGTCGCCTCCACGACACGGCGTTCCGCCGACGAGGCGCTGACGCTCGCCCGGTCGCTCGGCGCCTTCTTCGCCGTCGGAGGCCGGGTCGACTGGGAGCGCTGGTTCGGGGGAACGGCCCGTCAGGTGAAACTGCCCGCCTACCCCTGGGACGCGGAGGTACTGCGCCGGACGCCGTGCGCCGGCCCCGACCGGCCGACCGGCCGCATCACCCGGATCAGCGCGGACCTGGACGGCGCGGTGGTCGGCTTGCGCGGGCTGGCCCCCGTTCCCCCGACGTTCCAACTGTCCGTGCTGCACGAGGCGGTCGCCGACACCGCCCCCGCCGGCTCCGTCGTGCTGGAAGACGTGAAGGTCGGGGACATGGTCGACGTCCCGGACGACGGGTCCCTCACGCTGGAGGTGGCGACGGGGTCCGGGGCCGGCCCGCTGCACGCGGAGGTCCGGACGACGGGCGACACGCCCCGGACCGGGCTGAGCGCGCGGGTGCGCCTCGACGGCGCGCCGGCTGCGGGGCAGGGCGCGGGACCGGGGGCGGAGGGGCACCTCGCCGACGCTCTCGGTCGCTGCACCACGCACGTGACGCCGCAACGGTTCCTCGCCGCCCTCGCCCGCCGCGGATACGCCCCCGGCCCGGGTCTGCGCACCGTGCGCCACCTGTGGCGTAGGGACGGGGAGGCGGTCGCCCAGCTGCGGCGGCCCGCGACGTCGCCGCACGCGGCCTGGGAAGGCTGCCTGATGGTGCTGCTGGCCGCCGTCCCCGTGTCGCTGCCAGCCGGCAGCACCTACGCCGTGACCTCGTTCGAGCAGGTGCGGTTCCACCACCCGCTCAGTGACGAGGCCTGGGTGCATGCGCGGTTCGCGCCGCGTCGGGCGGGCCGCGAGGCTCGTGCCGAGGTCCTGGTGAGGGACTTGGAGGGAACGGTTCTCGCCGAATTCCGCGGGATCCGACTGCACCGGCTCGAAGGCGTGTCCAGCCGCGCCGGAACATCGCTGGAGAGGGCGCACCGGTCGGCGCAGTGGTTCGGCGACACCGTGCGCATGCCGATGGGGGCGCTCACCCGCGCCGTGGACCGCCTCTCCGCGGCGGGCCGGCACGCCGATCCGGTGCGGCGGTCGGCGCCGGCGGTCGCCGTCGTCGGGCCGTCGCAGGAGGGGACCGCCGCTCCGGCGCCCCCGCGGGCCGCGGTTGCGAACGGCGGGGCGGCAGACACCGGGGAGGTGTTCCTGAACGCGGCGGCCCAGGTGCTGGGCATCCCGCGGGACCGCCTTGACCTGCGCCGCACCCTGCAGGCGTACGGCATCGATTCCGTGACCGCGGCGCAACTGCGAGGGCGCGTACGACGTGAAACGGGGCGGGACATCGCGCTGCTCCGGCTGCTCGGCGAGGACAGTCTCCGGAGTCTGGCCACCGAGGTGGCCGCCGTGCGGTCCGTGCGCGACTGACCCCGGAAACGGGCCGGTGGGAGCGGTGGTGGCCGGACGCCACCGCTCCCGTTCGCTGATTTCGGACGGGGGCGCAAACATGTACTATTGTTCATTCATGGATCTTGGTACAAGTGGATGGGGCGCCCCGTGCGTGCGCCCCGTCGAGCCCTCGGTCGAATGAACCCGTTCCCCGTTCACACCACGGGCGGCGGCAGCCGGGACGGGCCACCCCGCACACCGCGCGCGACAGGAGTACACATGGGAGACACACCGTCCACCACCGCGACGGAACCGCAGGGCCGCCGCGAACGCAACAAACTGCGTGTCAAGAACCGGATCTACGAGGCCGCGCTGGTCCTCTTCACCCAGCAGGGGTACGACCAGACCACGGTCGACGAGATCACCGAGCGGGCCGACGTGGCGCGCGGCACCTTCTTCAACCACTTCCAGCGCAAGGAAGACCTCATCGCCGAATGGGGGCAGGAACGGCGGGCGTTGCTGCGCGAGGGCCTGGAGGCGGGGGGGCTCACCAACTCCGAGGACAAGGCCACCCGCCAGGTCCTGTCCCGGTGCATGACCATCCTCGCCGACATCAGCCTGCGGAACCCGCCCCAGACCAAGGCGATGCTGACCGCCTGGGTGCGCGCCGGGTTCCCGCTCCACGAGCATCCGTACGCGGCCCACATGTTCAGCGAGTTCATCAGGACGGGGCGCGAGCGGGGCGACGTACCGCAGGACGTCGACGCCGAGCTGGCCGGCCACATGCTGCGCGACATCTACCTCGGCACGCTCTACCAGTGGACGCGCGGCCCGGAGGACGAGGCGGACCTGGAGGCCTCCCTGCAGGCCGCCTGTACCGCCGTCCTCGACGGGCTGGTGCCGCGCTGCGCCAGCTTGCGGTGACTTTCCTCCCGCCCGACGCCCGCGACGGGGCGTCGGGCGGGGCGGGCGGGCGTTCGGGGGGACGCCCGTCAGAGTGGAGGCCGGAGTCCGGGCGGGCCGGGCAGGGGGCGGGAGCGTTGTACGGGGTGTCGGTGTCCCCCGTGAGAGAAGGAAGCTCCTGTGACCTCTGTGGCCTTACCCGCTGTCGAGACCCTGCTGCGGCGGACCCTGGGCGAGCGGCGCATCGGGCTCGTGGCATGGCGGTTGCTCGTGTTGCAGATCGCCCATCCCGTCGTCGCCGCGGGCATGGACCGGTACTCCACCTACCGTGCCCACCCCTGGCGGCGGGTCGAGCACACCATGGAGAGCGGCAGCAGGCTGTTCTTCGCCGGGCCCGAGGAACGGCGCCTGGAAGTGGCCCGCCTCCAGCGCACGCACCGGCGCATCCACGGGACCGACGCGGCCGGGCGGGCGTACAGCGCCGAGGATCCCGAGGTCCGCGGCTGGGTGATGGTCACGCTGTACGAGTCCATGACCGCCATGCGCGAACTGTCCGGCGATCCGCTGTCGCCCGCCGAACGCGACGTGCTGTACGCGGAGTTCCTGGACGTGTGTGCCGCCCTCGGGATTCCGGGCGAGGTGCTCCCGGCGGGCGCCGCCGATGTCCCGGCGTACGTCGAGCGCACGGTCCGGGAGGTCCTGGAGTACGGCCCCGAGGTCCACGACCTGCTCCACGGGATGCTCCGCAACGCCCCCGTCCCCCGCCGGCTGGGGCGGCTGGCACCCGCGTGGCCGCTGCTGCGGGTGGTGATCGCCCGCGCACTGGCCGCCCTCACGGTCAGTGATCTGCCGCCGGCCTGGCACGAGAAGTTCGGGACGTCGCGCGGGCCCGGGGGCGCCATGCTGTCGTGGACGCTGCACCACGGACTGCGCCGCGCCATGGCCGTGGCTCCCGACCGGGTGCGCTACCGCCGCCGCTCCGTGAGCGGCGCGCCCACGCGGGTGGTGGTGCCCAGGGCCCGGAGCGGCGGCGACTCCCGTCCGGCCCGGCTGGAGGCGTTCTTCCGCCAGGTGCTGGACCAGACCGGCAACGGGCGGGTGGACTCCGCCGACCTCCAGGCCATGGTGCACACCGTGTGCTGGCGGCTCGAACTGCCCGCCGAGCGGGAGGACGAGGTGTACGCCGCATTCGAGGGCTGGTGGCGGCAGCTCCGGGCGGCGGCCGACGGGGGCGTGGACGGCGACGGCGACGGGGGCGTGGACTGCCGCGAGTTCGTGTCCGCGATGCTGGCCGGGGTGGACCGTGACCCGGCGTACCTGGAGAAAGGCCTCGTCCCGGCGGTGCGGGCGCTGTTCCGGGCCGCCGACGCCGACGGCAGCGGCTGCCTGGGGGCGGACGAGTACCGACTGCTGTTCGGGGGCCCCCGGGTGCACCCGGCCGAACTCAACGACGGATTCCGGGAGCTGGACGCGGACGGGGACGGACGGGTCGAGGAGGCGGAGTTCGTCGCCGCGTTCTGTGACTTCTTCACCGCCCGGACCGACAGCGCCGCCGGGGCGGGCCTGCTCGGACGGGCCTGAAGCGCAGCGGCCGGATCCGTGACCGGACGGCGCCGGACGGCGCGCTGTGTGGAACGGACCGCACGCTCGCGGCGCCCGTAGGAGCGTCGATGCCCGCCGGGAGCGGCGTACCGCGCGGGCCCGGATCCGTGCCGCCCGGCACCAGCACCGCTCGGCCGGGGCACACCGGCCCACGCGAGCGCTCGCGCAGTGGGTGGAGCGGGAGGGCACGGACCGGCCGGTACCCCGCGCCCACGGCGAGGAGATCACCGTCTCAGTGGACTCGACTATGCCGCCGTCCCGGAGGCCGGCGATGCGTCCGCCGTCGGCCACGGGCCGGCGGTGGCGCTGTGAGCCGTGGCGGCCCCGGCGGCGGCCCGCGGGGGTGGTGCGGCGCCCGGGACCACCGGCTGCCAGGGCCCCCAGCCACCGCCCGGCGCCGATTGCCGGATCTCCCAGGTGCGGTCCCTGTTCCACTCTCGTGCCGTCACGTGCAGCCTGCCGTCGGGCAGTTGTTCCACGGTACCGGGCTGGCTCAGGCCCACACCGGCGTCCGGCACCTGACCCATGGACTGTTTCGGGCCCCAGCCGGCGCCCGCGTTCTGCTGATGGCGCAGCTCCATCGAGCCGCCGCCGTACGCCCCTGAGGCGAAGGCGTCGATGCTGCCGTCCTGCTCCTTGAACAGCACGACTCCACCGTGGTACGGCGTCGGCGCGAGGCCGAAGCCGTCCACCGCGCTCCAGCCGCCCGCACCGCCGTCATCCTCCACCGTGTGGCAGAAGGAACCGTAAGTGGAGAACAACAGTTCCAGCCTGCCCGCCGAGTTCTCGATCGCCGTCATGGCGTAGCTCTTCGGGCCCACGGTCGCCGCGCTCACCCGCTGCCAGCCCCCGTACGCGCCGCCCGGTCCGTTCTGCTCTCGATGCCAGACGAAGGGCAGCCCTCTGGTCGCAGTGGCGTCGTAGAAGAGCTGGAGCTGCGCGATCCGGCCATCCGCACGCTCGACGGACACCAGAGTGCCCGCCACCGGCGAGCTCGCCAGGCCCGTGGCCCCGGTGTCCGTCGAGCACGCGGCCGAGGCCGCCTGCGCCACCGCCGTGGGAGCCATCGCGACCCCGGTGCACGTCAGCGCCACCGCGACCGTGCCGCGCACCCATGCCCCGGCCCATCCGTCCCGTAAAGCTCTCCGAAGTGATCTCATCGGTCCCCCCGCTCTCCAGACCGGCCCGTGTGGCCGGAGAGAATCCTCCCGACGCAGGGCGGTTCGCACCAGGCCATGAATCCGGCCAGCTCCGCCGACAGGATCGAGCGCCGCGTCCGGGTCGCCCCCGGTCCGCACCCTGAGGAACCCCTGATCCGAGTGGGCCCGGTGGGGCCGACGGAGTCGGTGTGGTGTGCGATGTGTGTGCGCGGACTCGCGTTCTTCGGGGCCTCGGCCGTCGGCCGTCGGCCGATCGCCGACAATCGCGTGGGTGTGGCGGGGCCGTGGCGTCGCGCACCCACATTCCGATCTACGAGGGCAGGGCCATGTCGGGGAACACCAGCGGGCGGGACGTGTGGGGCAGGACGTATCTGGCGCTGCTGCCCTGGACCCGCGTACCCGTGGGTGATCTGCACGCGCGCTGCGCGGAGGCGGTGACCGCGGCGCTCGCCGTGCTGTGGGACGGCTGCGACGACGCGCTTCTCGACGCGCCGGCCGGCGACGAACGGATCCACGCGATCGTTGCCGCCCAGAAGGCGTACGGGCTCGGATGGCGCGACGCGGTGCTCGGCGATGTCACGGCCGATGCCCGGGCCGCCCGGCTGGGCGACGGCCCGGGTGGCCTGTGGGCACCGGCCGAGCGCTGGAACCGTGGCCGGGGGCGGGCGTTCCGGCCCACCCTTCGCGGCAATCTGGAATTCTTCGCGGCGCATCCCTGGGCCGGGGAGTTGGAACGGCTGCGGGCCGTGCGGTGCGCCGTCGAAGCCGCTTCGGCCGATCCCCGCACCACGCTGACCTTGCTCTTCCGGACGGCCTGGACGGACAGGGCCGCCGAACGACGGGGCTGGGATGACGCCGAATGGTGGCAGTACCTGGATGTCGAGGCCCTGGCCGCTTGGGCGGTGGTCGCCCTGGGCCTGCCCGTGGAAGACCCCGCCGGCGCGGGAACGGCCGTCGAGGAAGCGGCCGAGTCGGTGAGTCCGTCCGGCTGGACCTGGACGGGGGCGGGGCTGCCGGACGGATTCCTCGACGCCGCGTTCGCCGCGCTGGACCTGTGACGCCGACCGGGCCCGGCGAGGTCGCGGGCCGTCGGGGACCGGTGCACGGCAGGCTCGGCCGAGGGCGCCCACGGGCGTGTGCCGGCGGCGTTTCATGCCGACGGGCGGTCCTCCCAGGGGCGAACCCGTCCGACGACGCGAGGCCGGTCGTCCTCGGGAGCCCGCAGCGCGGCGAGTACGCCCTCGCTGATCTCCCCGTGGTCGAGCCACCGGGTGTGCGGCCCGGTACCGGTGAATCCGAGGACGACGACGCGGTGGCGCGCGCGGCCGAGGGCTTCGGGCGGCCGGGGTGGCGGCGCGGTGGGGGCCAGGGCTCCGCTGCCGACGACCTCGATCACCGACGCGTCCCGCGCCAGGACGTCGGCGACGGCGGCGTACGCGTGCGGCCGTCCCCGGGCATGAACCCACAGCACGGCCCGCCGGAACGGTCCCGTACGGGCCGCGGTACGGCGGAGCGCCCGCGCGAACCGCGCGGGCTCGGTGTAGTCCGCGCTGACGGGTATCAGCACGCCGCCCGCCGTGCCGTGGCTCCCGAAGACGGCCGGGGCGGGTGGCCTACGGGACACGACGACGGTGGTGTGGCCCTCACGGACCAGCCCGCCGACGACTCCGGCCAGCATCCCCGTACCGCCGACCACCAGCACCGGACTTCGAAGGGTCGGCTCGGTGACATTCATTCGGGCATGCTCTTCAGCTCGGCGGCGGGGTGTGACCGTCGATGCCGTCGAGGATGCTCCTCGACAGGTCCAGCTCGAATTGGATGGCCTTCCGCTTGAACCGTGCGGGGTTCTTGGCGTAGATCTCCCGGCCCCGCTCGGAAGACGTTTCGGCACTTCGGCGGCTCCGGGCCGGTGGGCCGGATGGCCGCCGCGGGCCTGGTCAGCTGCCGGGAACGGCGTCCTTCGGGGAGGTGTGCCAGTTGGTGACGACCGGCTTGTCCACGGTGATGGTGCCGACCGGCAGGGAGACCGGGTCGGGGTCGCCGTCACCGACGGCGACGATGATGCTCTCCAGTTCTTTGCCGCCGTTCGCCTTGGTGGTCTTCGGGTTCACTCCGGCGTAGGCGGCGGTGCTCCCGCTCAGCGTGATCTGCTTGCCGACGGCCTGCTCCGCGGGACCGGCCTGGGTGCCGTCGGAACCGAACGCCACGGTGGGGAGCGCGGCCGGCAGGACGCAGGTGATCCCGGGCTTCGCCTTCGCGGTGATCAGGATGTATCCGCCCGCCTGGGTCTCGGACTTGGTGCTCCAGGCGATGTCGTTCGCGCCGCAGGTCTGCCCGACCGGCTTCGCACCGCCGGTGCCGGTGCCGGTCCCGGTCCCGCCCTTGGTCCCCTTGCCCGTGGTGTCGGACCCCTTGGAGGCGCCCGCGGCCGGTGAGCCGGGCGGAGTGGCCGCGCCGGCGGCCGGCGGGGTGGACGAGGAACCCTGCGCGGCGCCCGCACCGGCGGCCGCGTCCGTGTCCTGGCAGGCCGTCATCAGCAGGGCGCCGCACACGACGGCCGTGGAGACGAGGAAGGCCTTGCGACGGTTGCCGGACATGAAATCCCCTTGGGTGAGCGGTGTACGGAGCCGAGGCGGTATCGGCTTCCCGTGCTGGTTCGATCACTATGAGGGAGCTGTGAGCCACCGGGGTACCGGTGTCTTCGTTCCAGGACAGCGCTGTCGCAGACCGGTTACATGATCGCGAAGACGGGGCGGTCCTCCTCCGGACCCGGGAACCCCGGCTCCGTACCGCCCCGGGTGAAGGCGTCCGCGAAGGCGTCGGGGCCGAGGGCGGCGACGGCCGAGGCGGTGATCCGGTCGACGTCGGCGCGTTCGGCCGCGGGGAGCGGGGCCCCGGCGGTCCGGCGGGCCGCGTCGGCGGCGCCGAGCAGGCGTGCGGCGCCCTCGGGGTCGCCGGAGAGGGCCGCGACGCCGGCCAGGCCTTCCAGGGAGAGGGCCACGGCACGGGCGTCCAGGGAGCGGGCGGCGTCCAGGCCGCTCAGGTGGTGGGTCCGGGCGCGGGCGGCGTCGCCGCGCAGCTCGTGGGTGAAGCCCAGTTCGGCGAGGAGGAGGTGCCGGCCGACCGG
The DNA here is from genome assembly GCF_055581065.1 of Streptomyces sp. NPDC031479. Classification (NCBI taxonomy): domain Bacteria; kingdom Bacillati; phylum Actinomycetota; class Actinomycetes; order Kitasatosporales; family Streptomycetaceae; genus Streptomyces; species Streptomyces sp. NPDC031479. The sequence continues at coordinate 42,366 of NZ_JBVIKC010000034.1, forward strand.
GGAGGACGTCTCGTCCTGGAGCCGGGTCAGGTACCGCTCGGCCGCGTCGAGGTCTCCCGAGCGGCGGGCGCCGAGGGCGAGGCCCATCAGGGCGTGGACCTCGCCGAACTTGTTGCCCTGCGCCGCGGCCCGGCTCCGGGCCTGTTCGTGCAGGTCGTGGGCGCGGTCCCAGTCCTGGTCGAGGAGGGCCAGGCGGCCGAGTCCGGACAGGTGCGCGGCCACTTCGCTCTCCATGCCGAGGTCCCGGGCGAGGCGCAGTCCCCCGGTGTGGCGGCGGGCGGCCTCCGGGTGGTCGCCCATGACCTCCGCGCGGGCCGCGAGGGGGACGACGGTCTGCAGCTCGCCCCAGGCGTCGCCCAGTTCCCGGAAGGCGCGGGCGCTGTCCTCAGCGTCCTCCCGGATCGTGGAGAGGACGCCCGTGGCCAGGGCCGTGTGGGCCCTCAGGGCCAGGGAGGCCGCCGTGCCCCAGCGGTCCCCGGCCGCGGTGAAGAGCGCGAGGGCGCGGGCGTTGACCTCCGCGGCGGCGGTCGGGTGGCCCGCGTGGAAGAGGGCGTACGCCGACAGCCACAGGTTCCGGGGGGTGGGATCGGCGGTGGCGGGAGCGGTGTCCGGCACCGGGGCGCTCGCGGTGAGCAGGGTGAAGGAGCGCTGTGCGGAGCCGAGTTCGGGGAGCAGGGCGGTGAGGGTGCGGTGGGCCTCGGTGAGCCGGCCGCGCAGCAGCCACCACCAGGTGAGGGCATCGGCGAGGCGGGTGGCCCGGTCGGTGGTGCCGGCCGCCGCGAGGGCCGCGCGGAGGTTCGCGGCCTCCGCGTCGAGCCGGGCGAGCCACAGACGCTGTTCGGGCCCGCGCAGGCCCGCGTCGGCGGTCTGCGCGAGGGCCAGGTAGTGGCGCAGGTGCCGGTCGCGCAGGGCGTCCCGCTCACCGTGGTGTTCGAGCTGCTCCCCCGCGTACTCCGCCACGGACTGCAGCAGCCGGTAGCGCGGGGGCGTGCCGGCCGGACCGGGTGCCATGGCCACGAGGGAACGGTCGACCAGACGCGTGATCAGGTCCAGCACCTCGTCGCGGGCGACGCCGTCGCCCGGGCAGACGGCTTCGGCGGCGTCGAGCGTGCATCCGTCCCGGTGGACGGAGAGGCGGCGCAGGACGGTTTGTTCCGCCGTGCCCAGCAGCCCCCAGCTCCAGTCGATCACGGCGCGGAGGGTCTGCTGGCGGGCCGGGGCGTCGCGCCGGCCGGAGGTCAGCAGCCGGAAGCGGTCGTTCAGTCGGGTGGCGAGTTCTTCCAGGCCGAGCGCGCGTACCCGCGTCGCCGCCAGTTCCAGGGCCAGAGGCAGGCCGTCCAGGCGGGCGCAGATCTCGGCGACGAGTGCCTGCTGCGCCGGGTCGGGGGCGAAGCCCGGCCCGGCGGCGGTGGCGCGTTCGGTGAAGAGCCGTACGGCGTCGGGTGCCGGGAGCGGCCCGAGGGGGTGGGTGACCTCCCCGGCCACCGTCAGCGGCTCCTGGCTGGTGGCGAGGACGTGCAGGTGCGGTGCGGAGCGCAGCAGGGTGGAGCACAGTTCGGCGGCGGCGTCCACGACGTGCTCGCAGTTGTCGAGGACCAGCAGCAGCGGGCGTTCGCGCAGGGCCGCGGCCAGCCGGTGTACGGCCCGCTCCTCGGCTTCCATGGGGCTCTGGCGCAGGCCGAGGGCGGTGCAGACGGCCTGCGCGAGCGCGTCCGCGTCGCCCGTCGACGAGGCCAGTTCGACGAGGACGACGTCACGCGAGGCGGCCATCCGCTCGGCCGCCGCGAGGGCGAGCCGGGTCTTGCCCACGCCGCCCGGCCCGGTCAGTGTCACCAGCCGGGTGGTGGCGAACAGGTCCGTGAGGGCGGTGAGGGATGCGTGCCGGCCGATCAGCGGGGTCGGGGGTGTCGGGAGGGAGGGAGGTGTGGGGGCTCGTTCGGGGGGCCGGGGCGCGAGGGCGGGGGCGGCGAGGGCGGGGTCCTGGCGGAGGATCGCCGTGTGGAGTGCGGCCAGTTCGGGGCCCGGGTCGGTGCCGAGTTCCTCGGCGAGCCGGTCGCGGAGCGCGGCGTAGGAGGCCAGGGCCTCGCTGGGCCGCCCGGCGCGGTACAGCGCCCGGAGCTGGACGGCGCGCAGCCGCTCCCGTAGGGGGTGGGCGGCGACGAGATCGGTGAGTTCTCCGGTCAGCGCGGTGTGCTCGCCCGTTTCCAGGAGGGCCTCCGCGCGCTCCTCCAGGACGGTCAGCCGCTCCTCGGCGAGCCGGTGGGCGGCCGGGCGGGCGAAGGCGGCGTCCGCGAAATCGGCGTACGCGTCGCCGCGCCACAGGTCGAGCGCCTCGTCGAACAGGCGGACGCGGAGCCGCGGTTCCGCGGTGGCCCGGGCGCGGGCGGCCAGGGCCCGGAAGTGGTGCGCGTCGAGCGCGGACGGGTCCTCGCCGAGGTCCAGGCGGTAACCCGGAGGCTGGTGCAGCACCCGTTCGCGGCCGAGGGTGCGGCGGAGCTGGGAGACCTTCGCCTGGAGGGCGTTGGCCGGGTTGCCCGGGGCGTGCCCGCCCCACAGGTCGTCGATGAGCCGGTCGGCGGAGACGACCCGGCCGTCGTGCACGAGCAGGTCGGCCAGCAGGGCCCGCACCTTGGCCTCGGCCACCCTGACGGGTTCGCCCCCGTCGTCGTGGACCGTCAGCGGACCGAGTACCCCGAACCTCATGTGGATCACCGTACACACCGGCTCCGGCGGACCCGTCAGGCACCGGCGGCGGACCGTCAGCGGACCGTCAGCGGATGCGAAGCGCCGGCCAGCAGAGTTCCTCGTACGAAGTCCGGGGCGCACCAGCCCGCCCCGGACGCCGGTCCGGAGCCGGCTCCCGGCCCCTTCCCGAACGGAGATCCCGATGTCCTCGCTCTTCGAGAACACCCGCCTCGCCGCCCTCGACCTGCCCAACCGGCTCGTCATGGCGCCGATGACCCGCAACCGCGCCGCCGCCGACGGCACGCCCGGCGAACTGATGGCCACCTACTACGCCCAGCGCGCCTCCGCCGGTCTGATCATCGCGGAAGGCACCACTCCGAACGCCGTGGGGCAGACCTACGCGAACATCCCCGCCCTCCACGACGCCTCGCACGTCGCCGGGTGGCGGCTGGTGACCGGGGCCGTGCGGGAGGCGGGCGGCCGGATGTTCCTCCAGCTCCAGCACGGCGGCCGGGTCGGCCACCCCGACAACAGCGGTCTCACCCCGCTCGCGCCCTCGGCGGTGGCGCTGCCCGACACCGTGCACACCGCCGGTGGCGCCCGGCCGGCGGTGGTGCCGCGCGAGATGACCGTCGGCGAGATCGCCACCACGGTCGCCGACTTCGCCGAGTCCGCCCGCAAGGCGGTGGAGGCGGGCTTCTCCGGGGTCGAGATCCACGGGGCCAACGGCTACCTGCTGCACCAGTTCCTGGGCCGGGGCACCAACCGTCGTACGGACGCCTACGGCGGGACGGTGGGCAACCGGATCCGGTTCCTCCTGGAGGTGGTGGAAGCCGTGGCCGACGCGATCGGCCCCGACCGGGTCGGGGTGCGGATCTCCCCCGGGGTCACCGTCAACGGCATGGCGGAGGGAGACACCGGGGACATCTACCGGGAGCTGGTGCCGGCCCTCGCCCGCCACGGGCTCGCCTATCTGCACGTCGTCTTCGCCGACCCCGACGACGCGCTGTTCCGGGAGATCCGGCGGGCCTGGCCGGGCACGCTGATCGCGAACCCCGTGCTGGGGTGGGGCGGGCCGCTGCCCGAGGACGGGGGCAAGGCCGCTGCCGAGCGGCTGTTGGCCGCCGGTGCCGAACTGATCTCCCTCGGGCGGTCGTTCCTGGCCAACCCCGACCTGGTCGAACGGCTGCGGGCCGGCGCGCCGCTCAACCGGCTCCGCGAGGACGGCACGTTCTACGGTGGCGGGAGCGACGGCTACACCGACTACCCGGTGCACACCGCGGAGACCGACCGGGGCGTCCTCGAACCGGCCGTCGCCTGACCGCCCCGTCGTGCGCGGCGGTCACGGCGAAGCGCCGGCCCTGTTCGATCCGAAGTGGTCGAACACATGCCCGATGCGCCTGTTCGGGGCGCGTCTCCGGCCTGAACGGCGGATCTGCTGTGCCAGTGGCTGGTGCGACGCGGGATACTGGCCGCATGGCTCAGCTGTCCTCCCCCGTCCCACCGGCACTGGCCGGCGAGGTACTGCGCGCCCGGTACGCCGGCCGTCTGCCGGTCTCCCTCCACGACCTGGCGGGTCCCGTCTCCGGCCCGGTCGAGCTGCCGCTCCACGTGGCCTGGTCCGGGCTGCGGACGTACGACCTGGACCGCCCCCGCCAGCGCATGAGCCTGTACCGCACGGTGCTCGCCGAGGGGCAGTACGAGGACCTCGTCGCCTTCCTCGACCGCGATCTGCTCACCGCGCAGTGGCCGGCCCTGCGCACCCTGGTCAGCCGGCACGTCCGGGAGGTGTGGGAGGAACGCTTCCCGCAGCTCGCGGCCGGGACGTCGTCAGCGGCGTGAACCTCAGCGCACTGCACCGCCGGCTCCTGGCCGACGTGATCGCCATCGGCAGCCCCTACCCCCTCGTGATCACCGGCGGGTACGCCGTACAGGCCCACGGGCTCGTCGACCGCCTCAGCCAGGACCTCGACGTCGCCACCGAGAACCCGGCCCCCATGGACGACATCGCCGCGGACCTGGTCCACGAGCTCGGCAAGCGCGGCTGGCGCGTCACCGTCATCGGCGTCGACCCGCTCTCCGCGCGCCTGCTGGTGACCGACCCGGCCGACGGTGCCACGTGCGAGGTCGACGTCCTCAAGGAGAACCTCTGGTCGGCCCCCGAACAGACCGAGTACGGCCCGGTCCTCGCCCTCGACGACGTGATCGGCACCAAGGTCCGCGCGCTGGCCGACCGGGGATTCGTGCGCGACCTCATCGACGTGCACGCCGCGTCCCTCCTGCGCGGCGCCGCCGACCTGGAGCGCCTCGGCAGGCGGCACGGGCGCGACGACTTCCGCCTCGAAGACCTGCGCGACCGGCTGGCCGGCGCCGACTGGTACGACGACGAGGAGTTCCTGGCCTACGGCGTGGAGCCGGCCGGCGTCGCGGAGATCCGCGCGTGGGCCCGGCGCTGGGCCACCGACGTCGGACGGCGCCTCGCCCGCGACACGCGCTGACGTCAGGCGCCGTCGTGACCGCCCGCCCACACGGCGGGGGTCCGCCGCGCCCAGGGCGCGGCCCGTTCCAGCTGTCCGGCGAGGCGGAAGAGGACGTCCTCGCGTCCGTGGCCCGCGGCGAACTGGACGCCCACGGGGAGTCCAGTGGCGGGGTCGGTCTCCAGGGGGACGGACATGGCGGGGGTGCCCGCGACGTTGAACGGGGCGGTGAAGGGCGAGCGGTGCAGGAGCTGCCGCAGCCGGCCGAGACCGTCCGCGCCTTCGGCGCCCTCGGCGTACGTGCCCAGGGGGACGGGCAGTTCGGGCAGGGTCGGGGTGAGCAGCAGGTCGTGGTCGGTGAAGTACCGGCCGATCGCGCGCGCGACGCCGTTGCGCATCGCGAGGGCGTCGACGAACTCCGTCCCGCTGACCCGCTGTCCGTAGGTGTAGGCGGCCAGCGTCCAGGGTTCGACGGTGGTGGGGTCGACGGGTCGTGCGGAGGCCGCGGCGAAGCCGTCGATCCAGGTCACCAGGTTGGTGCTCCAGAGGCGGGCGTTGGCCAGGACGAATTCCTCCCAGTCGACGCCGAGGTCGACCCGGACCTCTTCCACCCGGTGCCCCAGGGACTCGGCGAGGCGGGCCGAGCGCAGCGTGGCGTCGACGACCACCGCGTCGACGGCCCGGCCGCCCCAGGGCCGGGTGAGGAGGCCGATCCTGAGGCTGCCCGGGGAGCGGGTGACCTCCTGGGCGTAGGGCCGTTGCGGTCGCCGGGCGGCGTAGGGGTCACCGGCCTCGGGGCCGTGGACGAGGTCCAGCAGCGCGGCGCTGTCGCGTACCGAGCGGCTGAGGGCGCCGTGGACGGCGAGCCCGTTGAAGACCTCGTCCGCGTCGGGGCCCATGGAGATGCGGCCGCGGGTCGGCTTCAGCCCGAACAGGCCGTTGGCGGCGGCGGGGACACGGATGGAGCCCGCCGCGTCGGTGGCGTGCGCGATCGGGACGATGCCCGCGGCGACGGCGGCTCCCGAGCCGCCGCTGGAGCCGCCGGGGCTGCGGGCCGGGTCCCAGGGGTTGCGGGTGGCCCCGTACAGGACGCCTTCCGTGGTGGTGCTGTAGGCGAACTCCGGGGTGGCGGTGCGTCCGAGGGTCACCAGTCCGGCGCGACGGAAGCGGGTCATGAGGGAGGAGTCGGCCGCGGCGGTGTTGCCTGCGGCGATGCGGCTGCCCAGCTCGACCCGCTTGCCGGCCATCGTGACGGCGAGGTCCTTGATCAGGAAGGGGACCCCGGCCAGTGGCGTACTGCCGGGAGCCGGGGCGTCCTCGGCGGGCCAGGTCTCGACGACGGCGTTGATCAGCGGATTCACCGCGTCGGACGCGCGTCGGGCGGTCGCGGCGAGTTCCGCGGCGGTCACTTCCCCGCGGGCGACCAGGCCGGCCAGGCCGACGCCGTCGTGTTCCACGTATTCGGAGAGCTTCATTTTCGTCCGTTCGGGAGGGGCGGAGGGCGGGATCGAGCAGACGGTACCGCTCGGTACTGTGCGATACCGATCGGTATCGCATGGGACTGGGCGGTACCGTAGCATGGGGTGGAGGTGGTGCGACGTGACGCCCCACCGGACCGACGAGGGGCCGGGTGGCGGGCATGGACAGGGCCGGCAGGCAGAGCAGGGTGGCCAAGTTGCCGCCCCGCGAGCGGATCCTCGACGCGGCGGAAGAGCTCTTCTCGCGCGAGGGGATCAGGGCGGTGGGGGTCCAGGCGATCGCCGACCGGGCCGAGACCACCAAGATGGCGCTGTACCGCCATTTCGAGACCAAGGACGCGCTGGTCGAGGAGTGGCTGCGGATCGTCGCGGCCGACTACACGGCCGTGTTCGACCGGCTGGAGGAAGCGCACCCCGACGATCCCCGGGCGCAGGTCCTGGGGATCACCCGGTTCATCGCCGACGGGCTCTCGGAGATCTCCCACCGGGGATGTCCGTTCATCAACTCCGTGGCGGAACTGCCCGACCGCACCCACCCGGCGCGGCGGCTGGTCGAAGCCCACAAGGCCCGCCAGCTGCGCCGGCTCACCGGCCTGTGTACCCGGGCCGGACTGCCCGATCCGGACGGGGCGGCCGCGGAGATCACCTTCCTGCTCGAAGGGGCCCAGGTCAGCGTCCAGAACGGAAGCGTCGAGCACGCGGGCGAGCGGCTCATGAGGATCGTCGGGGGTGTTCTGGACCGTCACCCGGCCGCAGGGACCGACCCGTCCGCGGAGGGCCGCGCCGCGGAGTGATCCCGGTGGGGTGGGCGGCCCCCTCCGCCCGTGCGTGCCCGCGTCGCCTCACACCGACCGGACGTCGGGGGGCAGGAGCGGGTCGTCGGGGTGTCGGGGCAGGCCGGAGAGGGTGAGGGCGTCGGCGGCCTGGTCGAGGTGGTCCCTGGCGCGCTTGCGGTCGCCGGTGGCCGCCAGGGCGCTGCCCAGGAGCCGCAGGGCCCGGACCTCGGCCGCGTGCCAGCGGAGCCTGCGGGTCGCCTCCACCGCGCGCTCGCCGCACTCCACGGCGTCCGGCAGGCGGTTCCCGGCCAGTTGGGCGGCCGTTTCCGACACCAGGTTCATCGCCTCCATCGTGGGAGAGCCGGACCGCGCTCCCAGTTCGGCGCCCTGCCGGTGCCGGTCGACGGCCTCGTCGGTGCGGCCCTGGTGGCGGGCGGTGCGGCCCAGGTTGTAGAGGGCGTACGCCTGGCCGCCCCGGTCCCCCGCGTCGACGGCGGACGCGAGGGTGGTCCGGCTGATCTCGGCGGCCTCGTCGGGCCGGCTGAGGCTCAGCAGTGTGTTGACGCTGCTCGCGCGGGCGTTGCGGCAGGCCCAGTCGCTCCCGTACGCCTCGGCGGCGGTCACGGCCTCCCGGTGCAGGACGTCGGCCTGGTGCCATTGCGCCCGGTACTGGCAGACGTGGGCCCGGCGGTTGAGGATCCCGGTGTGCACCGCGTCGTCCCCCACCGCCCGCGCCGCGTGTTCGGCGGCGTCCAGGATCCGGTCCGCCTCGTCCACCCGCCCCAGGTGGGCCAGTGCGCTGCCGAGCACGTGGCCGGCGCGGCCCGCGGCACGCAGGTGGCCCTGGTCCCGGGCGGTCCGCAGGATCCCGCGGAGCGGTTCGAGGGACTCGGCCCACAGGTACGAGCCCTCCAGGAGCGGTTCGACGGCGAGCGCGAGGTCGGCGGCCACGGCGACGGCCGACGGCACGGCTTCGAGGATCTGCGCGGCGACGGCGAGCGCGCCGTCGTGCTCGGGGTCGACCAGCCGTCGGCGGCTGTCGGGGCGGCCGGGGCAGGGGTCCGGGGGGAGCAGGCCGAGGACGCGGTGGCCCGGACGCTCGGCGGCGTGCACGGCGCGGGCCTCGGCGAGCAGGTGGTCGAGGAAGCGGGTGATGGCCACCGCCTGCTCCTCGGGGCGGTCGTCCTCGCGGGAGCGCTCGGCCGCGAACATCCGCAGCAGGGGGTACTGGCGGTAGACCCCGGGACAGGGGGATTCCAGCAGGCCCAGACCGGTCAGCCGTTCCAGGAACTGCCCGGCGCGCGCCGGTGAGAGCCCGCCGAGGGCGGCCGCCCCCGCGATGTCCGTGGCGCCCCGGCGGGGGAGCGCCAGCAGCCGGAACAGCCGGGCCTCCTCGTCGTCGAGCAGGTCGTAGCTGGGCCGGATGCACGCGGTGACGCCGTCCTGCGATCCGGCCGGGGCGGGGAACACGGAGAACGGGGGCAGGGCGGGGAAGGCGGGGTGGGTGCCGTCGAGCAGCCGGACGAAGTCGGACAACGACCACGAGGGCCGTGCCGCGAGCCGCGCGCCGGCGAGGCGCAGGGCCAGGGGCAGTCCGCCGCACCGCTCGGCCAGGGCCGACGCCTGTCCGGGGTCGGCGGCGATCCGCTGCCGGCCCGCGACGTCGCCGAGCACGGCCAGCGCCTCGGGGACGGCCAGGGGCTCCAGGCGCACGCGGCGGGCGGTCTGCAGCCCGTCCAGCGCGGCGCGGGCCGTGACGAGCACCGCGCAGGTCGCCGAGCCCGGGAGCAGTGCCTCGACCTGGGCGGTGTCCCGGGCGTCGTCCAGGACCAGCAGGATCCGCCGGTCGGCCACGGTGGTGCGGAAGAGCGCGGCCCGCTCGTGCGGGCCGTCCGGGATCCGCTGCTCTCGCGTCCCGAGCGCCTGGAGGAAGCCGGCCAGTACGGCGGCGGGGTCGGCGGGGTCCCCCGAGGTACCGCGCAGGCTCGCGTACAGCTGCCCGTCCGGGTAGTGGTCACGCAGTCGTTGGGCGACGTGGACGGTGAGCGCGCTCTTGCCGACTCCCGCGGTGCCGGTGACCGTGGCGATGGCGGGAGCGAGGGGTTGCGGCGTCGTCAGGGTGTCGATGAGCTCCCGTACCGCCTCGGTGCGGCCGACGAGGTGGTCCGGGGGGAAGGGGAGCTGGGCGGGTCTGGGGAGGTCGGCGCCCGCGCCGTCCGGGCGGACGGGGGGCTCGTGGGGTGCGGAGGGGCCGTCGGCGTCGGAGGTGTCACCGGCGGCGGAGGGCTCACCGGGTGCGGAGTGTTCGCCGGCGGCGGGCGGTGTGCGGGGGCTCCGGTGGGGGCGGGTGTGCCGCTCGTCCCGCTGGTCCTGGTGGTCCTGCGCCGTCGGGGCGTTGCGGCCGCTGCGGGCCAGCGCGAGCCCGGCGAGTTCCCGCAGCCGGCCGTGGAGGGGGTGTTCCGCGCAGAGCCTGGTCAGTTCGGGGACGAGGCGGGCGTGGCGCCCCAGTCGCAGGTCGAGCTCGATGCGTTCCAGCAGCACCGACAGCCGCAGTTCCGACAGGCGTTCACGGTGGATCGCGGCGTAGGGGCCCGGTAGTCCGGCGAGCGGGGCCCCCCGCCACAGGCCGAGCGCCCGGGCCAGCAGGTCGGCCGCCTCGCCGGTGTCCTGCGCGGCCGCGCGGGCGCGGGCCTTGGCGACCAGCCGGTCGAACACGTCGAGGTCCAGTGTGCCGGGGGCGGTGTGCAGGAGGTATCCCTGGCCGTGCGTCGCGATCCGGGGGCCGAGCGGGCGCCGGAGCCGGTAGACGTGTGACCTGACGGTGCCCACCGCCGTGCGCGGTGGCTCCTCGCCCCAGAGCCCGTCGACGATCTCGTCGAGGTCCACGATGTCGTTGCGCCGCAGGAGGAGCATCGCGAGCAGCGCCCGCTGCTGCGGCGATCCGAGGGGGAGCGGTGCGTCGCCGTGACGGACGTGGACCGCCCCGAGCACGGAGAAGAACGGTTCGCACTCAGTGCTCGTCACGGTGGGCTCCCTCCTGGGGCGGGAGTGTCCGTTCGTCCGTGGGGGCCGGGAGGGTGTGGGGGGCCGGAACCGGTCCGGTGGGGATGTGGGCGGCGATCGTGCGCACGCGTCACCTCCGTTGAAGAGCAGGTGGGGTTGCGATGGCCCGGCGGGCCGGTCGGGGGAACCGGACCGCCGGGCCTGGAACGACCTTGCCAGGCGGTCCGGTGACATGACTGCACTCTCGAAGGATCATGTGAATGCCATGCACCAATAGGAGGCATGGAGTGGGTGGGGGCACCTGTGCCCGGCCGGATCGCGCCGACGGGGGCCACTGGGGGATGTTCCGGGCGGCGGCGCACCCGCGGGCGGGGGGGCGTGACGAATCTCCGGAGCGCGTCACGAAACTCGCGGCGGCGGTCGGCGCCGGTGCTCAGGGCCGGGCCTGCGGGCGGTAGGTGCCCGCGGCGGGAGTGTCCAGTACCCCCGCGTCCACCAGGGCCTCGGCGGTGAGGGCGGCGTCGGTGAGACCGGTGCCCAGCACGGCCGCGAGGTCTCCGACGGACGTCGGGCCGGGTCCGGAGCGGGCGAGCAGGAGGGCGGCGCGCGCCAGTTCGGGCGGCAGGTGCTCCTGGCCCGCAACGGCACCGTCCGGGGCGCGGGTTCCTTCGCCGGGGTCCGTCCGCGCGGCCCGCGGCCGGGCGGCGTCGAGGTCGACGTACGCCGCACCGGGCAGGCCCAGGGCACGGGAGCGGGTGGTGACGAGGACGGCGTTGCCGGGTGCGCCGGGCAGCAGGGGCGTCACCTGTGCGGCGTCCCGGGCGCCGTCGAGGACGACCAGGACGCGCCGTACCGCGAGGGCCGACCGGTAGAGCGCGGCCCGCTGCTCCGGATCGTCGGGAACCCTCGCCGCGGGAATCCCGAGGGTGCGCAGGAGGTCCGCCAGGAGGGGGCCGGGGCCGGCCGGGACGGGGGCCCGGGTGTGCGGGGCGTGCGGGGTGACCGGGGTGACCGGGGTGACCGGGGTGCGCAGGTCGACGAAGAGCGGGCCGTCGGGGAAACGGTGGGCGATGGTGTCCGCGATCCGCACGGCCAGAGCCCGCTTGCCCGACCCGGCGGGGCCGGTGAGCACCAGGACGGGGACGGCCGCGCGGCCCGCCGTGCCGGTGAGCACGCGTTCCGCCGCGTCGAGGGCGCGTTCCTCGGCGTGGGCGCGTTCCTCCGCCGGGGCGCGTTCCGCCTCGTCCGCGGGCGCTCCCGCCCCGAGCGGGCGGGCCGGGGCCACGGGCCGGGTCTGGAGGAGCGGCTTGGGCGCGTCGGTGAGCAGGCGGGCGTGGAGGGCCGTCAGTTCCGGGCACGGGGTCACGCCGAGTTCCTCGGCCAGGATCCGGTGCGTGTCGGCGAACACGGTGAAGGCCTCCGCCTGCCGGCCGCAGCCGTGCAGGGCCCGCATGAGCAGGGCCCGCAGTTCCTCGTCGAGCGGGAACTCGGCGGTGAGCGCCGTCAGTTCGGGAATCACGGTGTGGTGCAGGCCGAGGCGCAGGGCGCAGACGATGTGCCGCTTGCGGGCGGTCGTGCGCAGGGCGGCGAGCCGGGTGCGTTCCGCTTCCGCGAACGGGCCGGGTACGCCGGCCAGGGCCTCCCCCGACCACAGGGCCAGGGCGCCGGCCAGCAGGGCGTGTTCGGCGGCGGTGTCGCCGCGTTCGCGGGCCTGCCGGGCGGCCTCGGCCCGCTGCTCGAACCGCCAGGCGTCGACCGATTCCGGCGGGGTGTGCAGCGTGTATCCGTGCTCGTCGCCGCGCAGGATCCGGGCCGGGCCCCGGGCGGTGCGGCCGGGTTCGAGCAGGGTGCGCAGCCCCCACAGGTGGGTGCGCAGGTTCCCGGCCGCGCTGGCCGGGGCGTCGTCCCCCCAGACGGCGGCGACGAGCCCGGCCACCGTGACCGGGCGGCGCCGCCGTAACAGGAGGACGCTCAGGACCGCCTGCCGGCGCGGCGGGCCGGGGCGGACCGCCGGAGCGCCGGGCAGGCCCACCCTGACCGGTCCGAGCAGCCGGAAGAGGGGGGTGTGGTCACCGTCGGGCGCGCCGTCGGCCCCGTCCCCTGCCCGCATCCGGACTCCTCGGCGGTGTCGAGCGATCTGACTGCGTGGCGGCTGCCCGCCCGGACCGGGTCCGGGCGGGCGACTGTCATTCGTTGTTCACGAAGACGGTAACGCCCCACGCGTCCTGCGAGCCGATGACCGCGATCAGGCGGCCGTCGCTCAGGCCCACTTCGTAGCGCCACTTCCCGTTGTCCTGGCAGTAGGCGTTCGGCGCCCCGACCCTGACCACGGTCTGAATGTCGTCCCAGGAGACCCTGCGCTCCGCCATCCGCTGCCGCATGTGCTGTGACGCCCCCCGGAGGCTGGTCGGAGCGGTTCCGCCGCAATCCGTCGGCTCCTTGACCGGGGGGCAGCCCTGGCCGTCGTCGCGGCAGCGCATCGGCGAGATCGGCGAGTCCAGCAGGTCCGCGAGCTGGACCGTCGTCGCGGTCTGGGTCCGGGCCTGGACCGGGGCGGGTGTCGCCGCCTGGGCCGGGACCGCGGTGAGCGCCGCCGCGGAGGCGGCGAGGGCGACCAGCGCGAGCCGGAAGCGCTGCGAGTTGATCATGGGGGGCTTCTTCCCTTGTTCCGTCACGTGTGCGGCCCTGCGACCGCCTGGAACGAATGTCGGCGGTGGCCGTCCACGCGTGATGAGCGGGCGGTCGGTCCTGTGATCACCGGCGATGGGCGTCCGTCCATCGCACGAGGACCGGCCCGCCGCACAGTGGTGGCCATGAACGACGAACCGACCGTCCACCACCGGGAACCGCCGGCGGACGGCGGAGCGGATTCCGGGAGGAGGAAGCGATGAATCTGGAACAGATGTACGCCTTCTGTCTGGCCGACCCGGTGTTCTTCGACGTGCCGCAGCGCCTTGCGGACGAGGACGAACGCTGGACGCCGCCGCAGGTGGGCGACGCCACCGTGGTGCAGGACGACGCGGATGTATGGGTGCGGGTGTTCTTCGGCAGGCCCCTGCCGAACCAGGGCTGGAAGATCCACGTATCGGCCGATGTCCCGGCCGCCCAGGAGGTCCTGGACAGGGCCGCCGCCGTCTGCGCCGCCCACCGCGTCGCCTTCAAGTACCTGCGCAGCGGCCGGCTCCTCTCGGCGTTCAACTCCAAGTACGCCCACCGCGGTTCCTCGGGGAAGTTCATCGCCGTCTACCCGGCGGACGAGGCGGAGCTGAAGACGCTGCTGGACGACCTCACGGACGCCCTGGACGGGCAGCGGGGCCCGTACATCCTGTCCGACCTGCGCTGGAGCGAGCGCAGCCCGGTGTTCCTGCGGTACGGGGCGTTCGCCGCGATGTGGGCCGACGACGGGGGCGACGCTCCGGTGCTGGCGATCGTCCGGCCGGACGGTACGCCGGTGGTCGATCCGCGGACGGCGGCGTTCACCCCGCCGCAGTGGGCCCCGATGCCCGGCTTCGTCCGTGAGCGCATCGAACGGTTCAGCGTGATCAGCCGCGTCGACCTGCCCTACGAGATCGTGCGGCCGCTGCACTTCTCCAACGGGGGCGGGGTCTACCTGGCCAAGGACACCGGCAGCGGCGACCTGGTGGTGCTGAAGGAGGCGCGGCCCCTGGCCGGGCTGGACGCGCGGGGTCTGGACGCCGTCGCCCGGCTGCGGCACGAGCACCGCATGCTCACCGCGCTGGCCGGGACCGGTCTCGTACCGCGTGTGCTGGGTTACGAGACCCACTGGGAGCACGACTTCCTCGTCCAGGAGTACATCGACGGCGACGCGCTGGCGAAGGCGGGCGTGCTGCGCCTGCCGCTGGTGCGACCGGGTGCGACACCGCAGACGTACGCGGAGTACACCGGCTGGGCGCTCGCGGTCCTCGACAGGGTCGCCGCGGCGGTCGCCGCCGTCCACCGGGCCGGGGTCGTCTTCGGCGATCTGCACCCGAACAACGTCATCGTGCGCCCCGACGACAGCGTCACCTTCATCGACCTGGAAGCCGCCCACCCCATCGGCGAGGAGCGCACCGGTCTGCTGGGCGCGCCGGGGTTCGCGGCGCCCGCCCACGTCACGGGCACCGACGTCGACGCCTACGGCCTGGCCGCCCTGCGCCTGGACCTGTTCGTCCCGCTGACGGCGCTGTCCGGCCCGGATCCGGCCAAGCCCGACCAGCTGGCACGGTGGGTCCACGAGCTCTTCCCCCTGCCGGCCGACTACGCCCACCAAGCCGCCGCCGCCATGGCCGCGATCGCCGGGACCACCCCACCGGCACCACCGGGCCCAGGGGCTGTCGGCAGGGACTGGGAGGAGAACCGGGCGGGGCTCGTCGCGGCGCTCACCGCCTGCGCCACCCCCGACCGGGACGACCGGCTCTTCCCGGGCGATCCCGACGGGGCGCGGGAGGGCGGCGGGACCAACCTCTCCAACGGCGCGGCGGGCGTCCTGTACGCCCTGCACGCCACGGGCCACGCCGTCGACCCCGCGTGGACCGACTGGCTCACCGCCGCGACGCTGCGGGACATCGACCGTGCGCCCGTCGGCCTCTTCAACGGCTCCTGCGGGGTGGCCACCGTCCTCGACCTCCTGGGACGGCACGGGGAGGCCACCGAGATCCTGGGCCGGACACTCGACCGCTCCGGCGAACCGACGAGCCTCGGTCTGCTGACCGGACTGCCCGGCACGGGTCTGACCGCGCTCGGCTTCCATGCCCGGCGCGGGGACGGCGGCCACCTCGACCAGGCCCGTCGCATCGCGGAACGCATCGGGGCCGCCCTCGACCGCCCGGTCGTCAAGGACCCCGGCGCGGGCCTCATGACCGGGGCGGCCGGAGCCGCGCTGTTCCTCGTACGGCTCCACGAACGCACCGGCGAGCCCGGTTACCTCGACCTCGCCGAGACGGCACTGCGCCGCGACCTCGCGCGGTGCGTGGACGTCGACGGCTCCCTGCAGGTCGACGACGGCTGGCGGTCCGTGCTCTACCTCGGCACCGGATCCACCGGCATCGGACTCGCCCTGGCGGCCTTCCTGAAGCACCGCACCGGGGAGGGGCTCGCCGACGCCCTCGCCTCGATCCGGCTCGCGGCACGCGGCCAGTTCACCGTCTTCCCCGGTCTCTTCGACGGCCGCGCCGGACTGCTGTACTTCCTGACGGCCGTCGGCCACGGCGCCGACGACGACCTCGCGCTCCAGGGGCACCGGCGCGATCTGTGGCGGCACGCCGTGCCCCACGGCGACGGGCTCGCCTTCCCCGGCAGACACCTGGTCCGGCTGTCGATGGACCTCGCCACCGGATCGGCGGGAGTGCTCCTGGCGATGGACGGCGCCCACCGTCGCACCGACCATCTCCTGCCCCTGCTCGGCGGGCCGGCACCGGCCACCGCCGCCTGAAGCTTGCCGGGCCGATCCCGGTCCGGCGAAACCCCTACCGCCGGAAGGAGGTGAACGACATGTCCATCCTCAACCTCCAGCAGCTGGAGATCGCCGAGGAGGAGGGCGCCGCCCTGCTCGCCAGCGCCATCAGCTACGCGTGCCACGGCACGGCCGCCTGAGTCGTGTCCCGCCTCCGGCGGGAGCGCCCGGCCCGGCCGGCAAGGAACCTCCGCCCACGGAATCGAGGTGAACACCATGTCCATCCTCAGCCTCCAGCAACTGCAGGTCACGAACGCAGAAGGCGACCTGCTGCTCATGAGCAGCGCCAGCTTCGGATCCCAGTGCTGCACCACACCGGCCTTCCACTGAGCCACGGGGGACGTACCCGGCCACACGCACACGGAAAGGAGGTGAACACCATGTCCATCCTCAACCTCCAGCAGCTGGAGATCGCCGAGGAGGAAGGCGGCCTGCTCCTCATCAGCAGCGCCAGCTTCCAGTGCCACAACACCAGCTTCCACTAGGCGACGGGTGACACACCCGCCCGCCCACACCACCACGGAAAGAAGGAGACCATCATGTCGATCCTCAACCTCCAGCAGCTGGAGATCGCCGAGGAGGAAGGCGGCCTGCTCCTCATCAGCAGCGCCAGCTTCCAGTGCCACAACACCAGCTTCCACTGAGCCGCGGGGGTGACACACCCCTTCAGTTGACGCGGTGACGATCCGTTCGCGGATCAGAACGGCCTGCGGGGCAATGCCCCGCAGGCCGTTCCGTCATGTCCTGCCCCCGCACCGGGCTCGGGCCCACGTCCACCCAACCGGCGGCGGATGGTATCCGCCGCCCCCGCACCCGGTCGCCCGGGCGGTCCTAGTGGAGCCGCGTGTACGGGCACTCACCTGTGCCCCACGCGGTCGTGGTGATGCACCCGTGGCCCCGGCCGGCGCCTTCGCGGTGCGAGCTCGAACCCTCCGTCGGCGCGTCCGCGGCCGAAACCACCGTCGTGTTCGACATCGCGCTCGTGGTCGTGGTCGTGGTCGCGCTCGTGCTCATGCTCGCGGCGCCCATCCAGACCACGCCCGCGGCGGCCAGCACCGCCATCCCCCGTACGGTCTTGTTGATCACGACAACTCCTCTGTGACGTATGGCGTGTGACGGATGGGACTCCGGCCGGTCATGCCGTTCCCCTTGTGCCGCTCCCGACTCTGCCAGCCGTGGGATGACATCGGCAGACCCGTAGTGGATCATCTGTGTGCCATGCACTTTTAGGAGGCAAGCACGTGGAGACGGGCATGGCAGCGGGCGTGCCCGAGGTCGACAACTCGGCGGTCGTCCTGTACCGGTGGATGCTCGTGCACGGCGGGCTCCGCGCCCCGGACCTGCCGCGGGCCGCGGGCGAAATCGGTCTGACGGAGGAGGAATGCCGCCTCGCGGTGCGCCTGCTCACCGACACCTGTCTGGTACGGGTCGACGGCCACGGCTGGCAGGCCGTCAGCCCACAGGCCGCGGGGGCGCGGCTGCTGTGCGGACCCGAGGCCGCGCTGCGTGCGCACGAGGAGGAACTGCGGGTGCGCAGGGACGAACTCCAGCGCCGGCGTGACGCGTTCACCGGGCTCATCCCCGTCTACCTCCAGGCTCGGCAGCACGCCTTCCCGCAGGGCACGATCGACCACCTGCCCGACCAGTTCGCGGTGCGCGAGCTGCTGACCGAGGTCATCGACGGCTGCCGCGGCGAGGTGCTCGTGTCCAAGCACGGCGGCTCCTTCCCGGAGGCCGCGCTGCGCGAAGCGCTGCCGCGTGACCTGGCGTTGTTGGACCGGGGGGTGCGGATGCGCAGCCTCTACCAGCACGCCACCCGCTTCGACCCGGCGACACGGGCGCACTCGGAGCGGCTGATCGAGGCGGGGGCGGAGATCCGCACGCTGCCGGAGGTGCTGCCGCAGATGATCGTCGTCGACGGGGAGCTGGGCTTCCTGCCGTCCCGGTCCGGCGGGGCGCTGCTGATCCGGGAGCCGGACCTGCTCGGCTACCTCCTGGACGTCTTCCAGCGGGACTGGGAGTACGCGACGCCGTTCGCGACGGGCCCGCAGGCAGCGCACGACATCTCGGAGACGGTCAAGCAGAGCATCCTGGCGCTCCTGGCCAAGGGCCTGAAGGACGACTCGATCGCGCGCCGTCTGGGCATATCGCTGCGGACCTGCCGCCGGCACGTCTCGGAGCTGCTGCTCGGGCTGGGGGCGCACAGCCGCTTCCAGGCCGGGGTGATCGCCGAACGGCAGGGTCTGACGGAGACGCGCGGGCCGTCGCCGGAACAGGAGGAGCCCGGCGCGGTCCCGGGCACCGGCATGGCGTCCGCCCCGCATCCGGAGCCGGCGCGGGGGCCGGAGCCGGTGGTGGCCGGTGCCGACGGTCCCTCCCGCTGTCCCGGCTGCGGTGTGGGGCTCCCCGCGACGGGGGGCCGCCGCCCGGCGCCGGGCCGGCCGGCCCGCCACTGCTCGGCCGCCTGCCGGTCGCGGGCCTACCGGGCCCGCCGCAAGCCGGGGGCCGGGGACGGCGGGCCCGCCGCCGGAGCGTGACGAAACACGGTCCCGTCACGAAATCCCCCGTGCCCGCCCACGGGGGCCGGGGGTGGCAGCACCGCCGACGGCCACCTCTCAGAGGCCTTCGATCTCCAGCCGGACCGTCCGCCCGTCCACGGAGCCCAGGAGAAGGGGCGTTCTCGGCATCTCGTACGCCTTCGTCCCGTCGGGAGCGGACACCGTCGCGGTCCAGGCCGGAAAGATGACGGTGAGGCGCGTCCGGAGGTAGACGCGGTGGTCGAAGAGCCAGGCCCGCACCGGGCCTCCGCGCACTTCGAGCTCCACGGCCCGCCTCGGGACCACTCCCTCCAGGACGTTCAGCAGCGTGACGTGTCGGGCCATCCGGGAAGCCTACGTCCGGAGCCGGCCGGCGGCTACGGTCGTTCGAAGGCCTGGAGCACGCCGCCGATCGAGAAGCACAACGCGCCGGTGAGCGTGCCCCAGTTGGCGATGTCGGCGTTGATCAGGCTTCCGGTGGCGGGCCGGGTGAAGGCGGCCAGCGCGGAGACCATGAAGAGCACCGACCCGAGCTGGTTCACCGCGACGACCCACCAGCCGAGGCTGCGCGAGCGCAGGCACGGCCGGGCCCGGTGGCAGATCTCGACGAACGCGAGGTGCCCCGAGACCAGGAACAGCACGCATCCGACCACGTCGGGGGTCCAGATCAGCCGGTTGGTCTGCTGAACGGTGAGCCCTTGCAGGAAGGAGTCCAACAGGTTGACGCCGAACACGAGCGTCCCGACGAACAGCACGAAGGCGCTCAGCCAGGCCACGCGCATCGGCTCGTACCCCCACCACCTCCAGCCGGCCGTGACCAGTGGCCCGCCCCCGTGGGTGTGCCGGGGCGCGTTCAGTACCTGCAGGAGCGAGGTGTAGCCGCCGGTGTTGAAGAACAGTCCGCCCGCGAAGTAGACCGCGGCGCTCTCCAGCGGGTCGCCCGAGCCGAACTGGGCCACGGCGGCGCCGAGGGCGAAGAGCGCTCCGCCGATGACGAAGGCGCCCGAGGCGACGGCGTTGAGCCTGCGCAGACGGCCGAGGGCTTCGGCGTCGGCCGCCGGGGACAGGGTGAGCGAGTCTCCCGGGCCGCGGACCGACAGCGCACCGCGCCTGCGCGCGACCCGCGACTCCCACACCACCGTTCCCCCTTCGGGGCGGTGCCAGGTGAGCCGGGTGGTGAAGGGTCCCGCGCCTTCGGCGCGCTGCTCGGGCTGTCCCACGGCCCGAGCGTAGCCCCGCGGGCGGCTCCGGACGGGGCAGGCCCGCCGTGCCGTGCCGAGGACGGGCCCGGTTGGTCCGGCCCGGTTGGTCCGGCCCGGTGTGGTCCGGCCCGGTGTGGTCCGGCCCGGTGTGGTCCGGCCCGTCGGCCGCGCCGGCCGGGGGCCGCGTGCCGGCTCGGCGTCGTCAGCCCGCGGTCCGTTCGGCGCCGAACACCGCTTCGACGAGCCGCTGCGTCGCCTGCTGGACCGGCCCCGCCAGGGACAGCCCGGCGTCGTCCACGTAGTTCAGTGCGGCGGTCAGGGTCCTGCTGCCGTCGGGCGTGCTGTACAGCAGTGCCGCGTGACCCGCGATGCCGCCGTTGTGGGTGATGACCGTGCCTTCGCCGTCCGGGCCCGGCTGTACGAACACGCCCAGGCCGTAGCCCGCCTTGGGGTGCGGCTCGCACATCTCGGCCAGCAGCGGGGCCGGCAGGAGCCTGCCGCCCATCAGTGCGGAGACGAAGGTGTGGAGGTC
This sequence comes from Streptomyces sp. NPDC031479, assembly GCF_055581065.1. Classification (NCBI taxonomy): domain Bacteria; kingdom Bacillati; phylum Actinomycetota; class Actinomycetes; order Kitasatosporales; family Streptomycetaceae; genus Streptomyces; species Streptomyces sp. NPDC031479. The sequence goes on from NZ_JBVIKC010000034.1 coordinate 62,508, forward strand.
CCGGGTGGTGGAGATCATGTCACCGCCGGTGGAGATCCAGGAGGGGTTCTGGCGGGTGACGTCGACCGTCTTCCGCTCGCCGTCCTCCTCGTACCGGTAGTAGGCGTGGGCGTGGGGCTCGGGGACCTCCGTCCGGGTGTCCGGTACCACGGTGTCCGACAGGCCGAGCGGCCCCAGTACGAGCCGCTGCATCTCCTCGGCCAGCGAACGGCCGGTGACCCTTTCGATCAGCAGCCTGGCCAGTACGTAGTTGGTGTTGGAGTAGCTCCAGTCCGTCCCCGGCTCGAACCGCGCCGGCTTGGACAGCGCCAGCCGTACCAGTTCCTCCGGCAGGTGGGTCTTGAACCGGTTGTCCACCCACTCCCGGCCCTGCCAGGGGATGCCGGGCACGACCGTCCCGTCCTCGTAGTACTCCCCGGTGAAGTTGAAGACGCCGCTGGTGTGCTGCAGCAGCATCCGTACGGTGATCCGCGGGTCCAGCCCGAGTTCGGGCAGGTGGCCGGCGACCGCGTCGTCCAGCCCGGTCCTGCCCTCCGCCACGAGCCGGAGCACGGCGGCGGCGGTGAACGGCTTGGTGACGCTGCCCACCCGGAAGTATCCGTCGACGGGCGGCGGGGCGCTCTCGCCCAGCTCGGCGACGCCGGCGGTGGCGACCCATTCGCCCCGGTGGTCGTTCACGCGCAGGTGCACTCCGGTGAAACCGGAGCCGATCATCTCCTGGATGATCTGCCGCAGCTCCGGGCGGTCCTGGACGGTGGAGGTGACGGACATGGTGGTGTGCTCCCTGAAGGGTGTCGCGGACTTCGGCTGGACTGAGGGGACCGTCATGAGCGCGGCCGCGGGTCAGAGGCTGCGGGCGGTGATGTCGCCGTAGGAGGTCGTCGCCCGGATGTCGAGGGCGGCGCCGGCGCCGTCGGCGTTGCCGAGGGTGTTGTGGATGCGGCCGTAGGCGGTGCCGGCGTCGAGGGTGGCGGAGGTTCCGCGGGCGGCGCCGACGGTGATGTCGCCGTGCTCGGTGCGCAGTTCGACGGTGCCGCGGTGGGCCTCGGTGATGCGGAGGTGGCCCTTCTGGGTGCCGATCCGGGCGGGGCCGGTGAGGCGGCCGACGGTGATGTCGCCGGCCTGGACGGTGAGGCGGGCGCCGGCGGTCTCGTCGAGTTCGACGGTGGCCTGGGCGCCCTCGAAGGTCACGTCGCCGAGGCGTCCGACGCCGCGGAGTTCGGCGGCGGCGGCCTTCGCCTCCACGTGGGAGCCGGCGGGGAGCTGGACGGTGAGCTCGATGGACCCGGAGTTGCCGAGGAACCGGTTGTCGGCCTCGGCGGCCCCGATGCGCAGGACTCCGTCGGCGTATTCGACCGTGGTCCGCTCGGCGGCCTTCACGTCGCGGCTCTTGGAGCCGTCGGCGGGCCGGACCTCGACGGTGGTGTCGGCCCGGTCGGCTGCGACGAGCCGGATGCGCCCGGCGGGGATGTCCAGGACGACGGAGACCGGGGCGGTGGTGTCGAACTTCTGCATGATGCTTTCCTTCGGCTCGCTGTTTCTGATGATGGAAAGCTACGTTGCGTTCATGAGATTGGCAACATATTCGTTGCACGCTAACCGTATTTACGCATGTCACAGACGTGAAATCGTTGCAACGACTGTGAACGTAATGCAACATCAGTCATCCGGGGCGTTGCAATGGATCGAGAGTGAACGCTATGGCGGCATGCGGAACGCACTGCGGGCCCGTCTGCGCGGCTCGACGGCCGCGGGGACGGGCCCGCTCTGTGGTGCACTACGCCCTCGGGCGCGGGAGGTGGCGCATCGCCGTGTCCTGGCCCTCCTATTGCGCGGGCTGGAGGATCGCCACCAGGCGCCGCGCGGCGTCGGGGGACATCAGGATCTCGTGGATGCGGGCGGAGTGGCGGGCGGCCTCCCGCGCGCGGGGGAACATGGCCCGCTCGTAGTGGTGCGCGGCCGTATCGGGGGCATGCGGGTCGGCGGCGAGGGCGAGGCCGAGTTCGGCCCCGTCGAGGAGGGCCGCGTTGGCGCCCTCTCCGGCCGGCGGCATCAGGTGGGCGGCGTCGCCCAGGAGGGTGACGCCCGGTACGTGGGGCCAGGTCAGCCCGACCGGCAGGGTGGACAGGGAGCGGATCGTGAGCGTCTGGTCGCACGCGTCGATCAGGTCGGTGAACTCCGGCGCCCAGTCGGCGAACCGCTCGCGCAGCCGGGGGCGGGCTCGGACCGGGTCGTCGAAGGGGATGCCACAGGTGGCGGGCCAGTCCTCGGGGCCGTGGAAGGTCAGGTAGACGCGCAGCCGGCCGTCGCCGTTGAGCTGGGCGGACAGCGAGCGGCGCGGGCCGAAGGCCCAGTAGTTGCCGCGTCCCACCAGGGCGCCGAGGTCGGGCCGGGTGCGGACGAGGTCGGGTATGCCCAGTTCGACGACGTGGGCGCCGAGCGGGGTGGGCCGGGCGTCGGTGACGAGGGGGCGCACACGGGAGTAGGCACCGTCCGCCCCGACGAGCAGCTCGCATTCGGCGGTCCGGCCGCCGGTGAAGTGCAGGCGGTGGCGGCCCCCGGGCAGCGGCTCGGCCCGCTCCAGGCCGTGGCCCCAGGCGACGGCGCCGGGCGGCAGCGAGCCGAGGAGGGTGGCGCGCAGGTCCGCGCGGTCGACCTCGGGGCGGTCCAGCGGGGCGTCGTCGGGGGTGTCCTGCCGCAGCAGGACCGTCCCGGTGTGGTCGAGCAGGCGGTGGTCCTGGCCCTCGCGCCGGGCCATGGACAGGAACTCCGCCTCCAGTCCGGCCTCGCGCAGCGCACGCTGGCCGGTGTCGGCGTGCAGGTCGAGCATGCCGCCCTGGGTGCGGGCGGTCGGCGACGCGTCGCGCTCGTACACGACCGACTCGATGCCGTGCAGGTGGAGGACGCGGGCCAGGAGCAGGCCGCCGGGTCCGGCTCCGATGATGGCGATGCGTGACATGGGTGTGCCCCTCGTTCGGGATCGGATCCGATTTCGATACGCCGTATTGTGACGATACACCGTATCGGAGAGATATCGATACACTGTATCGACTCAGGGGTACGCGAACCCGAGGATCCGAGGAGAGGCAGGGAGCCCGTGCTCATCTGGGAACGGCCCGAGCCGGCCGCACGGTCTTCGCTCAGCCCGCTGAGCCGCGACCGCATCGTGCGGGCCGCGATCGGGCTGGCCGACGGCGACGGACTGCCGGCGGTCTCGCTGCGCAAGGTCGCCGCCGCGCTGGACGCCGGCCCGATGCGGCTCTACCGCTACGTGGACACCAAGGAGGAACTCCTCGACCTGATGGTCGACGCGGTGTACGCCGAGATCCCCCTGCCCGATTCCGAGGAGGAGGGCGAGGGGGACGAGGCGGGGTGGGAGGCACGTGTACGGGCGCTCACCCACGGCCTGCGCGGCGCGGCACTGCGCCACGAGTGGTTCGCCGACCTCCTCGGCGGCCGCCCGCAGTTCGGCCCCGCGGCCCTCGGTTACCTGGAGGCGATCCTGGCCGCCCTGCGCCGCGCCCCGGGCATCGACGAGGACGACCCGAACGCCCTGATGCGCGCCCTGCAGGCGGTGAACGGCTACGTACTCGGCGCGGTCCGCCACGAAATCGTCGAACTGCGCGTGGAACGCGAGAGCGGCCAGACGGAACGCCAGTGGCAGGCCGCGTCCGGCCCCTACCTCCGGCGCCTCATCGCCACCGGCCGGTACCCCGCCCTCGCCCACCTCGTGACCCGTGGCGCGGACCAGGAACCCGCCGCGATGTTCGTCGCCGGCCTGGACGTCGTCCTGACCGGCCTGGCGGCTCCGGCTCCGGCCTAGCCCGGACCGAAGGCTTCGCCCGCTCGCCCCACGCCCGCGCCGGTGGCCCGTTCGGACCGACGGCGCGGGGTGGGACGGTTTGGGCCGGTCAGTGCAGCGACCGCTCGACGAGGGCGGCGATGCGGTTCTCCACCTCGGGCGTCACCTCGGTCAGGGCGAAGGCGGCCGGCCACATGGTGCCGTCGTCCAGCTTCGCGAGGTCGCTGAACCCGAGGGTGGCGTAGCGTGCCTTGAACTTCTCGGCGCTCTGGAAGAAGCAGACGATCTTGCCGTCCAGCGCGTAGGCGGGCATGCCGTACCAGAGCTTCGGGGCGAGCGCCGGGGCGGTGGCCGTGACGACGGCGTGGACGCGCTCGGCCATGATCCGGTCCGGGTCCCGCATCTCGGCGATCTTCGCGAGCACGTCCCGCTCGGCTTCGGCCGCCTTGTCCGCGCTCGACCTGCGGCGCGCCTCCTGCTTCAGTTCGCGGCCGTGGTCCCTCATCGCGGCCCGTTCCTCAGCGGTGAATCCCTCGTAGGTGGTGGTGGTGTTCTCGGTGCCGGCCATGGCGGACTCCCCCGGGTGTGGTGTGGGCGTGGTGCGGGTGGGTGTCAGGACAGGACGTCGGACGGTGGGACGGTTTCCCGGTCGAAGCCCTCCGGGTCGGTGAAGGGTTGAGGCTGCGGGAGGGCTGCTGCTCGATTCCTGACCGGTTCGGCCGCGCGCTCCTGCCCGCACGGCGGGAGCCCCGCCCGGGTGTCGGCGGCGAGGCGGCGGTAGGTGTCGGGGGACATGCCGACCAGTTCGGTGAAGCGGGTGCCGAAGGTGGACGCCGAGGTGCAGCCGACCGCGGAGCGGACCTCGGTGACGCCGAGGCCGCCGTGGCGCAGCAGGGCCGTGGCGCGTTCGACGCGGCGGGTCATGAGGTAGGCGTACGGGGACTGGCCGTACGCGAGCCGGAACCGGCGGCTGAGGTGCCCGGCGGGGAGGCCCGCGCCGCGGGCGAGGGCCTCGACGTCCAGCGGCCGGGCGTACTCCCGGTCGATCCGGTCGCGTACGCGGCGCAGTCGGGCGAGGTCGTTCAGGCGCTGCGCCGCCATGCGGGCGCGGCCCCATGCGGGGTGGCACACGGGAGGACTCCTGTCGTCGGGGGCCGTACGGCTCAGCGCAGTTGCTGGATGCGGATCAGGTTGCCCGCGGGGTCGCGGAAGGCGCAGTCGCGGATGCCGTAGGGCTGCTCGGTCGGCTCCTGGACGACCTCGGCGTCGCAGGCCTGGACCTTGTCGAAGACGGCGTCGAGGTCCGGGGTGGCCAGGAGGATCCAGCCGTAGGTGCCCTTGGCCATCATCTCGGCGATGGTGCGGCGCTCGTCCTCGGTGATCCCGGGGTCGGCGGCGGGCGGCGCGAGGAGGATGGACGTGCCGGGCTGCCCCTTGGGGCCGACGGTGATCCAGCGCATCTTGCCCTGTCCGACGTCGCTGCGGACCTCGAAGCCGAGGACGTCGCGGTAGAAGACGAGGGAGGCGTCCGGGTCGTCGTGCGGGAGGGCGCTGGTGTGGATGGTGAGGTTCATGACGGTCAGGCTAGGGGTGGTGGGGCGGCCCGTGCTTCTCGATTCCTGATCGGTCGTGACACGGGCCGCGGCGTCCCTGACCGGCCGGGGCTCAGGCGGGGCGGGTGGCCTTGCCGTCCAGCCAGAGGGTGTCGGATTCGTCGCGGTGGACGCCGGTGCTTCCGACGTGCTTGGCGTCGATCTTCGGGCCGTTCTTGATGACGTGGACCAGCGCCATGCCGTGTCCGCGGCCCAGGCCGTGGTCCTCCTTGAGCCAGGCGAGGACCGTTCCCGCCTTGGTGGACGGGTCGTCGTAGCCGCGCTCGTGGGCGAGGGCGATGAAGGCGCGGGGCGTGAGGCCCGTCTTGGTCTCGATGGTGTCGAGGTAGGCCTGGAACGACATGGGATTTCCTTCGGGTGGAGGGACGTTACGGAGTGTGGACCGGGGCCGGGAGCGAAACTCATCGGTCGGTGGGCGATGGATTTTCGGCGCTGCCTAGGGTGGGGGGGAGGCGGCTCGACGGAGCGCCGACGGGGGGGCGGGAACGTGGTGGTGCGTGGGCGGAACGCGGTGGTGTGCGCGGTCGCGGTCGTGGCGGTCGGCGCCGCCGTGGTGGGGACCCTGACCGACTACGACGTGCCGGCCGGGCCGTTCGCGCACGGCGCCCCGTGCGCGGGCGTGGTCGCGGGCCTGCCGGGGACCCTCCTCGGGCAGGGCCGTGACGCGGTCGACGGCGTGGGGGCCGCCGGGTGGGGTGGCGGGTCCATCGTGCTGCGGTGCGGTGTGCGGCCCCTCGGGCCGACCGTGGACACCTGTGTGAACGTCGACGGTGTGGACTGGGTGCTCGACGACGGGCGGGCCGGGCGCGGCGGGGTGTGGGCGTTCACCACCTACGGGCGCGAGCCGGCCGTCGAGGTCGTGTTCGCCGGGGGTTCCCGGTCGGCGGGTGACGCCCTGATCGCGGTCAACAAAGGGGTACGGGGCTTCCCGCAGAACTCCAAGTGCCTGGCGCTGAGCGACACGTGAGGGGGCGCCGCGGAGGGGCGGAGCGCGCGCATTCGGGTGACAGACCGCCACGGGCGGTGGCACGCCGGCGTTAGAAGGTCGACTTGCCCAACAGGGGCCCGTTTCCGCTCTAGCGAAGGATTGCTTGAGAATGCTGAAGAAGATGATGGTCACCGCAGCAGCCACCGCCGCCGCGATCGGCGCGGGCGCTGCCGCTGCCGCGCCTGCCATGGCCATCGGCAACGACAACGGGATCAACACCGTCAACGGCAACGGCGCTTCCCAGATCTACGGCAACCAGAAGACCGCCGGTGACATGAGCCCGCAGCTCAGCGCCATCCAGGGCACCCTGAACAAGCCCTGTGTCGCTCTGCCGGTCAAGGTCAACGCCCAGTCCCTGCTCGCGCTCCTCGCCAACGTCGGCGTCCAGGACATCAACGTCCTGTCCAACCCGCAGAACCAGCAGTGCACCGAGAACTCCACCCAGGCCAAGGGCGACGAGCCGCTCTCGCACATCCTGGACAACATCCCGGTCCTCTCCGGCAACGTCTCCGCCAACAGCTGATCCACCGGCAGGGCCGGTCGTGGGGTTCCGCACGAGCCCCCACGGCCGGCCCTTCCGCGTGCCCGGGGTGCCCCCGTGGGCGCGTCGGGGGGTGGGGGGCCGGGCTGCCCGACGATCTATGCTCCGGGTCATGACAACGGGGTTGGCGGGTGCCGGTGGGGGCGGGGAGCGGGTCCTCCTGTACGGGGCGGACGGGCTCGTCGAGGGTGAGGAGGCGGCCGGGGCGTTGGCGGCGGCCGACTCCTGGCTCGTCGAGGAGGGCCGGGTACGGGAACTGCCCGCGCACTGGCGGCGGTTCGCGGCGGCCGTCGCCGAGGCGGGCGGGCCGGAGCCCGGGGGCTTCCCGGAGGCCGTCGTCGCGGCGCTGCCCCGGCGGGGGTGCTGGTTCCCCCGGGTGGAACTGGTCGGCGGACGGTTGCAGGTACGGGTGAGGCCGGCGCCCGCGCGGACGGACGCGGTGCGGTTGTGGGCCGGGGGCGAGGACCCCCGGCGGGCACCGCGGCGCAAGGGGCCGGACCTGGGGGCGCTCGGGGCCCTGCGGGCGCAGGCCGTCGCTGCGGGCGCCGATGACGCGCTGCTCGTCTCCGACGACGGGGTGGTGCTGGAGACCGCCACGGCGAGCCTGGTGTGGTGGGAGGGGGACGTCCTGTGCGTCGTCGATCCCGCCCTGCCGGTCCTCGCGGGGGTGACGGCCTCCTGGGTGGTGCGGCGCGCCGGGGAACTGGGCGTCGCGGTGCGGCGGCGCCGGGTGCGCCCGGCGGAGCTGGACGGGTGCGAGGTGTGGGTGACCAACGCGTTGCACGGGCTGCGGCCGGTCACCGGCTGGGTGGGGGCCGACGTGGCCGTCGGCCCCGCACCGCGGGTTCAGGAGTGGCGGGCCGCCTGGGCGGACGCCGCGGTGCCGCTGCCCCGGTAGCGGCAGAGGTTGAGCAGGATCATGGCCACGTCCACTCCGGGGCGGCCGAGGCCGTTCCCGTAGCGGCCGATGACCTGGGTCTCGCGGGACAGGCGGGTGCCGGGGCCGCCGGCGGCGGTCCGGTCGCGCTGGATCTCGTGGACCAGGGCGACGCGCTGGGCGACCAGGGAGATGATCTCGTCGTCGAGTGCGTCGACCTGGTGGAGGCGGACCTCCTCGTTGAGCTGGGTGAGGAGGGCTGTTGTCTCCGCGGGTGCGGGGTCTGTGCTGACGGGCATGACGGTTCCCCTCAGTGGGTGGAGGCGGGATCGGGGCGGCGGCGCCCGGCGCGGGCGAGCAGGAGGGCGCTCAGCGCGGCCACCGCCGACAGGGCCAGCGACCAGCCGAAGGTGACGGCGAAGGCGGAGGCCTTGTCGTGCGGGCGGCCGTCGGCGTCGTCGAGGCCGCTCTGCAGGACGGTGACGAGGACCGCCGTGGCGACGGAACCGCCCAGCCGTTGCAGGATGCTGAGCTGGGGCGAGGCGTCGCCGATCTTCTGCGGGTCGAGCCTGCGGAACGCGGAGGTCATGGCGGGCATGACGGACAGGCCGGCGCCGAATCCCGAGACGCACATGGCCGTGCCGATGAGCGCGTAGGAGGTGTCGGCGCCGACGAACACGAACGGCACCGCCGCCGCGAGGCTGAGCGAGGCGCCGGCCAGGGCCGTGCGGCCGCCGCCGAGGCGTTCGGCGGCCCGGCCCGAGAGCCAGGTCGCCGCGGCCGCGCCGATGCTCGACGGCACGAGGAGCATGCCGGTGGTGACCGGGTCCTCGTGGCGTACGTCCTGGAAGTACAGCGGCATCAGGACCATGCCCGCGTACATGCCCATGGACAGGAAGAACGTGGTGAGGGACGCGGCGCGGAAGACCCGGTCGCGGTAGAGGCGGATGTCGAAGAGCGGGTGCGGGGTGCGCAGGGTGCGGAGGGTGAACAGGACGAGGAGGGACGTGCCGACGGCGATGGCGGACAGGGCCACCGTCGGCGAGCCGGTGTCGGTGCTGCCCAGGCCGTAGGTGAGGACGGCCATGCCGGTGGAGATCGCGGCCAGGCCGGGGACGTCCAGCGGCGTGGTCGCTTCGGGGCGGTCGGACGGCAGCAGGCACAGGGCGCACAGGACGGCGGCGGCGCCCACGGGAAGGTTGACCAGGAAGATCCACCTCCAGTCGGTGTAGTGCAGCAGGAGCCCGCCGATGAACGGGCCGAAGACCGGGGCCAGCACGATGGGGACGCCCACCGTCGCCATGACCCGGGACATGTTCTTCGGCCCGGCCGTGCGGGCCAGGATCATCTGCCCGACGGGCATGATCAGTCCGCCGCCGAGGCCCTGGACCGCGCGGAAGGCGATGAGCTGTCCGGCGTCCTGGGCGGCCGCGCAGAGTGCGGAGCCGAGGGTGAACAGGACGACGGCGGCCACGTAGGTGCGGCGGGCGCCGAAGCGGCGGGCGGCCCAGCCGGAGACCGGGACGACGGCGGCCACCGCCAGGAGGTAGGCGGTGACCACCCATTGGACCGTGCTCAGCGGGGCCCGGAAGTCGGTGCCGAGGGCGCTGAGCGCGACGTTGACGATGGTCGAGTCGAGGAACGACATGGTCGCTCCGACGATCACGACGGTGGCGGCCTTCCAGACGTCGCGGCCGAGGCCGGTACGGGGCGCGGGTGCGGTGCTCGTGGTCATGCCGCGGTCTCCGTCAGCCAGTGGTCGACGGCGCCGGCGGCGGCCTGCGCGTCGTCCTCCATCATCGTGAAGTGGTCGCCCGGTACGTCCACGGCCGTGTGGGCCAGGGGCCAGGACGCGTGGTGGCCGTCGCCGTCCACCAGGGAGCGGCCGGCTCTGACGAGCAGGGTCGGCACGGTGGTGGCGGTGGGCCGCCAGCCGGGGAAGAGCCGGAAGTAGCCGCCCATGGCGGTGAGCCGGAGGTCGGTCATCCAGCCGAAGGAGTCCTCCCGTTCGAACATGGCGTCGGTCATGCGGGAGCGGAACGCGGGCTGTGCCGCGTCGCCGGGCAGGAACGTGTCGAGCAGCACCAGTCCGGCGGGGGCGCTGCCGTGGCGTTCCAGGTGTGCGGTGACCTCCTGGGCCAGCCAGCCGCCCGAGGAGTACCCGGCCAGGGCGAACGGGGCGCCGTCGGCGAGGCGCAGGACCTCGGCGGCCACGTGTGCGACGAGGGCGTCGGCGGTGGCGGGCAGCCGCTCGCCCTCGCCGTAGCCGGGGAGCGGCAGGACGTGGACGTCGCGGTGCTCGCGGAAGGGCGCGGCGAAGCGGGCGAACTGGTGGGGGCTGGAGAGGGCGGTGACCGAGGGCAGGCAGATCAGGACGGTGCCGGCGGTCCGGCCGGACCCGTCGGCGGCGGTCGCGGCCGGGGTCGCGGTCGCGGTGGCGGTGGACAGGCGGACCGGTGCCGGGGCGTCGTCCGTGCCGTCCGTGTCGAAGGAGGGGCGCAGCAGGGAGGCCGCGACGAGCAGGTCGGTGGCCTCCTTCACCTTTCCGTCGGCGCAGGCCTGCCGGTAGAGCGCCGCGATGGGCTGCTCCGCCGCCGGCCGCCGTACGGGTTCCTGCGGCTGCGGGGTGCGGGCCGCGGCGAGTTCGCCGCGCATGTGGTCGGCCAGGGCGGCGGGGGTGGGGTGGTCGAAGACGGCGGTGGCCGACAGTCTCAGGCCGGTGGCGGTGTTGAGGCTGCCGCGCAGGCGCACCGAGGTCAGCGAGTCGAAGCCCAGCTCCAGGAACTTGCGGTCCGGGTCGATCCGGTCGGCGGAGGTGTGGCCGAGGACGGTGGCCGTGTGGGCCTGTACGAGGGGCAGCAGTTCTTCCGGGTCGAGTACGGGTGCGGCGGCCGGGGCGGTCGCGGGCCGCCGGAGCGGGGCGGGCACCAGGGCGTGCAGCAGGGGCGGGAGGGCCTCGTGCCGGGCGCGGGCGCGCAGGGCGGGGAGGTCCAGGCGGATCGGTACCGCCAGGGCCCGGTCGAGGGCGGGGGCGGTGTCGAGGAGGGCGAGGGCCTCCTCGGTGGCGAGGGCGGCGACGCCGCCCCGGTTGATGGCCTCGACGTCGGTGGCGTCGAGGGCGCCGGTCATGCCGCTGCGTTCGGCCCACAGGCCCCAGGCGAGGGAGATGCCCGGGAGGCCCTGCTCGCGCCGGTGCTGGGCGAGGGCGTCGAGGTAGGCGTTGGCGGCGGCGTAGTTGCCCTGGCCCGGGGCGCCCAGGAGACCCGAGGCGGAGGAGAAGAGGACGAACGCCGACAAGTCCAGGCCGGCGGTGAGTTCGTGGAGGTTGTCGGCCGCGTCCGCCTTCGGGCGCAGGACCGCGTCGAAGCGCTCCGGGGTGAGGGACTCGATCACACCGTCGTCCAGGACCCCCGCCGTGTGGATGACGGCGGTCAGCGGGTGCGCGGCGGGAATCGAGGCCAGGAGGGCGGCGAGGGCGCCGCGGTCGGCGGCGTCGCAGGCGGCCACGGTGACCGAGGCGCCCAGCTCGGACAGTTCGGCGACGAGGTCCTCGGCGCCGCCGGAACGCGAGGCCAGCAGGAGGTGGCGTACGCCGTGGACGGCAACCAGGTGGCGGGCGACGGCCCGGCCCAGGACGCCGGTACCGCCCGTGACCAGGACCGTGCCGCCCTCGGTGAAGGACAGCCCCTCGGAAGCCACCGGGGCGGGGGCCCGGAGCAGGCGCGGGATGCGGGCCGCTCCCCCGCGCACCGCCAGCTGCGGCTCCGGTGAGGTCAGGTACGGCGTCGGGTCGACGCCCTCGTCCAGGTCGAGGAGGTGGAAGCGGCCGGGGTGCTCCGACTGCGCCGAGCGCACCAGACCCCACACGGCCGCACCCGCCGGATCGCGTACGTCCTCGCCGACCGCACCCCGGGTCACGAACACCAGGCGCTCCTCCCCCGCGTCCGCGAGGGACCCCTGGAGGGCTTCCAGGGCCCGGCCCAGGGCGGGGCGGACGCCGTCGGAGCCGTCCACCTCGTACGCCCTGCCCGCGGACAGGGCCCCGCCCGCCGGGGCCGCCGCCCAGTCCAGGGCGAAGAGGGTGTCGCGGTGTGCGAGGTGGTCGGTGGCGACCGGGCGCAGGGCCAGTGAGTCGACGGTGGCCACCGCGCGGTCGGCCGTGTCGGTGACGGTGAGCGCGACGGCATCACCACCAACCGGGCTCAGCCGGACGCGCAGGGCGCGGGCACCGCCGGCGTGCAGGGAGACCCCGTTCCAGGAGAACGGCAGGCGGACGCCGGGACCGTCGAGGAAGGAGCCGAGGCCCACGGCGTGCAGGGCGGCGTCGAGGAGGGCCGGGTGGAGACCGAAGCGGCCAGCGGCCTCCTGCCGGTCGGGGGCGAGGGCGACCTCGGCGTACACCTCGTCGCCGAGCCGCCAGGCGGCCCGCAGGCCCTGGAAGGCGGGCCCGTAGCCGAGGCCGGCGTCGGCGAGCCGGTCGTAGAAGCCGGTCAGGTCGACGGGTTCGGCACCGGCGGGGGGCCAGGTGCCTCCGCCGGCCGGGGCCGGGGCCGGGGCGGTGGCCGGGGTGGTGCAGAGGACGCCGGTGGCGTGGCGGGTCCAGGGTTCGCCGGTCTCCTGCGCGGAGCGGGCGTACGTGGTGACGGTGCGGCGGCCGTCCGGGTCGGCGGGGCCGACGGCCAGCTGGACCTGCACGGCGCCCCGCCCGGGCAGCGCCAGCGGGGCCTCCAGGGTCAGTTCCTCCAGGTGGGGGTGGCCGGTGCGCAGGCCGGCGTGCAGGGCCAGTTCGACGAAGGCGGTGCCGGGCAGCAGGGCCGTGCCGGCCACGGCGTGGTCGGCCAGCCAGGGCTGCGCGGACAGCGACAGGCGTCCGGTGAAGAGGTGGTCGTCGGAGGCGGCGAGGGTCACCGCCGCGCCGAGCAGCGGGTGGTCGGCCCCCTCCAGGCCCGCCGAGGCCATGTCGCCGGAGGCTTCGGCGCCCTCCAGCCAGAACCGCTCGCGCTGGAAGGGGTACGTGGGCAGGTCGACGTGGCCGGCTCCGGGGAAGACGGTGTCCCAGTCCACCGCGACGCCGTGGACGTGGGCCTCGGCGAGGGCGGCGGTGAAGCGGCCGGGGCCGCCGTCGCCGCGGCGCAGGGAGCCCAGCGCGGTGTCGGGCAGGCCGTGGACGAGGACGGGGTGCGGGCTGACCTCGATGAACACGCCGTGGCCCGCCCGGAGGAGGGTTTCGGTGGCGTCGGAGAGCAGGACGCTCTGGCGGAGGTTGCGGTACCAGTACCGCTCGTCGAGTTCGGTGCCGTCCAGCCAGGTGGCGTCGACGGTGGACAGGAACGGGATCTCGGCGGGACGGGCGGTGATGCCGGCGAGGGCGTCCAGGACGTCGGTGCGGATCTCCTCCACGTGGGCGGAGTGGGAGGCGTAGTCCACGGGGATCCGGCGGGCGCCCTCGACCGCGGCGAGCACCGCGTCGAGTGCCTCCGGGTCGCCGGAGACCACGACGGAACGGGGGCCGTTCACGGCGGCGAGCGACAGCCGCTCGCCCAGGTGCGCGGCGGCCTCCTCCCGGGAGAGCGGCAGGGAGACCATGCCGCCGCGGCCGGAGAGGGCCAGCAGGGCCTTGCTGCGCAGGGCGACGACGCGGGCCGCGTCGTCGAGGGTGAGCGCCCCGGCGACGCAGGCGGCGGCGATCTCGCCCTGCGAGTGGCCGACCACGGCGGCCGGTTCCACGCCGTGGGAGCGCCACAGCGCGGCGAGGGAGACCATCACGGCCCACAGGGCGGGCTGGACGACGTCGACGCGGGTCAGGGCTGCCTCGTCGGCGAGGGCCTCGCGCAGCGACCAGTCCACGTAGGGCGCCAGGGCGCGCTCGCAGGCGTCCAGCCGGTCGGCGAACACCGGGGAGGCGTCGAGCAGTTCGTGGGCCATGCCGGCCCACTGCGAGCCCTGGCCGGGGAAGACGAACACGGCCGTCGCGGCGGTGCGCGCCGAGCCGCGCAGCAGGTGCGGGGAGGGCTCGCCGGCGGCCAGGGCGGTCAGGGCGGCGGCGAAGGCGGCGGGGTCGTCGGCGACGACGGCGGCCCGGTGCTCCAGGGCGGCGCGGGAGGACGCGAGGGAGCGGCCGATGTCGGCGAGGGGGTGGTGGGGGGCGCCGTCGTCGGGGGCCCGCTGCGCGGTGAGGCCGTCCAGGGCGGCGAGGAGGTTGCGGGCCTGGTCGCGCAGGGCGTCGTCGGTCTTGCCGGACAGCACCCACGGCAGGGCGGTGCCCTGTTCGGCGGGGGATGGCGGGCCGGCGGGCCGTGCTCCGGTGACGTCTTCGAGGGGGGCCTGTTCGACGATGACGTGGGCGTTGGTGCCGCTGACACCGAACGAGGACACGCCGGAGCGGCGGGCGCGCCCGGTCTCGGGCCACGGCACGGGCTCGGTGAGCAGGCGTACGGCGCCGGCGTCCCAGTCGACGTGCGGGGTGGGCTCGTCGACGTGGAGGGTGCGCGGCAGGACGCCGTGGCGCATCGCCTGGACCATCTTGATGACGCCGCCGACGCCGGAGGCGGCCTGGGTGTGGCCGATGTTGGACTTGAGGGAGCCCAGCCACAGCGGCCGGCCGTCGGGGCGGCCCTGCCCGTAGGTGGCGAGGACGGCCTGGGCTTCGATGGGGTCGCCGAGCCTGGTGCCGGTGCCGTGGGCCTCGACGGCGTCGACGTCGGCGACGGTCAGGCCGGCGTTGCCGAGGGCCTGGCGGATGACGCGCTGCTGGGAGGGGCCGTTGGGGGCGGTGAGCCCGTTGGAGGCGCCGTCCTGGTTGACGGCGGAGCCGCGGATGACGCCGAGGACCCGGTGGCCGTTGCGGCGGGCGTCGGAGAGGCGTTCCAGTAGGAGCATGGCCGCGCCCTCGCCCCAGCCGGTGCCGTCGGCGGACGCCGCGAAGGACTTGCAGCGGCCGTCGAAGGACAGGCCGCGCTGGCGGGAGAACTCGACGAACGTGTTGGGCGTGGCCATCACGGTCGCACCGCCCGCCAGGGCCATGGTGCACTCGCCGCCCCGCAGGGCCTGGGCGGCCAGGTGAAGGGCGACCAGCGAGGAGGAGCAGGCGGTGTCGACGGTGACGGCCGGGCCCTCCAGCCCGAGGACGTAGGAGATGCGGCCGGACAGGACGCTGCCGGCGTTGCCGGTGCTGAGGTAGCCGTCGATGCCCTCGGGCACCTCGCCGCCGCCCAGGAGGGAGGCGTAGTCGTGGTACATGACGCCCGCGAACACGCCGGTGGCGGTACCGCGGACGGAGGTGGGGTCGATGCCGGCGCGTTCGAAGGCCTCCCAGGCGGTTTCGAGGAGGAGCCGCTGCTGGGGGTCCATGGCGAGGGCCTCGCGGGGCGAGATCCCGAAGAAGCCGGCGTCGAACTCGGCGGCGTCGTAGAGGAAGCCGCCCTCGCTGACGTACGAGCGGCCGGCCGCGTCGGGGTCGTCGTCGAAGAGGCCGTCGAGGTCCCAGCCGCGGTCGGTCGGGAACGCCGCGATGCCGTCTCCGCCTGCGGAGACCAGGTTCCACAGGTCCTCGGGCGAGCGGACCCCGCCGGGGTAGCGGCAGCTCATGCCGACGATCGCGATGGGGTCGTCGGCGTCGGCGCCCGGGGCGGCGACGGGCACGGTGGCAGCGGCGGTGTCCGGCGCGGCCTCGGTCAGCCCGGCGCGCAGGTGCTCGACGAGGGCGGCGGGGGTGGGGTAGTCGAAGATCAGCGTGGCCGAGAGCCGCAGGCCCGTCTCGGTGGTGAGCCGGTTGCGCAGTTCGACGGCGGTGAGGGAGTCGAAGCCGAGCTCGGTGAACGCCTGGCCGAGGTCGATCGCCCCGGCCGTCGCGTGGCCCAGTACGGAACCGACGTGGGTGCGGACGAGTTCGGCGATCTGCCGTTCGGTCCACTCCGTACGGGGGGTGGCCGGGGCGGACGCGGCCGCCCGGCGGGCCGGTCCGCGCACCAGGCCGCGCAGCAGGGCGGGCGGCGTCGCGGTGCGGGCCGCCGCGCCGGGCGGCGGGGTGAGGTCCAGGCGGGCGGGGACGAGCAGGGGCTCGTCGAGGCCGCCGGCGAGGTCGAAGAGTTCGAGCCCCTCGGCGGCGGACAGGGCGGCGACGCCGGATCCGGTGATGCGCTGACGGTCGTTGCCGGCCAGGCGCCCGCCCATGCCGCCGCCTTCCGCCCACAGGCCCCAGGCGAGGGAGACGGCGCTGAGTCCCTGCGCGGCACGGTGCTGGGCGAGGGCGTCGAGGAAGGCGTTGGCGGCGGCGTATCCGGCCTGGCCGGGGGCGCCGAAGACGCCGGCGGCCGAGGAGAACAGGACGAAGGCCGACAGGTCCGCCTCCCGCGTCAGCTCGTGCAGGTGCCAGGCCGCGTCGAGCTTGGGGCGCAGTACGGTGTCCAGCCGTTCGGGGGCCAGCGAGCCGATCACCCCGTCGTCGAGGACGCCGGCGGCGTGCACCACCGCGGTCAGCGGGTGTCCTGCGGGGATCCGGGCGAGCAGGCGGGCCAGGTCGGCGCGGTCGCCGACGTCGCAGGCCTCGATCAGGACGTGGGCGCCGGACCCGGTGAGTTCGGCGGCGAGTTCGGCGGCGCCCTCGGCGGCCGGACCGCGCCGGCCGGCCAGGACGAGGTGGCGTACGCCGTGCTCGGCCACCAGGTGGCGGGCGAGCAGGGCGCCGAGGCCGCCGGTGCCGCCGGTGATCAGGACGGTGCCGTCGGGGTTCCACTCCCGGGGCGCGGCGGGGGCGGGGACGCGGGCCAGCCGGGGGGCGTACAACAGGCCTTCGCGCAGGGCGAGTTGCGGCTCGTCGAGGGCCAGGGCGGCGGTCAGGGATCCACTCGGGCCCGATTCCGTGTCGTCGTCCGCGTCGTCGTCCGTGTCGATGAGACGGAAGCTGCCCGGGTTCTCGGCCTGCGCCGACCGGACGAGGCCCCACAGCGGCGCCTGGCCGAGGTCGCGGACCTCCTCACCGGGTCGCACGGCCAGCGCACCGCGGGTGACGAGGACCAGCTGCGACGCGGTGTACCGGGGCTCGGCGAGCCACGTCTGGAGGAGTTCCAGGACGCGGTGCGTGCCGGAGTGCGCGTCGGTGACCAGGTCTTCGGTGTGCGGGCAGCGGACGAACACGGTGTCCGGGACGGTGTCCAGCGCGGCCAGGTCGGCGGTCGAGGCGATCCAGTGGGGCCGCGCGTCGGCGGGTCCTGCGGGTGCGGCCCCGGCCGCGGTCCGGGGCAGGGCGGTCCAGTCGACGCGGAACAGGGAGTCGCGGTGCCGGTGCGTGCGCTGCGCGGCGGCCGGGCGCAGGGCGAGGGCCTCGACGGTGGCGACCGGGGCGCCGGCCTGGTCCGCGGCCTCCAGGGCCACGGTGTCGGGGCCGGCGGGTGACAGCCGTACGCGCAGCGCCGGGGCGCCGGCCGCGTGGAGGGTCACTCCGCGCCAGGAGAAGGGGAGGCTGGCGGCGCCGTCGGTGACGAAGTCGCCGAGTCCGACGGCGTGCAGGGCGGCGTCCAGCAGGGCGGGGTGCAGGCCGAAGCGGGACGCCTCGGTCTCCTGCGGCAGCCGCACCTCGGCGAACACGTCCTCGCCGCGGCGCCAGGCGGCCCGCAGGCCCTGGAAGGCCGGGCCGTAGCCGAAGCCGACCTCGACGAGGTGCTCGTAGAGCCCGTCGACGGATATCGGCTCGGCGCCCGCCGGGGGCCATTCGCCCATGCCGGGGTCGGCGGGCGGGGTGGCGGCCGGGACGGGGTCGGCCATCAGGGTGCCGCCCGCGTGCCGGGTCCACGGCTCGTCGGCGTGCCGGGAGTGGAAGGTCAGCGAGCGCCGTCCGTCCGCGTCCGCGGGTCCGACGGCGACCTGGAGCTGGACCGCGCCCTGTTCGGGGAGGACCAGCGGTGCCTCGATGGTCAGTTCGTCGAGGCGGGCGCAGCCGACCTGGTCGCCGGCGCGGACGGCCAGTTCCACGAAGGCGGTGCCGGGGACGAACACGGTGCCCATGACGGCGTGGTCGGCGAGCCAGGGGTGGGTGCGCAGGGAGAGGCGGCCGGTGAACAGCACCTGGTCGGCCTCGGCGAGGGTGACCATGGCGCCGAGCAGGGGGTGGTCGGCGGGGCCCAGGCCGGCGGCGGCCACGTCGCCGCCGCCGGTCGTGGCGGGCCAGTAGCGCTGCCGCTGGAAGGGGTACGTGGGCAGGTCGACGCGGCGTCCGGGGAGCAGGGGCGTCCAGTCGACGGGCAGCCCGCGGGTCCAGGCCTCGGCGAGGGCACCGAGGAACGCCTCGGGCTCCGGGCGGTCCCCGCGGAGCGCGGGCGTCAGGAGTCCGGCGAAGTCCGCCGGCAGGGACTCCCCCGCCATGGCGGCGAGGACGCCCCGCGGGCCCAGCTCCAGGAAGTGGGCGACGCCCTGCTCCTCGGCGAGGTGGGCGAGGGCGTCGCCGAAGCGGACGGCGGACCGTACGTGCTCGACCCAGTGGTCGGCCGTGAACCCGGTGGTCTGGGCGCCCGTGAGGGTGGAGACGACCGGGATCTCGGGGGCGTGGTGGGTGAGGGTTTCCGCGACCTCGCGGAAGGCCTCCAGCATCGGCTCCATCAGCGGGGAGTGGAAGGCGTGCGAGACCGTGAGGCGCTTGGTCTTGTGACCCCGCTCGGACAGCTGCGCGGCCACCTCCAGGACGGCCGCCTCGGCGCCTGAAATCACCACCGATGAGGGCCCGTTGACCGCCGCGATGTCCACCTCCGGGGAGGACAGGAGCGGACGGACCTCGTCCTCCGTGGCGCGCACGGAGACCATCGCGCCGCCCTCCGGCAGCGCGCCCATCAGGGCGCCGCGGGCCGACACCAGCCGGGCCGCGTCCGCCAGGGACAGCACCCCGGCCACGTGCGCGGCCGCGATCTCGCCGATCGAGTGACCCGCCACGAAGTCCGGACGCAGGCCCAGCGACTCCGCCAGGCGGTACAGCGCCACCTCGACCGCGAAGAGGGCCGGCTGGGTGAACTCCGTGCGGTGGATCTCCTCGCCGCCCCCGAACACCAGGTCCTTCAGGGGGAGGTCGAAGTGGGCGCACACCTCGTCGAACGCCGCGGCGAACACCGGCTGGGCCCCGTACAGCTCACGCCCCATCCCCGGACGCTGCGCGCCCTGGCCCGAGAAGAGGAAGGCAAGCTTCCCGTCGGAGGCGGCGCCCTCGACGAGTTCCTCCCGGTCGGTGCCGGTCAGCACGCCGCGGTGGGCGAGCGGCGTCCGCAGGGAGAGGGAGTGGGCCAGGTCGGCGGGGTCCAGCTCCGGGTGGTCCTGCGCGTACGCGCGGAGCTGGTCGGCCCGCGCGCGCAGCGCCTCGGGGGTGTGCGCCGACAGGGGCCACGGCGTGGCGGTGGGGAGCGGTGTCCGGGGCTCCCGGGCGCCGGCCGGCGGCCGGGCGTCCTCCGGGGCGGCCTGCTCGACGATCAGGTGGGCGTTGGTGCCGCTGACCCCGAACGCGGACACGCCGGCGCGGCGCGGCTCGCCCGTCTCGGGCCAGGGCGCGGGCTCGGTCAGCAGGCGTACGCCGCCGGCCGTCCAGTCGACGTGCGGGGTCGGCTCGTCCACGTGCAGGGTCCTGGGCAGGGTGCCGTGCTGGATGGCGAGGACCATCTTCATCACGCCGGCGACGCCGGCGGCGGCCTGGGTGTGGCCCAGGTTGGACTTGACGGAGCCCAGCCACAGGGGTCGGTCGGCGGCCCGCTTGCGGCCGTAGGTGGCGAGGAGGGCGTGTGCCTCGATGGGGTCGCCGAGCCTGGTGCCGGTGCCGTGGGCCTCGACCGCGTCGACCATGTCCGGGGACAGCCGGGCATTGGCGAGGGCCTGGCGGATGACGCGCTGCTGGGCGGGGCCGTTGGGGGCGGTGAGCCCGTTGGAGGCGCCGTCCTGGTTGACGGCGGAGCCCCGCAGGACCGCGAGGACCGGGCGGCCGGCCCGGCGGGCGTCGGAGAGCCGTTCGAGGACGAGCAGGCCCGCGCCCTCGCCCCAGCCGGTGCCGTCGGCTGCGGCGGCGAAGGGCTTGCAGCGGCCGTCGGCGGCGAGTCCGCGCTGGCGGCTGAACTCGACGAAGACCCGGGGGGTGGCCATCACGGTCGCGCCGCCCGCGAGGGCCAGGGAGCATTCACCGCGGCGCAGTGCCTCGGCGGCCAGGTGCAGGGAGACGAGGGAGGAGGAGCAGGCGGTGTCGACGGTGACGGCGGGGCCTTCGAGGCCGAGGACGTAGGAGAGGCGGCCGGAGAGCACGCTCGCCGCGTTGCCGGTGCCGATGTAGCCTTCGAGGCCCTCTTCGGGCCGGTCGCCGAACAGGGTGCCGTAGTCCTGGCCGTTGGTGCCGACGAAGACGCCGGCCCGGCTGCCGCGCAGGGCGGCCGGGTCGAGGCCGGAGCGTTCCAGGGCCTCCCAGGCGACCTCCAGCAGCAGTCGCTGCTGGGGGTCCATGGCGCGGGCCTCGCGCGGGCTGATGCCGAAGAAGGCGGGGTCGAAGTCGGCGGCGCCGCCGAGGAAGCCGCCCTCGCGGACGTAGCTGGTGCCGGCCCGGTCGGGGTCCGGGTCGTAGAGGGCGGCGAGGTCCCAGCCGCGGTCGTCGGGGAAGGCGGCGAGGGCGTCGGTGCCGTCGGCGAGCAGGGTCCACAGCTGTTCGGCGGAGTGCACGCCGCCGGGGAAGCGGCAGCCCATGCCGACGATCGCGATCGGCTCGTGGGTGAGGTCCTCGGCGTCCTTCAGGCGCCGGTTGGCCTCGTCCAGGTCGGCCGTGACCCGCTTGAGGTATTCCAGGAGCTTGGTCTCGTTCACCATGTCAGCGGGTCCCGTATTTCTGGTCGATGTAGGCGAAGAGGTCGTCCGCCGTGTCCAAGGTCGGTGGGGTGTCGGCGCCCGGCGCGTCGTCGGTGCCGGGTCCGGAGCCGGGGGTCGGTCCGGTGCCGATGCCGTCGCGGGGGCGGGCCCGTGCCAGGAGGGTCTGGAGGCGCGTGGCGACCTCCGCCCGTACGTCGGGGGCGTCGAGGACCGCGAGGGCGTCCTCGACGCGGTCGAGGTCGGCCAGCAGGCGGGCGGCGGCGGTGCCGCCGAGTTCGGCGTCGAGGTGGTCTGCGAGGGCCTGCGGGTTGGGGTGGTCGAAGACCACGGTCGTGGGGAGGTTCAGGCCCGTGCGCAGGCCGAGGACGTTGCGCAGGTCGACGGCGGTGAGGGAGTCGAAGCCGAGTTCCCGGAAGGGGTGGGTCGGGGTGACGGCCCCGGGGCCGTCGTGTCCGAGGACTGCGGCCGCCTGGGTGCGTACGAGGTCCAGCAGGGCGGCGGCGCGTTCGGCGTCCGGGAGCAGGGTGATCCGCTCCCGCCAGCCGGGTTCCTCGTCGGCGGGGCGGGGGCGGGCCTCCTCGACGCCGGTGAGGAGCGGGCTGGGGCGGACCGTGGTGAAGCCGGGGGCGAACAGGGTCCAGTCGATGTCGGCCACGGCCAGGCCGGCGTCACCGTGGTCCAGGGCCTGCTGGAGGCCCTCGATGGCGTGCCGGGGCGCCATGGGGCGGATGCCGTGGCGGCGCAGGCGTTCGCCGACGGCCTCCTCGTCCTCGGCCATGCCGCCGCCGGCCCAGGCGCCCCAGGCCACGGCGGTGGCGGGCAGTCCGTCGGCGCGGCGCTGCTCGGCCAGGGAGTCGAGGTGGGCGTTGGCGGCCGCGTAGTTGGCCTGGCCGGCGCCACCGACGGCGCCGGCGAAGGAGGAGAAGAGGACGAACGCCGACAGGTCGAGGCCCGCGGTGAGCTCGTGGAGGTTGCGGGCGGCGTCGGCCTTGGGGCGCAGGACCGTCGCGAACCGTTCGGGGGTGAGGGTGTCGAGGACGCCGTCGTCGAGGACGCCGGCGGTGTGCACCACCGCGGTCAGGGGCAGCTCGGCGGGGATCGCGTCGAGGACGGCGGCGAGCGCGTCCCGGTCGGCGGCGTCGCACGCCGCGATGGTGACGCGGGTGCCCGTCGCGCTCAGTTCGGCGGCGAGTTCGCGGGCGCCGGGGGCCCGGTCGCCACGGCGGCTGGTGAGGACCAGGTGTTCGGCGCCGGACGCGGCGAGCCAGCGGGCGATGTGGCCGCCGAGGGCGCCGGTGCCGCCGGTGACCAGGGCGGTGCCGGAGGGCCGCCAGGGCGTGACGGGGGCCGATGCCCTCCGTACGCGGACCAGCCGGCGGGCGAGGATCCCGGTGGGGCGGATCGCCAGCTGGTCCTCGGCGGGGGTGCCCGGGCCGGCCAGCAGCAGGGCGGCGAGGCGGTCCGGCGCGGTGGCGTCGGCTTCGGAGGGGAGGTCGACGAGCCCGCCCCAGCGGGTGGGGGTTTCCAGGGCGGCCGCCCGGCCCAGGCCCCAGACCTGTGCCTGGCCGGGGTCGGAGGGCCGGTCGTCGGGGCCGGTGGAGAGGGCGCCGCGGGTGGCGCACCACAGGGGTGCGGTGATCCCGGCGTCGCCGAGGGCCTGGTGGAGCAGGAGGGCCGTGTCGGCTCCGGGGTCGCCGGGTGCGGCGGGCAGGAGCAGGACGCCCGTGCAGCGGTCGGCGCCGGCCAGGGCCGCGAGGAGGCGGAAGGACAGCGCCTCGCGGTCGAGTCCCGTGCCGGGGTCCAGGTCCAGGCGGGCGGTGGTGGCGCCCCGGGCGGCGAACGCCTCGGTGACCGGGTCGAGGTCCCCCGGCCGGGAGCCGACGACGAGCCAGGTCCCGGTCGGGGCGGCGGGGGCCGACGGGGTGGCGAGCGGCTGCCAGTCGATGCGGTACTGGAGGCCGGCCGCGGGGTCCCGGTCGGGGGCGGCGGTCCCGGCGGGGGCCTCGCCGGGGCGGGCCCAGTAGCGGGTGCGCCGGAACGCCGTGGTCGGCAGGGCCACCCGGCGTGCGGGGCGTCCTGCGAGGACCCCGGTCCAGTGGGGGGTGGTGCCGTGGACGAACAGTTCGCCGAGGGCGGCGGTGACGGTCTCCCGCTCGGGCCGGTCGCGGCGCAGGGCCGCCGTGAGGACCGGGTCGGGGCCGTTCACGCAGGCCTGCCCGGCGGCGGTCAGGACGCCGGAGGGGCCCAGCTCGACGAAGCGGCGTACGCCCTGGGCTTCGAGGTGGCGCATCCCGTCGTGGAAGCGCACGGCGGCGCGTACGTGCCGGACCCAGTACTCGGGGGTGCGGAGCTCGGCCGGGTCGGCGGTGCGGCCGGTGATGTCGGAGACGATCGGGACGGACGGCTGGTGGAAGGTGAGCGTGCGGGCGACGCGGCCGAATTCGTCGAGCATCGGCTCCATCAGCGACGAGTGGAAGGCGTGGCTGACGTTGAGCCGCTTCGTGCGGTGGCCCGCGGCGTCGAGGAGGGCGGCGGTCGCGGAGACCGCGTCCTCGGGGCCCGAGACGACCACGGCGCGGGGGCCGTTGACGGCGGCGATGTCGACGCCGGCGGCGAGCAGGGCGCGCACCTCGTCCTCGGCGGCCTGGACGGAGACCATCGCCCCGCCCTCGGGCAGCGCCTCCATCAGCCGGCCGCGCGCGGCGACCAGGGTGGCCGCGTCGGGGAGGGTGAGGACGCCCGCGACGTGGGCGGCGGCCAGTTCGCCCACGGAGTGGCCGAGGAGGTAGTCGGGGCGCACCCCCCAGGACTCGAAGAGGCGGTACAGCGCCACCTCCAGGGCGAACAGGCCCGCCTGCGTGTAGTGGGTCCGGTCGAGGAGGGCGGCGTCGCCGGTCACCACCTGGCGCAGCGGGCGGTCCAGGTGGGCGTCGAGCGCGGCGCAGGCCGCGTCGAAGGCCTCCGCGAAGACGGGGAACGCCGTGTACAGCCCGTCTCCCATGCCGACGCGCTGGGCGCCCTGTCCGGTGAACAGGAACGCGAGCCCGCCGGGGGCGGCGCTGCCGCGCAGGACACCGGGGGCGGGGGTGCCGCCGGCGAGCGCGGCCAGGCCCTCCAGGAGGGCGTCGCGGTCGCCCGCGACCACGGCGGCGCGGTGGTCGAGGGTGGCGCGGGTGGTGGCGAGGGAGTGGGCGACGTCGCGCGGGGACAGGTGCGGCTCTGCCGTCAGGTGGGCGTGGAGCCGGGCGGCCTGGTCGCGCAGCGTCTCCTCCTCGCGTGCGGAGAGCACCGCGAGGACGGGGGCCGGATCGGGGGCGGGCTCGGGGGCCGGGGCCGGATCGGGGGTGGTGAGGTGTTCTTCGACGAGGACGTGGGCGTTGGTGCCGCTGATGCCGAAGGAGGAGACTCCGGCGCGGCGCGGGCGGCCGTCGGCGGGCTGCCAGTCGAGGTTCTCGGTGAGCAGCCGCACGGAGCCGGCCGACCAGTCGACCTGGGGCGTGGGCTCGTCGACGTGCAGGGTGCGCGGCAGGACGCCGTGGCGCATCGCCTCGACCATCTTGATGACGCCCGCCACGCCCGCGGCGGCCTGGGTGTGCCCGATGTTGGACTTGACGGAGCCGAGGCGCAGCGGCCGGTCGGCCGGGCGGTGGTGCCCGTAGGCCGCGATGAGGGCCTGTGCCTCGATGGGGTCGCCGAGGGTGGTGCCGGTGCCGTGGGCCTCGACGGCGTCGACCTGGTCGGGCGTCAGGCGGGCGTCGGCGAGGGCCAGTTCGATGACCCGCTGCTGGGCGGGGCCGTTGGGGGCGGTGAGGCCGTTGGAGGCGCCGTCCTGGTTGACGGCGGAGCCGCGGACCACCGCGAGGACGGGGTGGCCGTTGCGGCGGGCGTCGGAAAGCCGTTCCAGTACGAGCATGCCCGCGCCCTCGCCCCAGCCGGTACCGTCGGCTGCGGCGGCGAAGGCCTTGCAGCGGCCGTCGCGGGCCAGGCCGCCCTGGCGGCTGAACTCCGCGAACAGGGTGGGCGTCGACATGACGGTGGCGCCGCCGGTGAGGGCCAGCTCGCACTCGCCGCGCCGCAGCGCCTGGGCCGCCAGGTGCAGGGCGACGAGGGAGGCGGAGCAGGCGGTGTCGACGGTGACGGCGGGGCCCTGGAGCCCGTAGACGTAGGAGAGGCGGCCGGAGAGGACGCTGGCCGCGTTGCCGGTCATGATGTGCCCGGCGAGGTCGTCGGCGGAGTGGACGGCCACGGGCGTGTAGTCCTGGCCGTTGGTGCCGATGAACACCCCCGTGCGGCTGCCGCGCAGGGTGTCCGGGGCGATCCCCGCGCGTTCGAAGGCCTCCCAGGAGGTCTGCAGCAGCAGGCGCTGCTGGGGGTCCATGGCGAGGGCCTCGCGGGGCGAGATCCCGAAGAAGGCGGCGTCGAACTCGCCCGCGCCCTCCAGGAATCCGGCCCGGCGGGCGTGGGAGGCGCCAGCCCGCTCCGGGTCGTCGGACAGCAGGCCCTCCAGGTCCCAGCCGCGGTCGGTGGGGAAGCCGGACAGGGCGTCGCCGCCGGAGACGAGCAGCCGCCAGAGGTCTTCGGGGCCCTGGACCCCGCCGGGGAAGCGGCAGCTCATGGCCACGACGGCGATCGGCTCGCCGTCCCGGTTCTCGCTCTCGCGCAGCCGTTCCCGGGTCTGCTCCAGTTCGGCCGAGACGCGCTTGAGGAAGTGGCGGAGTTTGTCTTCGTTGGACACGTGGGGGTTCTCCCTGGCGGAGGGGCTGGCGGCGGCGGGGCGGGGCGCGGGGCCGGGCACGGGCACGGGCGAGGGCGCGGTCATGAGATGCCGAACTTCTCGCCGAGCAGGCCGAACAGTTCGTCGTCGGTCGCCGTCTCGTACGCGTCGGCGCTCGTGGCGCGCTCCGGGTGGTCGGCGGCCTCCTGGCCCTGGGCCAGCAGGGCCCCGAGCCGCTGCATGATCTTGGTGTGGTCGGCGGTGCCGGGCTCGATACGGGCCAGGGCACGTTCGAAGCGGGCGAACTCCGCCAGCGCGGACGGTCCGTCCGCACCGGCGTCCCCGCACAGCTCGGCCAGCAGGTAGGCGGCGAGGGCGGCCGGGTTGGGGTGGTCGAAGACGACGGTGGCGGGGAGCGTCAGGCCGGTGGCCGTGCTCAGCCGGTTGCGCAGTTCGACGGCCGTCAGGGAGTCGAACCCCGCCTCGCGGAAGGCCCGGCCCGTGGCGACCTCCTGCGCGGTGCCGTGTCCGAGGACGGCGGCCACGTGGGTGCGGACCAGGTCGAGCAGGGTCCGTTCCCGGGCTTCGGCGGGCAGGCCCGGGAGGGTGTCCCTCAGGGAGGTGCCGGCGGCGCGGCCCTCGTCCAGGGCCGCGAGTACGGTCCGCACCTCGGGGACGCCCGTCAGGAGCGGGCTGGGGCGGCCGGTGACGAAGGCCGCCGTGAAGCGCTCCCAGTCGACCCCGGCGACGACGAGCGTGGTCTCGTCGCGGTCCAGGGCCTGCTGGAGGGCGGTCATGGCCAGGTCGGGGGCCATCGGCAGGAGGCCACCGCGGCGCATGCGGGCGGTGACGGCGTCGGATCCGGTGGCGAGGCCGTTGTCGGCCCAGGCTCCCCAGGCGATGGAGGTGGCGGGCAGTCCGTCGCCGCGGCGCTGCTCGGCGAGGGCGTCCAGACAGGCGTTGGCCGCCGCGTAATTGCCCTGACCGGCACCACCGACCGTACCCGCGAACGAAGAGAA
>NZ_JBVIKC010000035.1:0-86997 GCF_055581065.1 Streptomyces sp. NPDC031479
GGTACTAAACCACCGGTGGCCGGCGGACAGCGGACCGCGGACATCCGAAAACGCCCGGCAGGGACCACCCCGCCGGGCGTTTTCGCATGCCCGCGGCCACTCTCGTCGCAGACGCAGGTGCCGGTCAGCCCATGAGCAGGAGGCGGGTCTGCGGGACGAGCTTCCGGTTCACGCTGGTGCTCTGTACGAAGATCGTGAACTCGTCGTTGTGGTCCGGCTTGACGCGGACTTCCGTGCCGGGCAGGCCCAGCAGGGCGCGGGCCTCCGGCCCGGCGTAGACCCGGTCGGTCTTCTTCTCCAGCACCGCGATCTGCTTCCGCGCCTGGATCTTCTCCGACTTGCTGAGCTGGTAGAAGGCGCCGCCGGTGCGGTACGCGTGTCCGGACTCGATGACCCACTCCCGGATCGCCGCGTCACGGTCCACCGGGAGCAGCTGGTACTGACCCGGGTCCACCGGGGTGAGTCCGGCCGCCTTGATGGTGTCCTTGTTGACGGCCTCCGCGCCCATGGAGAACACGGCGCGCGATCCCCGGATGCCCTTCGTACGGCCCACCATGAACTTCTCGGTGGCCTCCCGGATGACCTGCCCGGCCTCCTCCAGGCCCTGCGTGCTGGTGGCGTCCCAGATGGCGATGTTCTCCTTCGGGAAGCCGTACTGCATGGCCTCCCGCTTGCCCATCTGGTCGGGCACCAGGACGGCCAGGGTCCAGTTGTCCTCCTGCTTCGCGATCATCTCGGCCACGGCCTGGACCAGTGCGCGCGGATCGCTGCCGGGCGCGTCCTGGCAGCGGTGGCTCGCGTTCTCCTGACCATCGGTCAGCACGAACGTCAGGAAGCTGTGGTCGCCGTACAGCTGAGCCGTCTGCGCCAGCTCGCGCTGCGACTTCAGGGCGGCCGCCAGCAGGGCCGTCATTCCCCCGACCCGGTACAGCTGCTTCAGGGACGGCATCCGCAGCACGTCCTTGTCGTAGATGACGCACTGCACGGTGTCGGCGAACACGTACACCGTGACACGGGTTTCCTGGTCCAGTTCCTGCGACCGGCGGGCCAGGTAGGCGATCTGCTGGTCCGCCACCTCGATGACCTTGCCGCGCATGTGTGACATGGACGAACTGGCATCCAGAACGAGAGCAACGTGATTGATGTAGTTCTGGTTTCCGGACATGTCCGCTCCCCCTGATCGCGTTTCGATGTCCTCACCCTCGCACCCGCCACTGACAATCGGCCGTGGCTCCCCGGCCCGCCCGGCCGCCCCGCGGCGCTACCGGCCGGGCCAGGGCACGTCGGTCTCGACCGGCCGGTCACAGGCCACGCCGTCGATGCCCCAGCCGTACAACTCCCGGACCCGGTCCATGAACCAGTCGGCCCCGGGCCGGGACTCTCCGAGGCCCCGTTCGGGGTCGGCCCAGAGCGCGCGGACGCGCTCCTGCACCCGGTCGTCGAGCTCCCAGCCGTCGAGGCGGATCCGGCCCTGCCCGTCCAGGACGAGCGGGGTGTGGCCTTCGAGCTGGTCCCACAGGTCGGCGGCCTGCTCGGCGGTGGTGCGGAAGCCGTCCTCACCGAGGACGGTACGCAGGAAGGCGGTGTACAGGGCGATGGAGGGGATGGCGCTGGAGGCCTGGGTGACCGCGGCCCCGGCCACGACGGTGAAGGCGCGGCCGTCCTTCTCCTTGAGCGGGCTGGAGGAGTTGAGGTCGCGGGCGGTCCGCTCCAGGTGCTCCTTGGCCGCGCCGATGGTGCCCTGCCGGTACACGGGAGCGGTGACCTCGGAGCCGACGTAGGTGAGGGCGACGGTGGTGACCTTCTCGGCGAGCAGGCCGCGGGCGGCCAGCGCGCCGATCCACAGGCTCCAGTCGTCGCCGCCCATCACGGCTTCGGTCGCACGGGTCTCCTCGTCCGTGCCGGGTTCGATCCGAGCCCGTACGACCCGCGGTGCAGCGCCGGAGAAGTCCAGCGCGGGTGCCTCGTACGCGGCGCCGAGCGGTTTGATCACGGAGTGGTGGACGATGCCGGTGACCGGGTCGGTGCGCCGGGGGGCCGCGAGACTGTAGACGAGGTGGTCGACCGGCCCGTAGTGCTCCTCAAGAAGGTCGCAGACCCGGGACTTGGCCTCGGCGGAGAAGGCGTCGGTGTTCACGAACCGGATGTCGTGCCCACCGTCTGCGGCGAGTTCGGCGACGGCCGCGGTGCGGTACCAGCCGGCGGTCGCGGTACGGCGACCGTTGTCGGGCGCCTCGAAGGCGACGCCGATTCCGCGGATGCCGTGCCGGCGCAGTCCGGTCAGCAGGGTGGCGAGGCCGTAGCCGGCGGAGTGCCCGAGGATCAGCGCGACCGGGCGGCGGCCGTCGGCACGCTCCGGGATGGCGTCCCACATGCGGCGCACGCTCTGCGCGGCGCCTTTGTCATGTCCGGCATTGACACTCAAACCTTGATCACCAGTCGCCGGTCACGGCCGGGGCCTCCGGGCCGGGATCCGCCGTGGCCTCCTGGTGGCACCGAGGTCGGCCAGCACCTCGCGCGCGGCTCGGGCTCCGGAGGCCAGTGCGCCCTGGAGGGAACCGGTCGCCCGGTGGTCGCCGCAGACGTACCGGCCGGGGCCGAAGCGGGTCGTCCGGGTGAGCGGCAGCGGCGGGGGCATGGCGGGCAGCGCGTCCCGGACGGTGCAGCGGTGCACCAACTCCCAGGCACCGGTGTCGGTGTCGTACGCCTCCGCCAGCGCGGCCCGGACCACCGCCTCCTCCGCGGAGCCGGGAGCGCCGAGGACGGAGGTGGAGATCAGGGCCCGGCCGTCGGGGGCGTAGCCGGAGTGGACCTCGCTGAGCACACAGGTGTTGAGGAACCGGCGCCGGGTGTCGACGAGCAGGGTGGGCTCGTGCAGGGGAGAGCGGGCGGCGGCGTGGTAGAGGGTGGTGACGGTGCGTCCGGCGGGGACGGTGAGTCCGGGCAGCAGCCCGGCCGCCGCCGACTGGCCGGTGGCGACGACGACCGCGTCGGCCCGGAGTCGCGCGCCGTCGGCCAGGACCACGCCGTCCTCGGCGAGGCGGGCTACCGGGGTCCCGAGGCTCAGCACGCCGGCGGGGAGGCCGTCGGCGAGCTGGGCGGGCACGGCGCCGATGCCGTCGGCCGGCAGACACAGGGTGCCCCGGAGCATGCTGCGCCACACGAAGTGGAGGAACCGGGAGGAGGTCTCCAGGTCGTCCTCCAGGAACACACCGGCAAGGAAGGGCCGGAAGAAGGATTCGACCAGGTCGGCGGAGAATCCCGCATCGGCCAGGGCGGTCAGGGTGGTCCGCTCGGGGCGCGCCCGCAGCCGGCGGGGCGCAAGGAGCGCGTCGCGCGCCGTCAGGACACCGAGCGCGGTCAGGTCGCGGGCCGAGGCCAGCCGGCCCGGGAGCAGGTCGCGGCTTTCACCGGGTCGCCGGGTGGGGTCGGTGAACCGGCGCAGGCGCCCACCACCGGTGTGGACGAGCACGCCCGGGGTGAAGGGTCGCAGGCGCAGCGGCCTGAGGGCGATGCGCCGTTTGACCTGGGGGTAGGACGTGTTGAACACCTGGAAGCCGCGGTCGAGGACGAAGCCGGAGACACGGTCCGTGCGCATGCGCCCGCCGACCGCTTCGGCCGCTTCCAACAGGCTGACGCCGACGCCCGAGGCGAGCAGGTCGGCGCTGCACGCGAGTCCCGCCGCGCCCGCGCCGACCACGATCACGTGCTTGCCGCGGCCGTTCCCGCCGCCACGGTCCTGTCCGTCTCGCCCCATGCGCGGTCACCCTCTCTTCGACCTCTCGACCCCCTTCACGGGGAGACGCTACGACGCGTGGGAGGCCCTGCTCCCGGGGCACACCGGCCGCCTCCCCCCGGGCGGCGCACACCGGCCGGGTCAGGGCGGAGGGGCACGGGTCCGCTACGGCGGGTCCTGGTCACGGCGATCGCCTCTGTCCCCTTGCTTCGCCCGGGGCCGGCCCCGTGGATGCACCTGCTCGCCGCCGGGTGGTGACGCCGGGACGAGGAAGAGGTGGTCGCGGTAGCACCAGGCCCAGTTCTCCCCGCTCCCGTAGGACTCGGCGATCGGGTGGGACGAAGACTCCGCGTGCGCGTGGGCGTGGCGGCCGGGTGAACTGTCGCAGCAGCCCACCTCTCCGCAGGTCAGGCAGCGCAGCAGCCGGTGCCAGGGTGTTCCGAGCACCAGACAGGCGGCGCAGCCACGCTCCGTGGCGAGATCGGTGGGCAGCAGGGCCTGGTCGAGGTGGGCGCACGCGGCGCCCTCGGGTCGCCCGCCGTCGGGGGCGGTGCGCCACCGCGGGGCCTGCCCGTGCGGACCGTTCACGGCCTTCCTCCCTCGGGGTGCGGCTCGGCGGCGGCAAGGGCGTCGGGGTCTCCGGGCCGCCACGAGCGGCTGCCGGGCGGACGGGGCCGGCAGCGCGCCGTCCTGGCCGACGGGCAAGTGGCCGAAATCGAACGGGTGTCACCCGTGCGTCTGATCAAATCGAGCCATGACTGACACGATTCTATCCCTGGGTCCCTTGGTACGGGTGGAGGGCCGTTGGCTGCTGGGCGATCCCGGGCGGGCGGGTGGCGGCGCCTGGGTGGAGTTCGGTGAGGACGGTATGCGCGCCCACGCGCGGGACTCCTCGACGGAGTCGATCCCCTGGTCGAGGATCATGATGGGCATGGGCGTCACCATCGGAGCGAGGCTCCCGGGCAAGGCCGGATCAACGGTCGGCCTGCTCGGCATGTTCGCCGGGCTGCCGGGCCCTTTGCGGGGACGTCGGGGCGGCTATCTGCACATGACTGTTCGGCACCCGTACGAGGACCGCTTGGTCTTCTTCGACCGTCATCCGTGGTGGTACCCCATCGGGGAACTGGCCTTCCTCCAAGCCCTCCTGTCCCATCTGGTCGACGAGGGCGAGCTCCACCGCCTCGCGGACACGGCGTGGCTGGACCGCACGATCACCCGTGTGCTCCCCGTGAACTCGACGACGACGCGGGCCAGGCTGCAGGAAATGGCGTCGGAGGCGACGGGTGCGGGGCGGGCCGGGTGAACCTTCGCTGAGCGCCTCGGACCGCCGGTCCGGAGGGCGGCGGCCGGCGGCGCACCGTCAGGGGCGTTGCAGCATCCTGCGGCGGAGGCTGTCGTAGATCGGCTCGCTCTCCAGGTGGTCGGCGGTGACCGTCGCCGCGAAGCACGCGACGAGCAGCGGGAGCCACAGAGAGACCGCGCCCGTCATCTCCGCGGCCAGGACGATGCCGGTGACCGGTGCGCGGACGACTCCGGTGAACAGGGCGGCCATGCCCACCACGGCGAACGCGGCCGGCCCCGGCGCGTGCGGGGGCAGCACGGGCGCGGCGAGCGCGTGGACCAGCGTTCCCCACAGGGCGCCGAGGGCGAGGAGCGGGGCGAAGAGTCCGCCGGGGGTCGCGGCCGCGTAGCTCAGCGGGCCCGCGACGAACCGGACGGCGAGGTAGGCCGTCAGGGCCGTCACGCCCGGGCCCGCCGCGGTCAGCAGGCGCTCCGTCAGCGGGTCGCCGCCACCGGCCAGCAGCGGGTCCACGGCCATCAGCGCGCCGACCACGGCGCCGATCGCGGCGGCGCGCACCGGCACCGGTACCCGCGTCATCCGGTCGCACAGCTCAAGCGTTCCCACGACCAGGTGGGCGTACGCGGCGCCGAGGGCCCCGGCGGCCGCGCCGAACAGCAGGAACGCCGGCAGCGTCCACAGCGGCGGGGCCGGGAGGTCCGGCAGCGGGAAGACGCGGGCACCGCCCACGATCAGCTCGGCACAGGCCACGGCCGCGACGGTGCCGAGCAGCGTCAACAGCACCAGACGGGGCCGGAACGATCGGGTCACCTCCTCGCAGACGAACAGGAGCCCGCTGAGCGGGGCCGAGAACGCGGCGGCCAGGCCCGCCCCGCCGAGCGCGGTGTGCAGCAGCCGGGCGTCCTCGGGCCCGAGCCTGCCGTGTCGGCCGGCCAGGACCCCGATGGCGGCGCCCATGTGGACGGTCGGGCCCTCCCGTCCCAGGACCAGGCCGGAGCCGATCGCGACGAGGCCACCGGCGAACTTCGCGGGCAGCAGCCGCCAGGAGTGCGTGGCGCTCTCCCCCCGCCAGACCGCTTCCACGTGCTGGATGCCGCTGCCGGCCGCGTACGGGACCCGCCGGGCGATGAGGTGGGCGACCAGCGCACCCGACGCGGTCAGGGCGATCGGAACCAGCACCCCGGCCACTCCGAGCCCGGCGGCGGCCCCCAGCAGCGCACGGCGGAGCGCGTCGGCCCGTTCCAGGCACCACCGGAAGCCGCCGCCCACCAGCCCGACCAGGCATCCCGCCGCCGCGGTGACCACGAAGGCGCGTACGTCCGCTGCGAGAGGGGGCCGGGCACCGGGCATGGGCCACCCCTCCTGTGAGCCGCACGGACCTGTCGGCCGAGCCTTCCCGCCCGGGCGGCCCGGGGCGGCGCACCGCGCCGTGTCCGGGCAGCCCGCCACCCCGACCGGCCGAACCCGTGGCGGAAGGCCGCCCCCGGCGCGCCGCCCAGGTCCGTCCGGAGGATGCGCCCCGGGGACGGCGCCCCCCCGTGCGGGCTCAGCTTCCGCCCAGGACCGTGGCGTACGCCGCCTCCCGGACCTCCCGCTCCGGGTGACGGCGCAGCCCGACGAGGGCGGCGCGGCAGGCGTCCGGCCAATGCTGGCGGGCTCCGAGGGCCGTGGCGAGGCCGACCGCGAGGAGGCCCCGCGCCAGATCCCCGTCGCCGCTGAGATCGCGGACCGCGGCAAGGGCCGCGGCGGGGTCGGCGAGCGGAGGCCCGTACCGGTGTGCTTCCTCCAGGTCCCCGGCCACCCGGAACGCGAGAACGGGGCGGCCCTCGACGGCGGCCGTCAGCTCACGGAGCGAGCGCCGCAGCCCGGCGGCGTCGGCCTCCAGGTCGACCGCCCGTACCAGGAGGGAGGTACGGGCGGCCGTCACCGCCGGATCGGTCCCCAGCCTCCGGGCCAGGGCCGCGCACATCCGGTGGTCCCCGGCCGCTGAGTCGGCGAGGGATTCCAGGCGACGGCGTGCCGGCAGATCATCCTCGCGCCCACCGCCCTCCGGTTCCCCGGCCGCGACGAGGACCAGCAGCCGGTCCACGACATCGTCCAGGAGGCTCCCGGGCTCCACACCGCCGATCGGGTGGGGCAGTCCGGAGCGGGCCAGGCCCATCAGGGCGGACCTCGCCCGCCACGGCCTCAGGGGCGAGGCGAGGTCGGTGTAGACGTCCGCCAGCGCCGTGCCGGCCGCGGGCGCGTACCGCGCCCAGTCGCCGAGCACGGACAGGGCGAGATCCGGCGCCTGCCCCCCGACGACGAAGGGCAGCCGGGCGAGGAGCTCCCCGTAACGGGGCCGGTCGGCCGCGGACAGCCGCGTCGGGTCCGGTTCCGTGAGGGCGCGCCGGGCGGCATCGGGCCCGTCGGTGACCGCCGAGTCCAGCAGGCTCCACATCTCCTCGGCGGGCAGCAGCGCCGGGGCCAGACCGACGACCGTGACGCGCACGTCCGGATGGATGCCGGGGGTGCGCGCCACCGTGGACAGGAGCCGGGTCGCGGCGGCCGGGGACAGGTGGCGGGCGGCGAGCCGGGCGGCCGCCTTCCGGACCGTGACCTTGACCCCGCGATCGCGGGTCAGGACGTCACGGAACAGGGCCGCGAGCCGGCTGGGCCGGGCGTGGGCGGCCGCGCGGCCGGCCGCGGACCACGCGGCCACGGCGCTGTCGTCGCCCGCGTGGTCGAGGAGGACGGCGAGGGCCGAGGCCGGGTCGTCCGTGTGGGCGGCCGCCTCCAGGGCCGCCGACGTGAGGGCCGCCGCCGTGCCCCCGGGCCCCGGCGCGGCGGCGGTGTACCGCTGGAGCAGGGCCCGCCCGTGTTCCGGCACCGGGGCCACCGCCCGCAGCAGCGCGGCGCGTTCGTCGAGGCCCCGTCCGGGACCGGCGATGACGTCGGCGGCCAGCCGGACCGCGGCCCTCTGCTGCCGGGGCAGCCACCGGTCGGCGTACCGGAAGGGGGGAAGCGGCCGGGGAGCGCCGGCCGCCGGGAACCGGCCGCCCGGGACGGGGCTCCCGGTCAGCGCGAGGTCCAGCAGGTCGGTCCGCTCCGCGGCGAGTACGGCGAGGACAGGGGGAAGGAAGGCGGCCGAGGGCTCCCGCTCCAGGAGCCGGGCCACGCGGTGGCCGCGGGCCGCCGGATCGGCGAGCCAGGCCGCGGCGACCTCGCCGAAGACCCCGTCCGGGCAGGTGCGCAGGGCCTGTTCGAGGCGGTCCTGGAGTTCCGGGATCCGGTACGCGCGATGCCCGCAGGACGTGACCAGCGCCAGCAGGGGCGCGAAGTCCCCGCGGGCGGCGGCCCGGTCCAGCCACGGGCCGAGCGCGTCGAGCAGGGCGCGCGTCCCGCCGCCGGGAGACACGCTTCCCGGGCGGCCGAGTGCGACCGTACCGGTGTGGGCGGTCAGCGTCTCGATGATGCGCACCGCGGTACGCGGGGCGGTGGCACCGCGGTCCCCGCCGCCGGGCGCGTCCCCGGCGGCGAGCAGGTTCACGGCGAGGGAGCGGATCGCTTCCCGGCTCAGGGCCGAGCAGTCCCGGGCGCGCAGGGCGTCCCGGCACAGCCGCTCCAGGCAGTCGGCCCCGGTACGGTCCCCTGAGGACGGAGCGGTCGGAACGGTCCCGGGGGACGCCGTGGCCGGGCCGGCGTCGAGGGCCGCGGCGAGGAGCGGCACCGGCAGGTCGTCGAAGGCGGACAGGGCCTCCTGGCGTACGGGGTCACGCTCGTTGGCCAGTCGGCCGGCGGCCAGCGCCAGCACCGCCGCGACCTCCTCCGGATCACCGGTGAGGCCGGCGTTGACGGTCAGCCGTTCCCAGATCGTCCCGCGCTCATCGGCGTCGTTCGTGCTGAGGGCGGCCAGGAGCTCGGGGCGGGCCTCGGCGGGCGGCAGCAGCGCGAGGGAGTGCCAGAGCGCCCAGTCCGTCGTGCCCTCGGTGCGCAGGGCCTCGACCGAGGCGCGGGCGCGGCGGTGCCGTTCGGCGGCAGGCAGCCGGGCGAGCACCCCTTCGTGCGCGCTGACGTTGCCGCCGGGACGGCCCGCGGCGACCACGGCGTCGACGAAGGCAGGTCGCCGAGCCGGTGGCACCGACCGCAGCAGCAGGCCGAAGGCCTCCCGGTGGAACCACAGGGCCCCGAGCCGGGGCAGGGACGCCGGGTCCGCCGACACCAGCCGGCGCATGACCGCCCGGCCGGGCGTCCGTTCCCACCGCCTGACCGCCCGGCGGGGGTCGGCGAACCAACGGGCGACCCGCTCGGCGTCCACCGCCACGAGGTCGCCCAGCCGGTCGTGCACCGGACCGGGAAGGCCGTCCGGACCGTTCCGCTCCAGCAGGTCCAGCACCCGCTGGGGTGCGGCGGGCAGGGCCGCGGCGATCGCGTTGGCGTGCCGCCGCCACCAGAGGTCGCGCGACCGGGAGGGCAGACCGTCGAGTTCCCGTTCGGCGTGGTCGAGGACCGCGCACGGGTGGCGGACGGCGAGTCCGCCCCAGTCCTCGTACGCGAGCGCCCCCGCGAGTTCGGGAAGCAGCCGCGCGGTGAACTCCCGAGAGCAGCCCGGCAGCAGGCGGGCCGCGTCCCGGTCGCCGTACTCGGCGCGCACCCGCGGCACCAGCCGCTCGGCCAGTCGGGGCCGCCGCCCGTCACGCAGCAGCCGTGTGAGACCGGCCCGGACCACGGCGGGCGCGTCCTCGTACGCGGCCTCGACGGCGGAGTCCGGGACGGGCAGCCGCCGCGCGCCGCGCAACGCGTACCGGCGGACCACCGGGTCGGGATCGGCGAGCCGGGCCGCCAGGTACTCCGCTTCCCCGGCGGTCAGGGCGGCCAGCGCGGCGAGGCGGCGCTCGTACGGGCCGAGCGCGTCCAGCCCGGTGAGCAGGGGGCCCAGTCGTCCCCGGGCGGAGAGCCGGTGGGCGGTGACGGCGGTGTACCGGAGCCGCGCGGCGTGCGGCAGGTCTTCGAGGGCGGCGAGCAGTTCGCCGGCGGTGGAGATCATCACGGGCATTGTGTCCGACGGGCACACCCTCCGCCCACCGGATTTCGGGCCACCGGCGCACCGGCCGCACCGCCTCGACGCGCCCGGCCGGGCGGTGAGCGGATCTTCTCCTCCCGGCCCGGAATAGATCGGCCGCGCCCCCTGTTGCCAGGTATCGTTGAATCGTAAACAACTTTGGAAGGGGAGCCATGCAGTTCGGGATCTTCACCGTCGGTGACGTCACGGCCGACCCGACGACCGGGCGCGCACCCGGCGAACACGAGCGCATCAAGGCGATGCTCGCCATCGCGCAGAAGGCCGAGGAGGTCGGCCTGGACGTCTTCGCCACCGGTGAGCACCACAACCCGCCCTTCGTCCCCTCCTCGCCGACCACGATGCTCGGCTACGTCGCCGCGCGCACCGAGAACCTGATCCTCTCCACCTCGACGACGCTGATCACCACGAACGACCCGGTGAAGATCGCCGAGGACTTCGCGATGCTCCAGCACGTCGCGGACGGCCGCGTCGACCTGATGATGGGCCGCGGCAACACCGGACCGGTCTACCCCTGGTTCGGCAAGGACATCCGCGACGGAATCGACCTCGCCATCGAGAACTACGCGCTGCTGCGCCGCCTGTGGGACGAGGAAACCGTCACCTGGAAGGGCAAGTTCCGCACCCCGCTGCAGTCCTTCACCTCGACGCCCCGCCCGCTGGACGGCGTCGCACCCTTCGTCTGGCACGGCTCCATCCGCTCGCCCGAGATCGCCGAGCAGGCCGCCTACTACGGCGACGGCTTCTTCCACAACAACATCTTCTGGCCGCCCTCCCACACCCGCCAGATGATCGAGCTGTACCGGCAGCGCTACGCCCACTACGGCCACGGCACCCCCGAACAGGCCATCGTCGGACTCGGCGGCCAGGTGTTCATGCGCGGGAACTCCCAGGACGCGGTGCGCGAGTTCCGCCCCTACTTCGACAACGCCCCGGTCTACGGCCACGGCCCGTCGCTGGAGGAGTTCACCTCCCAGACCCCGCTGACCGTCGGCTCCCCGCAGCAGGTCATCGAGCGGACCCTCTCCTTCCGTGACTACGCCGGCGACTACCAGCGCCAGCTGTTCCTCATCGACCACGCGGGCCTGCCCCTGAAGACCGTCCTGGAGCAGCTCGACCTGCTCGGCGAGGAGGTCGTGCCGGTGCTGCGCAAGGAGTTCGCGAACCTGCGTCCCGCCGGAGTGCCGGACGCGCCCACGCACCGGGCCCGCGTGGCCGCGGCCCGGGAGACCCCGGAGGAGGGGACGCCGGCATGAAGACCGTCGTCGTATCGGCCGGGCTGAGCTCGCCCTCCTCGACCCGCCTGCTCGCCGACCGCCTCGCGGCCGCGACGCTCCGGCACGTGGACGCCGAGCCCCGGGTGATCGAACTGCGGGACCTGGCCACGCAGATCGCCCAGCACCTCGTCACCGGGTTCCCGCCCGCCCGACTGGCCGCCGCGCTCGACGCGGTGGCGTCCGCCGACGGGCTGATCGCCGTGACCCCGGTGTTCGCGGCCTCGTACAGCGGCCTGTTCAAATCGTTCTTCGACCTCATCGACAAGGACGCACTCACCGGCAAACCGGTCCTCCTCGGCGCGACCGGCGGTACGGCCCGGCACTCCCTGGTCACCGAACACGCCATGCGCCCGCTCTTCACCCACCTGCGCGCACTCGTCGTGCCGACCGCCGTCTACGCGGCCTCCGAGGACTGGGGCCGGCAGGGTCTGGCGCAGCGCATCTCCCGCGCGGGCGCCGAGCTCGCACGCTTCATGGCCCCCACCGCCGGACGGGCCGCCCCGGACGTCGACACCGCCGCCGCGATCGCACCCCGCTCGTCGACGGGGGCGGTCACGTCGGTGGACCCGGCGGACGGCTTCGCACCGGTGCCCTTCGAGCAGCGGCTGGCCGCGCTGCAGGCCGGACTCACCGCGTGACCCCATCGGGTGCGGCCGCCGCGTGACCCCACCGGGTGAGCTCACCGCGGAGGCCGGGCCGCGTCACCCGGAACGCGCAGTCACCCCTTCTTCGCCTGCGGGAAGGGCGGGGCGTGTGGTTTCCTGGGCCCCGCCACGCAGCGTCACGAGACGACTGCATGAAGTGAAGGGGATGGTGTCGTGAGCGTTCTGGACATCAAGCTGGACCGGTCGTTCGATGTCTTCGACTCCGACCGGGACGGGCGGCTCGTGAAGTCGGACGTCATCGGCCTCTCGGACAGGCTCGCCGAGTCACACGGCCTGGCCCCGGACGCCGTGGCCGGACTGAGGGAATCGCTGGCGGACCTCTGGGACACCGTCTTCCAGGCGATGGACAAGAACGACGACGGAGGGGTGGACCGGCAGGAGTTCCGGGCGGCCTTCCGGGCGCGGATCGTCACGGACCGGAACAGGATCTGGGAGCGCATCAGGACGATGAGCAACGCCTGGACCGAGCTCGCCGACCGCGACCGCGACGGCATGCTGAGCCGTGACGAGTACACCTCTCTGCTCCACGGCATGTTCCGCCTGCCCCGCGAGACCTTCGACGAGGCCTTCGACCGGCTGGACCTCGACGGGGACGGGCAGTTGAGCCGCGACGAGATCAGCTCCGCCATGAAGGAGTACTACACGAGCGAGAACCACTCGGCCCCCGGCAACCAGTTCTTCGGCCGGCTCTGAGCAGTCCGCAGTCCGCAGTCCGCAGGGGGGCACCGCCATGCCCCCCTGCGGCCCCGCCGGCCCGCGGTCGCGTCTCCCGAGCTCCGGGGCCTCCGGGCCGATTCGTATCGGGCCCCCGCTCGTTGAACGCAAGAGGAAGCCGATCTCCCAAGACCTATCTGGAGGACCTCTTGATGGCCGCCGAAGCCGCACTGCCGGTGATCGTTCTCTCCGACTCCGATCCGCTCCGCCGGCACGAGACGGCCGAGCTGGTGCAAAGCTGGTACCGGACGTCGTTCCGCGTGCTGCAGGTCGGAGGCCCGGCGGAGGTGGTCAGGGCGCTGAACTCGCTGGCCGACCGGCAGGTACCCGTGGCCGCCGTGCTCGCCGATGAGGCCCCCGATCCGGCTGCGGCGCACCCCGGCGTGCGCTGGCTGTCGCTGACCGGGCGTCCCGACGCCGTGCCCGGCGTGCGCACCGCACCGGCCGGGAGCGACGAGAACCCGGCCGAGCACCTCCGTGGCGCCCTCGACGACTCCCTGTGCACCTGGAACGCCGACTTCCGC
The DNA here is from genome assembly GCF_055581065.1 of Streptomyces sp. NPDC031479. Lineage (NCBI taxonomy): Bacteria > Bacillati > Actinomycetota > Actinomycetes > Kitasatosporales > Streptomycetaceae > Streptomyces > Streptomyces sp. NPDC031479. The sequence goes on from NZ_JBVIKC010000035.1 coordinate 13,276, forward strand.
GGCGATCTGCCGACGGCCGAGGTGCGCGGCAGCCGCTTCTCACCCGCCGCCTACGCGGTGCGCGACTTCCTCGGTCGCAGCGGCGTCATCTTCCGCTGGCTGCCCGACGAGGACGTACGGGACGCCCCGGTGCGCGTCCGGCTCGGCGACGGCACCGAGCTGGCGGACCCCCCGATCAGCGAGCTGGCCGAACGGCTCGGTCTCATCCGGCAGGCCGAGCAGGACCACTACGACGTCGCGGTGATCGGCGGTGGCCCCGGAGGGCTCTCCGCGGCCGTGTATGCCGCCGCCGAGGGCATGAGCGTCGTCGTGATCGAGGACGACGCGCCCGGCGGGCAGGCGGGATCGACCTCCCGGATCGAGAACTACCTCGGGTTCCCCGTGGGCCTCACGGGTGGGGACCTCGCCCAGCGGGCCCTGCAACAGGCCCGCAGGGCCCGCGTCGAGTGGCAGCCCACCCGGGTGGCCGGCCGGGTGACCCCGACGGAAACGGGCGACCACACCGTCGAGTTCACCAAGGCCGGTACCGACGAAACGGCCTCGGTGACCGCGGCCGCGGTGGTCGTCGCCACGGGTGTGGACTGGAACCGCCTCACGGCTCCCGGCGTCGACCGCCTCCTCAACTCCGGCGTGTACTACGGATCGTGCCTCTCCGACGCCCCCTCGACCGTGGGGGAGGACGTGTACATGGTGGGCGCGGGCAACTCCGCCGGACAGGCCGCCCTCTACTTCGCGCGCTACGCCCGCTCCGTCACCCTGCTGGTCCGGGGCATCGACATCGGCGCTTCCATGTCGAGCTACCTGGTGCAGCGCATCGAGCGGACCCCGGGCCTGAAGGTCCTGCTGGGCACCGAGGTGGCCGAATGCCTCGGCGGGACCACCCTCACCGGGCTCCGGCTCCGCGAGCGCGCGGGCACCGAGCGAACGGTCTCCGCACACTGCCTGTACGTCCTGATCGGCGGCCGCCCCTCGACCGAGTGGCTCGGCGGCACGCTGAGGCTGGACGACCGCGGGTACGTCCTGACCGGCAGCGGCGGGGCCGGGCCGGAGGCGCTGCCGATGGAGACCAGCCTGCCCGGGGTCTTCGCCGTGGGCGATGTGCGGTCCGGATCCGTGAAGCGGGTCGGCGCCGCCGTGGGCGAAGGCGCCGCGGTCGCGCAGTCGTTGGTCGAATACCGGCGGCGGCGTCCCGAGCGCTTCCAGGACGCGCGAGCGTCCTGCGGCTTCTGACCGGCCCCGTCAGGCGGACCCGAACGGCCCCGCGAGCACGCAGCTCGCGGGGCCGTTCGGGTCCGCTCGGGTGGTACGGGTGGTGCCGGGGGAGACGAGGGCGGTCACCGGCGCGCCCGGGTTCCTCGGGGTGAGGTGCTCAGACGCCGTCGGGGACCCAGGAACCGTGGACCCCCGCGGGCACCCGCCGCGGCAGGTGGACGGCGGCCACCTGCTCCAGGCCCGAGGCGTCGAGGACCAGCAGCTGCGAGGCGTCCTGCTTGAGGTCGGACACCACGGTCAGCAGATAGCCGTCGTCCTCGCACGTGGCGTCCGCGGCGGGTACGAAGACGGCCTCGCCCGGCATCCGGGCATCGCCGACCGGGCGGACCCGGCGGGCGCCGGTGGTGCGGTCGTACTTGACGATGCCGTAGCCGCCGAAGCCCTTGTCGTCCGGGAAGGAGATGGCGTACTGGTAGCGGTTCTCCGCTCCCAGGTAGGCCTCGTTGAGGGTCGGGAACTCCACCGGCAGGTCGTCGACGATCTGCTCGGCGACCGTACCCTCGGCCAGGTCGATGACCCAGCGGCGGGTGTAGGAGCGGGAGGCGGGCTCGCTGCCGCGACCGGGCGCGCCGACCCACCAGTTCCAGGAGAGCCGGAAGCCCTCGCGGTCCACGGTGGGGCCTTCCAGGACGACGCGGCCCTGGTCGTCCTCGTAGGCGTTGGAGACGTGCAGCATGTTGCCCGGTTCGACGGAGAACCAGCGGACGTGGCGGGCGCCGTCCGCGCCGCGCGGCATCACGGCGATCCGGGCGGGCTGCCCGTCGCTCCAGGCGTAGGGGATGCCGGAGTGCTCGGCGGGATCGAAGGTGACGTTGCCCTCGACGAAGACCACGTGGCGGCGGGTGATGGCGAAGTCGTGCTTGAGGGAGGCGGTGGCTCCCGGGACCTCGGCGCTGTCGGTGATCTCGCCCTTGGCGTCGGCGACGTAGTAGGTCAGGAACGGAGGGAACGGCGAGGACCCGAAGAAGTGGAGCTCACCGGTTGCCGGGTCCTCCTTGGGGTGCGCGGTCATCGCGCTGCGCAGCTTGCCGCCGAAGTCGTGGGCGCCGACGGTCTCCAGCTCCGGCGTGAGCTCGAAGGGGAGGCAGGCCTCGGACAGGGCCAGCAGGCGTCCGCCGTGCTCGATGACGTGGGTGCCTGCGGTGCTGGCGGTCAGGTCGGGTCCGTGTTCGGTCATGTAGGGGGCGCCGTCGAGGGCGGGGGTGTGGACCCAGCGGTTGCGGTACCACTCGGCGCGCCCGTCGCGCAGCCGGATGCCGTGGACCATGCCGCTGCCCTTGAACCAGTGGGTGGGCGTGATCCCGGGCTTCGGGTTGTGCCCGTTGCGGATCAGGCGGCCGGACAGTTCGGGCGGCAGGGAGCCCTCGACCGTGAGATCAGTGGCGGTGACCTCGTCGGCGACGGGGGTGTAGTGGCCGGTCAGGTACGGCTTGGCGGTGGTGTCGTTCATGACGGGAAGGAACCTCTTCCGACGGATGGACCGGTGGATGGGCGGGGTGGGTGGTGGTGCGGGGTGCGGCCGGCTGATCCAGCGGTTCAGCCGGACACGGGAGGGCGGGCGGCGTGGGGGCCGCGAGCGGGGTGGACGGGGTGGACCGGGGTACGGGGGTCGGGCGCGGCCGCCGTACGGGCCGGGGCGCGGCGGGTGAGGAGCGGAGCGAGGGCCGCCGCGGCCGCAAGGACCGCGGCCGAGACCGTGAAGGCCGTCCGGTAGCCGGCCGTGAGCGCTTCCGCGACGGGCAGGTGCGGGGACGCGTGGGCGGTGACGGAGCCGGCCAGTGTGGTCAGGGCGGCGAGGCCGATCGCACCACCGACCTGCCGGGTGGTGTTCACCAGCCCGCCGGCCAGGCCCGCGTCCCGCGGCGGTACGCCGTCCACGGCCAGCGCCGTGAGCTGGACGAAGGCGGCGCCGAGCCCCAGGCCGATCAGCAGGCTCGGGCCGAGGACGCCGGTGAGGTAGCTCCCGTCGGCACTGATCCGCGACAGCCACAACAGCCCGGCGGCCTCCGTGAGCAGGGCCGAGGTCAGAGCTGCCGGGGCGCCGACGCGCCGCGACAGACGCGGGACGAGCGCGGCCCCGAGCATGTTGGCCGCGGCGAAGGGAAGTTGTCCGGCACCGGTGGCCAAGGGGCCCTCACCGAGCACCTGTTGCTGGTAGAGCGGCAGGAAGAAGAAGAGGGCGATCCACACGGAACCCAGCAGCGCCATCAGCAGGTTGCCGGCGGCGACGCGCCCGGCGGCGAACAGCCGCGGCGGTACCAGCGCGTACGGCCTCCGGACCTCGATCACGGCGAAGGCCGTCAGCAGCACGGCGGCCGCCCCGAGGACGCCCAGGACCAACGGGTCGCTCCAGCCCGCGCCGCGCGCCGTCGTCAGGCCCCAGACCAGGCAGGTCAGGGCCAGGGTGACGGTGGCCGTGCCCAGCAGGTCGAACCGTCCGCCCGTCCCGCCCGCGCCGCGCGGCACGTACGCCACCACACCGGCCAGCACCAGTGCCGATCCGAGCGCGACCGAGTGGAAGATCCACGGCCAGCCCGCCGTCTGAGTGAGCACACCGCCCAACAGGACGCCGCCCGCTCCGCCCGCACCCGAGACGGCTCCCCACACGGCCAGCGCCCTGCCGCGCCGCGCGCCGGAGGGGGACCCGGCCATGGCCAGGGCCAGCGCGGCCGGGGCGATGGCGGCGGCGCCCAGGCCCTGGAGGGCGCGGGCCGTGATCAGTACGGAGGCGGAGGCGGCCAGCCCCGCGGCCAGCGAGGCCAGGGCGAACAGCGCGAGCCCGGCGACCAGCACGCGGCGGCGGCCGAGGAGGTCGGCGACCCGTCCGCCGGCCAGGAGCAGGGCCCCGAACGCCAGGCCGTAGGCGTTGACCACCCAGGTGGTCGCGCCGTCCGAGAGCCCGGCCCCGGCTCGGATCTGCGGGAGGGCCACATTGACGATCGAGGTGGCGAGCATGACGGTGAACTGGGCCGCGGCGAGCGCCGCGAGCACCGCTCCCGGCATGGACGGCTGACTGCGTGCTGCGTTCATGACGCACAGGTTCGTGCCGGACGCCGTCCACTATCCAGGCCGGACGGGCACGTCCACTGTCCACCGCTGTCCGCACCTGTCCACCCCGGCCGTCACCCGGTCACCCGGTCGCCCGGTCGCCCGGTCGCCACCGCGGTCGACGGACGGGTTCATCCGGGCCCTTGCACCTCCCGCTGCCACAAGGCCTCGCACAGCAGGTCCAGGCCCTGCCGCAGGTGACGGCGGTAGGTCCCGTACGGGAGCCCGAGGCGGCGGGCGGCGGCCTCCTGGGTGGGGGCGCCGGAGAAGTGCCCCGCGGTCAGGGCCTCGCGGGCCCGCACCCCGCGCGGGTCGCGGGCCAGGTCGTCGACGGCGTGGTGCAGCAGCGTGCGCAGCTCACCGACGGGCTCCTCGAAGTCGGCCGCGAGCCGGGTGCGCAGGAGGGCACAGGCGGCGAAGGCGCCCGCGTCGCGCCAGTGCGCCAGCGCTTCCCGTACGGCCCGGTCGAACGCGGCGCGAGAGAGGGGCGAGGGTCCCGCGCCGACGGGCGCCGGCACCTCCGTGGCCGATATGAACCGCTGGAGCCACGCCTCCACGGGCTCCTGACGCCAGTCGACGCCGAACACCCCGTACGTGTGGGCACCGACCCGCGGCCGCGCCCCGGTGTCGGTGAGGGTGCCCTTGACCCGTGCGCCCCAGGTCTCGGCGTCCCGGTAGACGGCGAACCCGTAGGCGCGGCCGTGGGCCCGGGCGGCCTCCGCCTGCGCCCGCGAACTGCTCAGGTCGATGACGCGCGAGGGGACCTGGTAGCGCTCGGGGTAGACGGAGAAGCGGCTGACGCCGATGTGCGCGCCGGGGGCGACCGGCGCCGTCGCCTCGGTGTACGCCCATGCCGCGGCGACGACCGGGTCGGTGGCCAGGTCCTGCGGGTCGGGCGGGGCGGGGAGGGCCAGCCGCGCCGTGAAGGCCACGGTCCGGCCCGTGCCGACGAGGCGGTAGACGCTGAAGGCCCGTGGCTGGCGCTCCGCCCAGTAGCGGACCAGCTCCGCGGAGGCGGCCCCCTCCGTCTCCTCGGCCATGCGCAGGACGACGTCGAGGTCGTCGGGGTGCAGGGGGCGTTCGTGCACCTCGTCCTCGCGGGACCAGGTGCGCAGCCGCGCCAGGGTCGCGCCCTCCCGGAAGAGGTGGAACAGCTCGTCGGTGACCGTCCACACCCGGTCCTCGGGCGCCTCGCGCAGCAGGCGCAGGTACTCGTCCGCAAGGCGGCGGCGGATCGTCTCGAAGGCGTTCGGTGCCCGCCAGCGCAGGTCGGCGGCGAGCGTCTCGCGCGCGGCGTCGTGCGGGTGGAGCCCCTGGTGGGTGGATTCCATGAAGGGGAGGTCCCGCAGCCAGGAGAACAGCAGGTGGGCGTCGTACCGGTCGTCCTCCGCGGGCAGCACGGCGGCGAGCAGTTCCTCGGACGTCGAGCGCGCCTGCGCCGCCACCTCCAGGGCACGGCGGTGGGCGGCCGTGGGCACCTCGCCGATCAGTCCCGTCAGCAGGGTGCGCAGGACGTCCGCGGAGGGGGCCCAGATCTCCTCCCGGCCGCAGCCCTCCGATCCCGCCGCGGCGGCCAGGGACAGGGCCAGCGGGTTGCCGCCGGCGAAACGCATGACCCGGTCGCGCAGTTCGGGCCGGATCCGCGCGGCGGTCAGCAGGTGGCGGGCCTGATCGTCGGAGAAGGGGGCCAGCTCGGTGACGTGCAGGAGCCGGGACCATGCGGGGTCGGCGGTCCACTGGGGCTGCGGGGCCCGCCGCCCGGCCAGTACGACCAGGGTGTCCTCGGCGGCGCGGGGCAGGAAGTGCTGCCACAGCCAGCTCTCCAGCCACTGGCAGTGTTCGAAGGAGTCGACGAGCAGGACGGTGCCGGGAACGTCCAGGAAGGGCCCGGCGGCACGCTCGAAGTCGGCCGGGTCCCGGTCGGCGAACCGGCCGTCGAGTTCGACGAGCAGCCGGCCCGCCGCACGGGCGTGGTCCGCCAGGCGACGCAGCAGCGTCGACTTCCCGATGCCGCCGGGCCCGTACACGTAGAACGCGAACGGTGCCTGTGGATCACCGGCCAGGGCCTCCTCGAAGCGCCCGAGCTGCTCGTCCCGGCCGATGAAGGCCTGCACGCGCGCTCTGCTGAGTCTTTCCCCCACGGACGCCATGGCGCCTCCACCCCTCGTTCCCGCACCGGAGGGGGTACCAGCACCTCCGTCCGGCTCCGATCGGCAGGGCGCCGCCCGTACGCGCCGCACCGCATCGCGCGGGCGTACGACGGGCTGTCGCCCTTCGGTCCGTGAGGGCTGGTCAGGCCCGCAGGGCCGGGGCCGCCGCTGCTCCGTCAGAGAGCGTAGGCGGAAGGGGATCCGGCAGGAACCAGTGCTGGGTAAAGGCTCACGTCACGTGATGGTGGCGAGGTTGCCGTCGTCGGGGTGGCCGTCGACGAGGAGGGTGGTCTCCTCCACGCGCCGGAAGCGGCCGTCGGGGGCCATCCGCGCGAAGAGGTAGACCTCGGTGCGGGAGGTACGGCCGTTGTCCCGCAGGACGGTGACGGTGTGACGGTCGGCGTAGACCGGCCCGTCCCGCAGCTCCTCGTGGACCTCGATGTGCCCGCCGCGGACCAGGGCGCGCAGGCGGGTCATGTGCCGGACGAAGCCGGCCCGGTCGCTCCACACGCCGTTGGTGCGCTGTCGGTAGTCGGGGGTGAAGTGCCGGTCGACGGCTTCGGCGAGGTCGAGGTCCGGGGTGAACAGCAGGTCGTTGATGGCGCGGGTGATGTCGGTCGGTGGCATCGTCGGTCTTCGCTCGCTTCGTTCGAGGGGGTGTGGGAGTACGGTGTGGGCCGTCAGCCGAGGCGGGGCGTGAACTCCAGGGGCAGGGCGACGGGTCCGCGGGTGTACAGACCGGCCTCGCGGTAGCGGAACCCGGGGCTGAAGCGGACCCGGTCGAGCACCGGCAGCAGCAGGGCGGCGACGGTTTCGATCTGGGCGCGCGTGAAGGCCGCTCCGACGCACTGGTGGAGTCCCGTGCCGAAGGACAGGTGCTGGGCGGCCGCGGTGAAGGAGCGGGCGGTGGCCAGGTCCGGGCGGTGGATGTCGAAGGTGTCCGGGGCGGTGAAGGCGTCGGGATCGCGGTTCGCCGCGCCGATCATGCAGAAGACGGTGGCGCCAGCGGGGACGGTGACACCGGCGAACACGGCGTCCCGCTCCGCCTGGCGGGGGATGAGCTGGACCGGCGGGGTGTGGCGCAGGGTCTCGGCGATCGCGGCGGGCAGCAGGCCCGGGTCGCGGCGGACCTGCGCCAGCTGCTCGGGGTGGTCGATCAGGTGCTTGAAGAGCAGGGCGAGCGTCTTGTCGGCGGGTTCGGTGGCGGCCGCCAGGACGTTGATGACGAGGGCGGTGACGTCGCGGTCGCTCATGGCGACGCCGTCGAACTCGGCGGTGCACAGCTTCGACACCAGGTCCTCACCCGGATGGCGGCGCCGCCGCGCGATCACGGGACGCAGGTACGCCTCCAGCCGCTCGGCGCACTCCAGGCAGTGCCGGCGCCGCTCGGGCGTCAGGGCCAGGGCGGTGATGAACTCCGCGACCCCGCGGTGCCAGGCGGCCAACTGCCGCCAGTCCTCGCGGTCCAGCCCGAGCACGTCGAGCGTGACGCGGATGGCGAAGGGTTTGCCGAAGTCGTTGACCAGGTCCATGCGGCCCCGGGGGAGGAAGGGAGCAAGGAGTTCGGCGGCGTTGGCGTGGACGGCGCGCATCTGGTCCCGGAGGGCGGCCCCGGTGAAGCTGCGAACGACGATCTTCCGCTTCGCCGTGTGCTCGGCGCCCGTCATCTGGGCGAGCACGGGCCCGCGCATCACGGGCTCCGCGCGTACCTGCAACGTCTCGGTGCTGAAGGCCTCGTGGTCGGTCAGTACCCGCTTCACGTCCTGGTGGCGGGAGAGGAAGTAGCCGTCGACCGCGGGCTCGTAGTGCACCGGGGTCCGTTCCCTGAGCCGGGCGAAGTGACGGTACGGGTCGGCGGCGAAGTCCTCGGACAGGACGCTGATCCGGTCGTTGACCACGGGCATGGACGAGACCTCTCCAGGTGCGGCGTCGCGCGCGGTGCGCGGGGCGTGCCGGAGGCGGGAGGTCCGGAGCGGGAGGCGCCGCCCCACCCCTCCCCAATTGATGGCCATAGGTTAACAACCTCTGTCCGCAGGGTCATTGGCGATCGGCCGCCGCCCCGAGGGCCGGCCCGGAGAGGGCGCCACCGGACTCCGGCCGGTCAGGGCCGGCCCGGCAGCGACGTTCGTTTCCACGGCGACGCGCAGGCCGGACGCGTCCGTGGTGCAGTCCTTGAACGCGAGGGGCGCGATGCGGACCGCTACCGGACCCGCCGGGTTGGTGGCGCCTGGCCCGGCGGGGTGGCGGCGGCTCGTCGCGCCGATTCGGCCACTCTGGACGGCCGTTCCGCGAAACCCGCGCCGCGCCCACCAGGGCGGGTGGCGCGGAAGGCCGGGACGTGGCGGGCGGAGCGCCGCGCCCCCTCGTGCCGCGGACCTGCGACATGACCCCGACGGCCGCACGGATGGCGCCCTGATGTCCGACATCCGAACGAACGTGTCCGCAAACCGCTCACCCATATGCGACGGGCCTTCAGATCTGGCAGGCTCTGCCCCGCTTGAGCGTCACATGGGGGATGTGACGCGATCATCGGCCTTCGAATCGAAAGTGAGTCTTCTCGTGCGTCACCGCTTAGCCACCGTCTCCGCCGCCGCCCTCCTCTGCCTCGCCGGCACCACGGGCCTGGCGGAGGCCAAGCCCGCGAGCCCGTACGCCCCGTCCGCCATGGTCTTCACCGTCGCCCAGGGTGACGGCGCGGCCATCGGCGGTACCGTCCTGCGCGCCGCCGTCCTCAGCTGCGCCTACACCGCCGAGGGCACCCACCCCACCCCCAGGGCCGCGTGCGACGCCCTCAACGCCACCGGCGGCGAGCTGGGCCACCTGCTGGCCGCCCCGGATGCGGGCCGGGTCTGCCCGATGCTCTACGACCCCGTCACCGTCACCGCCGACGGCGTCTGGCGCGGCAGCCGCGTCGCGTGGAAGCACACCTTCTCCAACGCGTGCGAGATGTCCGCGACCCTGAACGGCAACCCGGTCTACGCCTTCTGACACCACGAAGCCGCCCACCGGGAAGCCCGAAGGGCGCCCACCCCGAGGCGCCGGACGCGTCCGGGCCGGCCGCGGTAGGGCCGGCGGGATCCCGGCGGCACACCGCTCCGTTCCCTTCCACTCCGCCGGCCGGATGCGCCGGGCGGCCGAACCCCACTCCGGCAACCCCCTGATCAGCGGGTCCTCCGCGACAGCGGCCACATATGGTTGTGCGATTGTCGGACGCGCGTGATAGTCACTTCCCTCACGGGGAGCGATCGATCCGCTGCCCCGCACGAACACGGCAAGGGGTGGGGACATGGCGTTGCTCCGCGACATGGGGCGCACGCTGGGGAAGTGGACGGGGCGGCCCGCCGCACGGTTGCGGAAGGACTCCGGGGACCCGGACGTCGCGCAGGCCCGCGAGGCCGCCGCGACGGCCGACTGGGCGACGGTGCGCGGGCTCTTCGAGGCACACCCCGAGGGCGGCGACCGTACCGAGCTGCTCTGGGCCGTCGCCGACACGGCGGGCGTGGAGCGGTGGATCGTGCAGGCCGTCGAGGCCGAGCCGGAGGCGGCACTGCCGCGCGTCCTGGCCGGCTTCAGGCACATCACCTGGGGCTGGGAGGCGCGCACCGGCGCCCTCGCCAAGCACGTGTCACGCGAGCAGTTCGACCTGTTCCACGGGCGCCTGCGGCTGGCCGAGCAGTGGTTCTACGAGGCCGCCGAGCGCGAGCCGCAATGGTCGTCCCCCTGGTACGGCCTCCAGATCACCGGACGCGGTCTCCAGGTCGGCCCCACCCTCGCGCTGCGGCGGTTCGAAGCGGCCGTGCGCCGCACCCCGCACCACCTGGGGGCGCACAGCCAGCAGTTGCAGCAGGTCTGCAAGAAGTGGGGCGGCTCCGACGAGCAGATGCACGCCTTCGCACGGGAATCCGCCGCGGCCGCGCCCGGCGGGTCGGCACTGGGCATGCTGGTTCCGGACGCACACCTCGAACAGTGGCTCATGCTCGATTCGGGAGCCGACGGCCGGTACATGGGCCGCCCCGACGTCAGCGCCTCCCTCCACGAGGCGGCCGCGCACTCGTTCCGTCACCCGGACTTCGAACGCCTGGCCTCCCCGTACCAGCGGATCCAGGTACTCAACTCCTTCGCCATGGCCTTCTCCCTCGCCGGGGAGCGGTCCGCCGCCCGCGAGTGTTTCGAGGCGACCGACGGCGACGTGACCGAGTCGCCGTGGCAGTACCTGAACGGCTCCGATCCCGTCGCCGCCTACCGGAAACACCGCTCGGCCGCCGGCCGCTGAGCCCGCCGCGCGGCCCAGCCGTCCGGCCCCGCCCGTTCCCGTTCCCCGTCGCCCGCGCCGTGCCGGGCCGCCCCGCTCCGTCCCCGTGCCGAGCCGGGGCTCGGCCCCGCCCTGCCCGGGCACGCCCACAGAAGGACCCCGACCGGTGACCCACCCCGAGAACTCGCACACCTTCCAGGTCGACCTGCGCGGCCTCGTCGACCTGCTCTCCCACCACCTCTACTCCAGTCCCCGCGTCTACCTGCGGGAACTGCTCCAGAACGCCGTCGACGCCATCACCGCCCGGCAGGCCCTGCACCCCGGCGCCCCCGGCACCATCACGGTGCGCACCGGTGACACGCTCACCGTCACCGACACCGGAATCGGCCTGACGGAAGCCGACGTGCACCGCTTCCTGGCCACCATCGGACGCAGCTCCAAGCGGACCGCCGACGGGGCCCTGGACGGCGCCGGGCTCGACGCCGCCCGCGGCGAGTTCATCGGCCAGTTCGGCATCGGCCTGCTCGCCTGCTTCGTGGTGGCCGACGAGATCACCGTGGTCAGCCGGTCCGCCGCCGACCCGGCCGCTCCCGCCGTGGAATGGCGCGGCCACTCCGACGGCCGCTACACCATCCGTACGCTCGACGCCTCGGCCGTCCCCGAGCCGGGAACGACGGTCCGCCTCACCCCGCGCGCCGACAACGCGGAATGGACCGAGCCCCAGCGGGTCGTCGCGCTGGCCCGGCACTACGGGAGCCTGCTGCGCCACGAGGTGCGCGTGGCCGGCCCCGGAGGCGAGGCGCCCGAGCGCGTCAACGTGACACCGCCGTGGGAGCAGCGGCACCGCTCCCCGCTGGCCCGCCGCGAGGCACTGACCGCGTACTGCCGCGAGCAGTTCGACTTCACCCCGCTCGACACGATCGAGCTGGACCTGCCCGCCGCCGGGCTGCGCGGCGTCGCGTACGTCCTGCCGACGTCCGTGAGCCCCGCCCAGCGCGCCGGGCACCGCGTACACCTCAAGGGCATGCTGCTCACCGACCGGGCGCCCGAACTGCTCCCCGAGTGGGCGTTCTTCGTACGCTGCGTGGTCGACACCACCAGCCTGCGGCCGACGGCCTCCCGCGAGTCGCTGTACGAGGACGGCACCCTCGCCGCCGTACGGGACGCGCTGGGCGACCGGATCCGCGACTGGCTGACCGGGCTGGCGGCGAGCGACCCGGCGCTGCTGCACCGCTTCATCGACGTCCACCACCTCGCGGTGAAGGCCCTCGCACGCCACGACGACGAGCTGCTGCGCGTCGTGCTGCCGTGGCTGCCCTTCGAGACCACCGACGGCAACATCACCCTGGAGGAGTTCCTCCGGTCCCACCCGACGGTGCTGGTGACCCGTAGCGTCGAGGAGTTCCGGCAGGTCGCCCCCATCGCGTCCGCCGCCGGCCTGGGCGTCGTCAACGGCGGCTACACCTACGACCGCGACCTGGTGCACCGGCTGCCCGAGATCCGTCCCGGCACGGCCGTCACCGACCTCGACCCGGCTCTGGTCACCGCCCACCTGGACGCCGTGGACCCCACGGCGGAGCTGCGCGCGGCGACGTTCCTGGCCGTCGCCCGGGAAACCATCGGCGTGCACGACTGCGACGTGGTCCTGCGGGACTTCCAGCCCGTCACCGCCCCCGCCCTGCTGCTCGACAACCGGGAGGCGCGGCACGAGCGGACCCGGTCGAGCCTGGCGGCCGACGGCGACGGCCTGTGGGCCGACATCCTCGGCTCGCTCCACCAGGAGACCCCGCCCGCCCAGCTCGTCCTGAACCACCTCAACCCCCTGGTGCGCCAGGCGGTCACGATCGCCGAGCGCGGCCTCGCCGTCACCACCGCCGAGGCCCTCTACGGACAGGCGCTGCTGCTGAGCCGCCGGCCGCTGCGGGCCAGTGAGAGCGCCCTGCTCAACCGCGCGTTCATCGGTCTGCTCACCCACGCCATGCACAACGCCGGCCCGGACGCGTCCGGCGCCGAGCCCCGGAAGGAACTGTGATGCTGGACACCCCCGAGGCCGTGTTCGAGGCGCTCCGCGAGAACAACGGCCGGCCGTACGGGCTGCAGCGGACCGTCACCGCCGAGGAACTCGTCGAGGCGGCCGAGGCCCTGGAGAAGACGGACGTACTGGCGACGGCTCTGCTGGAGCTGATGTCGGCGTACGAGTTCACCGGCGAGCACCGCAAGGCCCCGGTGGTCTTCGCCCGGCTGCTCAAGCTGTGGGACACCGAACCGGGCGCGTTCAGCGAATGGGAGGCCCACCAGGTCTTCTGGCGGTTCAAGTGGGTCACCACGTCCCGCTCCAGGTCCCCGAGGTGCCGCTGGCCACCGTCGAGGGCTGGATCGACCGGATGCGCGGACGCTACGCCGACGCGGGCCACGACATGCAGCCCGTCGCGGCGATGCGCTACCACGTGGCCTCCCACACGGGAACCGGCGTGGCCGATGCCTACGACCTGTGGGCGACGCGCCCGCGCTGCGAGCTCAGCGACTGCGAGGCCTGTGAGGTACGCCAGTTCGCCGGGCACGCGGTGCGCACCGGCGACGACGCCTCGGCCCTCGAACACTGGCGTCCGGTCCTCTCCGGCGACCAGGGCTGCAGTGACGAGCCGCAGCTGAGCCAGGCGCGAGCGCTCCTGCCCCTGCTGCGCACCGGGCGCACCGACGAGGCCCGCTCCCACCACCTCACCGGCTACCGGAGGGTGCGCGGCAACACCGGCATGCAGGACGAGATCGGCATGCACCTGGAGTTCTGCGCGCTCTCGCGCAACGAGGGCCGCGGACTGGAGGTCCTCGCCGAGAACCGACCGCTGTTCGAGGCGACCGGCGCCCCGCTGTCCCGGCTGGGCTTCCTGACCGGTGTGGAGGTGCTGCTGGCCCGCATCGTCGGGGACGGCCACGAGGACACGGCCGTCGCGGGGCCGCCCGGCCGCGTGTGGACCGCCGGCGCGCTGCTCGCGCACGTCCGCGCCGAGGGGGACCGGCTCGGCGCGGCCTTCGACGCCCGCAACGGCAGCACCACCGTGGGGGACGTCCGCCGGGCGCGGCTCGCGCAGCCGCCGCTGCTCGACGAGCCGCTGCCGCTCGGACTGCGCACGGCGCTCCCGAAGCCCGCCGCGCCCGCCGCCGCCCCCGGTGCGGCGACCGCCACCGCGGCCGGCGCGGGGAGCGCCGCCGGTGCGCCGCCCATCCCGGAGGACTTCTTCGAGCTGGTGCGCGAGGCACGCCGCTTGACCGTGGTGGGGCACCCCGGCGGCACCCGCCTGTGGCGCCGGGTCACCGAGCGCCTCGACGACGGCAGCGCCACCCACGACGACCGGCTCGGCCCGGAGGACCTGCTGCTCGCGGAACTGGCGGAGCACCGGGCGTACGAACTCTCACAGGAGGACCACGAAGACGAGTCCGCGGCCGAGCTCGAACGGGCGGGCGAGCTGTACGACGCGCTCGGCAAGCCCTGGCACGCCCTGGCCCTGCGGGCCCACGCCTTCGCACGGCTGACCATCGGGCAGGACGAGAAGGCCCGCGAGGCGCCCGACGATGCCGCGGACCCGGCGGCCCGTCACCCGGACGCCGCCGAGATCCGGGCCACCGTCGACAAGACCCTGCGGCTTGCCGAGGACCTCAAGGTCACGGCGCCCCTCACGGAGGGGGCCTCGGAGGAGGAGGCGGCCGGGTCCGGCGCCGACACCGCCGCGCAGCGCGTACAGGAGTACCTCGTCACCCTGCACGCGTGCGCCCTGGCCGCCCACCAGGCGACGCGGGAGGAGGACCCGTCCGTGCTGGAGTGGGCGAAGGGGGTCGGCGGTACGCTGCGCGCCGAGGCCGAGCGCCTGTCCGTCCCCCACCAGGTCGCCGCCGCACGGCTGTTCACGGCCGACCGGGCCGCGCGCCGCGACGACCTCGCCACGGCCGAGACGGAGATGCGGGCGGCCCTGACCGAGCTGACCGCCGGCGAACGCCCCTGGCGGGCCGCTCGCGTACGGGCCAGGCTCGCCCAGATCCTGCTGGCGCGGCAGGAGCCGGCGGAGGCCGCGGAACTCCTGCACCAGGCCGTCGCCGACGCCGTGCGGTACGACGACGCGGACTTCCCGCTGGCCCCGACGTACGCCCTGCTCGCTCACGCCGCGGCCCACATGCGGGACGCGACCGGCGCGGTGCGCCACTTCTCGGAGGCGGCCGACCGCTACGACCGCGAGGGTGCGTCCCGGGAAGCCACCGACGTCCGCCTGCAACTGGCCGACGTCCTGGCGCGCAACGGCAGGCAGGCCGACGCGGTCGCCGTCCTGGAGTCGGTCCTGTCCGGCCTGCCGGACGCCTCCGCCGCCGGGGCCGGAGGGGACGACGAGCGCTTGAGCGCCCACGTGAGGCTGACCCTGGCCAGGGGGCTGCGGGAGCTGGAGGAGTACCTGCCGGCGGCGGAGGAGTTCCTGAGGGTGGCCGACGCCGTCGCGACCTGGCAGGAGGACCGCGAGATCCACACCATGGTGGCGGCCGAGGCGGCGACGGCGCTGCTGCTGGCCGACCGGCGGGACGCGGCCCGTACGGCCTATCAGCGCGCGGTCGACGCCCATGCGCAGGCCCCGAACGCCTCCTTCGTCATCCAGATGATGTGCGAGTTCGCACGGCTGACGGTGCGCGGCCGCGAGGCGGAGGGCCTGGAGGAGGCACTGGAGCACCTGACGCGTGCGGACGCGGTGCGCGCGGCGGCTCCGCAGGACGACGAGTGCTTCGTCCCCTGGTACCAGAACGGCGCCGTGCGCTACCGCCGTGCCCGGGTGCTCGCCGAGGTGGAACGCTTCCACGAGGCCCTCGCCGAGGGCGAGGCCGCCGTGGCCGCGTACGAGGAGGGCGGCGCGGACGGCGAGGTGCCGCGCGCAGAAGCCGTCCGCGTCACGGCCCTGATCGAGGGAACCGGCCTCGGCCGTTACGACGACGCGGTCATCCGCCTGTCGTCGGCCATCGACCGCTGTCGCGCGGCGGACCTGGACGAAGCGGCGCGGATCCTCGACGCCCTGCGCCAGGACTTCCGCAACCGGGCGTCCTGAGGGCCGGACCGCCCGGGCGCTCCCGCCCGGGCGGTCCGCGGGCCGGGCGTCCGGCCGGGCCCGGAAGGGCACTCCCGGCTGTTTCCGCGCAAGAGTGGCTTTGTCGGCGTTTCGGGACATTGGGGCGATGGGGCGTCGGGCAGGGATCCCTCCGACCCGTGGTTCCGCGGGGAAGGCCCGCGGAACCGGTCCGAAAACCAGGGAGAGTCCAGAATGCGCACCAGCCGCACGTCCGCCACCGCCGCTGTCGTCGCCGTCACTCTGGCGGCCATCGCGGGCGCGGGCACCGCGCGGGCCGCGACGGCGGGCGCCGTCGCCGCCCCGTCGGCCTGCCGTCCGGCCAACCACCTCGCGAAGATCACGCGGGACCAGGCCAGCGCCGGGCACGTCCACTTCCGGGTCACGCTGACCGCGCCGAAGGGCTACGCGCCGTGCCGACTCGCCGGCTCCCCGACCGATGTGGCCTTCTCGCTGCGCGGCACAGCGCTGGGCACCACGGCCGGTCGGTACGGCGACCAGACCGCACCGGTGACCTTCGGTCCGGGACGACCCGTCCACTTCGACATCCAGGTCCCCGACAACGGGCACGGCACCCCGGCGGACGAGGCGTCGTTCACGCTCAGGGCTCCCGGCGGCGAGATCCCGGGCGCCTCGGTCGCCGAAGGCCGCTTCGAGGTGGCCGCCGGTACCCTCGTCGGCCCGGTCCGGCCCGGCGCCTGACCCCGCGGGGTTCTGAGCCTCAGGGCTCGTACAGGCGGACGGCCAGGGCGGCGATGTCGTCGTCGAGGCGCCCCCTGCTGTGGTGGACGAGGTCGCGGTGGAGGGCCGTGAGCAGTTCGCGGGGCGGCGTCGGGGGCTGTCGGCCCATCCAATCCGCCAGCGGGAAGAACTCGCCGTCTCGGGCACGCGCCTCGGCGATCCCGTCGGTGTAGAGGAGCAGCAGGTCACCGGCGGTGAAGTCGAAGGTGTCGACGCTGTAGTGATCGCCGATCAGCTCGGCGAGGCTGAGCAGCGGCGAGGGGTTCGCGGGATCAAGGGTGTGGACGTTCCTGCGGTTCAGGAGCAGCGGCGGGGGGTGTCCGCAGTTGAGGATGTCGATGTGTCCGCCCTCGCGCGGGATCTGGACGAGAAGGGCGGTGGCGAAGCGCTCCATCGGGCCTTCCGGGGGGAAGGAGGAGTTGTAGCGGGTGCTGCTGGCATCCATCCTGCGTGCGACGTTCACCAGGTCGGTCTCGTCGTAGGCGGCCTCCCGGAAGGCGTTGACGATCGCCGCGGCCGCCCCCACCGCCGGCAGTCCCTTGCCCCGCACGTCACCGATGAGCAGCCTGACCCCGTACGGAGTGTCGACCACCTCGTAGAAGTCCCCGCCGATGCGGGCCTCCGCCGCGGCCGCGAGGTACAGCGACTCGATCTCGATGTTCCCGAGGCGGCTGGGCAGGGGGCTGAGCACCACCTGCTGCGCCGCGTCGGCGACGAGCCGTAGCTGGAGGAGGGTGCGCTCGCGCTGGAGCCGGAGGTGGCTTCCGTACGCCGCGGCCACGGTCACCGCGATGATCCCCGCGGCCGTCCACCACGTTCCCAGATCGGGGAAGACCAGGCTGAGGCCGATCATCAGGAGGAGGCAGACCGTGCCGAGCAGAACGGTGGGGAGGACCGGCCACATGGCGGCGGCCAGCGCCGGCGCCGCCGGCAGGAGGCGGCTGAAGGCCAGCTCCGGCGGAGTGGCATAGGCCAGGCTGGCGATCACGACGGTCAGAATGACCGGCGACAGCCGCACAAGCCACCCCCGGCCGTAGCGCCGACGGAGCCCCGGCCGTCCAGACTCGATCACACTTCCCAGAATATCCGTGCAATGAAGGCACAGCACTCCGGCGAACGGACCCGCGGGCCCGCTCCCGACCGGCTGAACGGCCCGCGGCGGCGGCTGGAGCGGCCCCGTCGGCGGTGCCACCAAGGCCCGAATTCGAATGCTTAAGCGAATTTATGGGGGGTGGGGTGAACGGGTCCGCGGCCGATGTGTGGGGCGCCGCCGAGTGCGGCGGCGGGACGCACACCCACGACGGGTCGGCACCGTGTCGGTGGGATGTCGGCCGTCGGGCGGGACTGTCGGTGAGCGGTGGGGGATGTGTCGGCGGCCGCTGGAACCGTGGTGGGTGTCGAGTTGCCCGCATGCAGCGGCAGCCGTTGTCACCAGCAGGGGAGTCTCCGTCGCCGTGTCGTCCGCATCCTCCATTCCGCCCTGGAACGTCCGACGCCCGCCGCGTGCCGATGGCAGTGTCTTCCTGGTCACCGGCGGCAACGCCGGTATCGGGTACTTCGTCGCGGAACAGTTGTCGGCAACCGGAGCGACCGTCGTGCTCGGCAGCCGGAATCCCGTGAAGGCCGAGGCCGCCCTGGCGTCGATACGCGCACGTGTCGCCGGTGCGCGGGTGCGGGCCGTTCCGCTGGACCTCGCCGACCTCTCCTCACTGCGATCAGTGGTGGAGTCGCTGGGGGTGGAGTGCCTTGACGCGGTGGTCCACAACGCGGGTGTCGCGCTCGACGACCCCGCGCGCAGGGAGACGGAGGACGGCCACGAGCTCATGTTCGGCACGAACCACCTCGGGCACTTCGCGTTGACCCGGTGGCTGATGCCACTGCTGTCGGCCGCGCCGGCGGGTCGCGTCGTGACCATGGGCAGCTTCGCGGCGAAGTCGGAGCGGCTCGACCCGGACGACCTGCACTCCCGGAAGGACTACCGGCCCAAGCGTTCCTATGGACGTTCCAAGCTGGCGCAGATGTACTTCGGGGTCGAACTCGACCGCCGCCTGCGCGCCGTCGGCGCCGCGGTGGCGAGCGTGGTGGTCCATCCCGGCGGCGCGCTGGACTCCCTCACCCCGTCCCGGCCGCCGATCCATGTGCGCACCGCCCGGGCACGGCTGGGCGCGGCACCCGCGGCCTTCCTCGTCCAGGGCAAACACGCCGGCGCGTGGCCCGCGGTCCGAGCGGTGCTCGACCCGACCGTGCGTGGAGGCCAGCTGTGGGGACCGCGCGTCTTCGGCCTGCGCGGCGAGCCCCGACCCGAACCGGTGTGGAACCACCTTGCCGACGCCTCCGTCGCGGCGCGGCTGTGGGACGCGAGCCGCGACCTGACCGGCGTCGACCCCGGTGCCGTCCTGGGACAGCCTCTGGCCCGCGCCCACCGCGTCCCGGCAGGACACCGCCCGAACCACCCTCCGGCCGAATCGGTCACCGGGACCGGCCCGTCTCCCCCGCGCGGGGGAGACGGACCGGTCCTCGGACCTCCGGGGCGCGGCCGGGTATGAGCGGCGAGACCCCCGTACCCGCCAGGCCCATCATCCGCGGTGCGCCTCGTCAGAGGATCTCGGCCAGGCACCAGGCGGGGCTGTCGCCCCCTGGATCCGTTCACCCTGGGGCGGTATCTCCAGAGGGGAATCTAAGTCCGGGCAGCCCGCGGTGGTGTGCGTGGAGTGCTCGGATCCTGTGCTCCGCGTGCCCTGGGGCGGCCGGGGAGGAGGGCAGGGAGGACGCACGGTGTTCGCTCGGGGTGATCCCGTACGCCTCGCGGAACGCCCGGCTGAACGCGGTGGCGCTGGAGAAGCCCCAGCGGGCCGCGATCACTTGCACGGCCCGGCCGCGCAGTTCCGCGCACGCGAGGTCGGCGTGGGCCCGCTCCAGCCGGCGTTGGCGGATGAGTGCCGAGACGGTCAGGGGCTGGTCCCGGAAGAGGGCGTGGAGGCGGCGCAGGGACATGTTGTGCCGTTCGGCGATCACCTGGGGAGTCAGCCCCGGATCACCGAGATTGTTCTCGACGAAGCGGTGGATCCGCTGCAGAGCCTCCTGCGCACGGGCCTCGGCAGGTGCCCGGCCGGGGTCGCCGAGCTGCTGCGCGAGGAACGCGGTGGCCAGGTCGAGGGTGATGGACCCCATCGCGCGCAGCTCCTCCGGGCGGCAGTGCGGGCCACGTGTGAGCAGGGTCTTCAGGAAGTCGGCGAGGATCGCGCCCGTCCCCGTGTCCGCCGCCAGGCTCCGCGCGAGGAGGCCGTCCACCCGGTCCGCGCCCAGCGCCAGGACCTGACGGGGAATCTGCACGACCAGCGTCTCGGTCTGCGCGCCCGTGCACGCCCCCTCGCTCGGTCGCGAGGTGTCCGTGAGCACGAGTGCCCCCGCGACGATCGATTCGTTGCCCCGCTGCGAGATCCTGACGCCGCCCCGTGTGACGAGCGCCAGCTGCACGTGCTCGGGATCGCCGCGCCGGACGTGGGCGGGGGTGCGGCGCGAGAGCACCGGTGAGCAGCTGACCGCGGAAAGCCCCACCACGCCGAGGTCCAGGTACGTGATGCCCGCGCGGAAGTCGGCCGCATGAGGGGTGTTGAGCATGACGGGCATCACATCGCTGGACACCGTCTCGCAGAACCAGTCGAACCTGTCCTCGCGCACACCGGCAGCATCCGGCACACCCAACACACCCATGCGATCCCCCACAAACCTTGACGTGGCGGCGATCCGGCACCGTACCGGTTGTCGCAAGGCCTTGCCCCACCCCACCGCCACGTGATGCATTGTCGGCCATGCCGGTCCACGGCCCCCGCACCGGGCGCGGGCGGGGCGGCCGGTGGGGGTGCCGGCCGGTGCGGGGGGTGATGTGGCATCACCCCCCGCGGTCTGTCGGGTGTGGGGACTGGGGTGGTGCGGTCAGGAGCGGTTGGCGTTCGACGGGCCGAAGAACTCGATCTCCGAAATGGCGACCTGCTTCTCGGCGGAGGCCGCGTGCGACGACTCGACGGTGAAGCGGACCTTCGTGACCTCGCCGACCCGGAACGGGCGCCGCTGGCCGCCCGCCCCCTGATCCAGGGTCAGCCGGCGCGTGGTGACCTTGCCGTCCTTACCGGTGATCGTCGCCGTGACGCGGTGCGGCAGGGCGGACTCCCCGATCTTGTCGGCCCGCGCGGAGACGCCCGGGGTGATGATCAGGTCCAGCAGCCGGGTCGGCTCGCTGAAGTCGGCCTCGATCCACTCGCCCTGGCCGGACTGCGAGACGCCGGGCCCCCACCAGGTGTTGCTGCGCTTGTCGAAGGCGAGCTCCGGCGCGTGGTCGGGATAGGAACGGGAGGCCGCCATCCGGTCCGGGGCGACCGGGGCACGCTTGGCGAAGTGGTCCAGGGTGGTCCGGACGCCGTCGGGCAGGTACACGAAGCCCAGGATCGCCAGGGTGACGACGACCGCGAGGGTGATCCAGGTGCCGATCCGGTCGAAGACGCGGCGCAGCCGGGGACGTTCGCCCGCCCACGGCGTCTCGCGGCGCCGCCCGCCGAAGAGCCGGCGCCACCAGGGCGCCCTTCCGGGTGCGGAGGCCTCGCCGGTCTCGGCCAGCGGCATCGCGCAGCGCACGCAGTAGTGGCGGTCGGGCGGGTTGGGCGTCGAGCACCACCGGCACGGCGGGCCGCCCGCGACGCCGGGCTGCTCTCCCGGGGTGCGTACCGCGGGCCGGTCGGCGTCCGGCCGTCCGGGCAGGACGGGCCCGGCGCCCGCCGGAGCGGGGTGCGGCGACTCCGGGTCCGCCACGGGCACCAGGAGGGAGCGCGCCCGGTCGGACATGGTGTCGCTGAGCGGCTGCGGCTGCGGGGTGGCGGCTACCGGCCCGGACGGTGCGGTGTCCTGGGGTGAAGGGGTGCCCGGGGGTGTCCGAGCGGGGCCGGCGGGCTGCCCGCCGGCGGGGGCACGGGGCGGAGCGGCCGGCGCCGGCTCCTCCTGCCCCTGCTGCTCCGCCGGATCCGGCGCCGACCCCGGGGAACCGCCGGCGGCCCGCGCCGGCCGTTCCGTACGGGCCGCGTCCTCGTGCGGGGTCCGCGACGCGTCCGCGGCGGGCCCGCCGGGCTGCTGGGACGGGTCGGCGGGCCGCGTGGCGCGGGCGTCCTGGTCCCAGCGGAGCACGGCGCCGCACGCGTCGCAGAAGGACTGGCCCGGTTCCGCGCGCGTTCCGCACTCGGCACAGTTCTGCGTGGTCATCTCTGCGGGGTCCTTTCGGCGGCCGTCACTTCGACCGTGTAGGGCATGTGGGCGGGCCGGGCGGCGGCGACGAGGGAGTCCAGTCGGTGGGCGTCGGCCGGCGTCGGGTCGGGCAGCCGGAGGCTGACGTGGAGGCGGGGGCGCGGGGCGCCGGGGAAGGGGCCGAGCGGGCGGGCGCTCCAGTCGGCGGCGCCGCTCTCGGTGATGTCGGGTACGACGCCGAACGCCAGCCGTACCGCCTCCGCGAGGCCCCGGCGCGTGCCGCGGATCCGGTGCAGCGCGACGGCGGCCGCGACGGCGGCCCGCAGCCGCGGCTCGGGCTCGCTGCCGTCGGTCTCGGCGCCCACCCAGCCGCCGAGCCACCGGGCGAAGTCGGCCGGGGTCAACGCCGGGTCGAAATAGGTGTCCAGGCAGTCCAGGACGTTCAGGATGGGTGCGAGCACGTCGTCGAGTCCACCGACGAACCGCTGCGCCAGGTCGTCGTCGGCGAAGACGGCCGGGAGCATCGTGCCCAGGGGGAGCGAGGAGCCGAGCCCGTCGACGGAGCCACGGTGGGCGGCGGCCGTCATGCGCCGTCCCCGATCACGCGGACGCGGTGGTCGTAGGAGAAGACCAGCGAGGGCCGTTCCAGGTCGATGCGGTCGGTGGGGTTGCCGCGTCGTCCGGTGAGGGGGTCGGCCGGGTGCAGGACGACCTCGTCGACCAGTTCCACGCCGGGGACCCGCTGCAGGACCGCGAACAGCTCGCCGGTCTGGACGGGCCGGCCGAAGGGCCAGCCCTGGCCGTCCGCGCCGCCGGTCAGCGGGTCGAGGTGGCGGTAGAGCGCGTCGTGCGCCTGGCGGCGCACCCGGTCGGTGTCGACGCCGCGGAAGGCGTGCACCGTGGCGACGACGGTGACGCCCTGGTAGTACGGCGGGCCGACGGCCAGCCGGGTGCCGACGAGACGGCGTTCGTCGAGGTGACGGGTGATCCGGCCCAGCAGCGCGTCACCGGGCACGAGCTGTTCGAACCGCAGCCGCCCGCCAGGATCGGGGACGGCCTGGGGGACGACGAGGACGCGGACCGCGTAGGCGCCGTGCTCGCCCTCCTCGCCCTCCAGGCAGGTGATGCGCGCGGTCTCGGGCGCGGCCCGGCGGGCGAGCTCCTCGTAGTCGCGCAGGGTGACGGCGCGGTCCTGGGCGCGGAGGGTGATCGGTGCCCGCAGCTTGGCCTCCTCCACCGTCTCGCCGTCGACACCGCCGCGCGCCGCCTCCCGGTTGACGACCTCCGCGACGTACGGGACGGAGGTGCGCAACACCTGCACGGCGCCGCGTGCCACGTTGCCGTCGCGTCCCCCGCCGGTGCGGTAGCGGTGGGCGCGGACGACGGAACCCTTGGGGGCGACCGCCCCGTACTGGCGCAGTGACCCGTCCGGTTCCCGGACGGCCGGGCCGAAGGCGATCTCGCCGGTGGCGGCGTCCAGGGTGACGTGGTGGTCGCCGGGGCGGGAGGCGGCGAAGTGCGGGACCACCCGCCAGTCCTGCCAGCCGTCGTCGGCGGCGGTCTGCAGGAGGAGCGGCGGGTCATCGGCGACGACCGGGGCGTGGGCCAGCCGCAGCCGCTGGCCGGGCAGTCCGGTGGCTTCGCCCAGGGCCTCGTCGTGGACGGTCTCCGCGTGCACGGCGCGCGTGGTGCCGCCGATCGTGTAGGCCTCGACGGAACGGATGCTCGGCGAGGTGGTGTAGAAGGGCTGGCCCGGCAGCGGATCGGTGACGCGGCAGCGGACCCAGCCGGCTTCGTGCCCGCCGTTGCGCGAGAGCACATGACCACCGGGCAGGTGCAGGACGACGTCGCCGGGCCGGTTGAGACCGCCCGTGCCGTCCCGGTCCACCTCGCACGGCTGCCAGCCGTCCTCGGTCCACGCTTCCCACACGAGCGGGGGCTGGCGGGGATCGACACCGACGCCGTCGACGCGGCTGTCGAGTTCCAGCGCGAGCGCGCAGTACGGAGCGGCCGCGGTCAGACCGATGAGCATGCAGTCGCCGGGTACCGGGGCCTCGGCGAAGCACAGCACGTCCTTGCGCTCGTCGAGTTCCGTGGTGCGGTCCGCGACCGGCTGCCCCCGGTGCTGCACCACCACGTGGGACAGCGCGCACGGGACGACGGCCAGGTCGCGCTCGGTGGCGAAGACGACGGCCTCTTCCCGCTCGGTGCGCAACGTCGCGACCTCGGCACCGGCCGGGACCAGGATCACGTCCTCCTGGGGCGCGGACAGCCAGAAGGTGACGTCCGTGCGCGCGGCGGAGGGCGGGAAGAGGGTGATGCCCACCAGGTCGAGGAAGGCGAGGTGGTTCTTCTCCGGGACGCGGTTGAGGCGGTAGACGATCTGGTCGGCCATGTGCGCGACCGTCTCGACGAGCGTGATGCCGGGGTCGGAGACGTTGTGGTCGGTCCACTCCGGGGCGCGCTGCTGGATGTAGCGCTTGGCGTCGTCGACGAACTGCTGGAAGCGCCGGTCGTCGAGGTTGGGGGAGGGCAGGGACATCAGAGGTCGCTTTCCGAGGAGCCCGGCGCGCCCGGCTCGTCGTGGCTGGGGATGACGTAGAAGGGGAAGACGAGGCTGCGCGGGTTGTTGGTCCCGCGGATGGAGTACCGGACGTCGATGAACAGGACGCCCTGGTCGGCGCCGGCGGAGACCTCCACGTCGTGGACCTCGATCCGGGGTTCCCAGCGGTCCAGGCCCACGTGCACCTCGTGCTGGATGCGTCCCGCGGTCTGCTCGTTGACCGGGGCGAAGACGAGGTCGTGGATGGCGCAGCCGAACTCCGGGCGCATCGGCCGCTCGCCGGGAGCGGTGGCCAGCACGAGCCGGATGGCCTCCTCGATCTCGCGCTCGCCGCTGACCAGCGCGATGCCCCCGGTGGGGCCGATGCGCAGGGGGAACGCCCAGCCGGAGCCGACGAACTGTTCGGCCATCAGGGGGCCACCTGCCTTTTCCTTCCGCCGGCTGCGCGGGCGCGCCGGCGCGGTCGTCCGGTCATGCGGGGAGGGGGTACTTCACGGTGTTGACGAAAACGAGGCCCTGGAGGTCGAGCCGGACGGCGCGGATGCCGACGTTGGCGACGGAGTTGACCTGGACCGTGCCGACGGAGGAGATCATCGCGGCGCCCAGGGTCTTGAGGCTGAGTGCGCCGACCGCGTCCATGCTGACGGCGCCCAGCGACTTGATGTTGACGACGCCGCTGCCCTGGATGTCGAGGGGGCCGCCGCTCTTGATGGTGAGCCGGCGCCGGGCGCTGAGCGTCAGGTCGGTTCCGGCTTCGACGGACACCGAGCGGCCGCCCTTGATGGTCACCGACCCCTTGCTGTCCACGGTGATCTCCGTCTGGGTCCGGTCGAGGTTGATGGTCAGCCGGTCGTCACCGCTGGCGATGCGGACGCCTTGCCTCCGGCGGCCGGTCCGCTGGCTGAGCAGGTCGACGCGGTTGCCCTGCCGGTCGGACACCGTGTGGCGGGCGGCCTTCCGCTTCAGCCCGTCGTGCAGGGGCACGTCGTCGACCCGGGTCGGCAGGTCCCGGCCGTTGTAGAGCCCGCCGATCACGAACGGGTGGTCCAGCGCGCCCCGGTCGAAGGCGACCAGCACCTCGTCCCCGACGTCCATAGGGAAGACGCCGCCGCCGCCCACCCCGCCGGACTGCACGCTGCGGGCCCAGTCGCTCACGTACGTGTTGTCCAGCCACGGGAACTGGAGCTTGACCCGCCCCTGCTTCAGCGGGTCCTGCACGTCGGTGACGATGGCGTTCGCCACGCCGGGCAGCCGGGCGGCGCTCGTGGTGTCCGCGCCGCCCCCGCCCGATGCCAGCCCGTACAGGGAGCGCCACTGACGGCCGCTCACCGTGATCCACGACTCGTAGTGCCTGCCGTCGCCGAAGACGTGCCGCACGGAGGTGACGGTGTACTTGCCCTCGAAGGGCCTGCCCACGTCGCCGAGGGCCACGGGCACGCCCGGCCGCAGCTCGGGATTGCCGTACACGGCGACCTCCAGCTCCGCGAACGACGAGGTGACGTCGGCGGCGAGGGCTTTGGCGGCGTACTGGACCTCGTCCTGCCGGTCGTACGGCGTGGCGGTCTCGACGAGCTGCGCCGACGGGAACTTCCCGGCCGCCTGGCCCGGCGTGAGGCCGATGGAGATGCCGGGGTCGGTGGTGACCGGGGCCGTCTCGACGATCCTCTTCTTGGTGGTGACGTTCCAGCCGCGCGACTCGACCGTGCCGACCTGGTCGGCGGCGGTGACCGCCGCCCGCAGCCGGAGGATGTCGTGGCCGGCCTGGAGGACGAAGGGGCTCTTGTCACCGTCGGTCCGCGGGGACGGAGCGCCGGCCGACGGAGTCGGCGTGACGAACCGGAACTTCCCCTGGGCGTCCAGGGACATCACCATGTCGTTCTCGTCCGCGAGCCGGGAGAGGAAGTCCCAGTCGGTGACGTTGGACTGGCTGACGAAGCCGTACGTGCCCTTCGTCGACTGGATCCGGCCGATCGGCACGCCGTCCAGGGCGGCGAGCTTGCGGGCGATGTCGGAGGCCTTCTGGTTGCGGTACGCGACGACACGGCGCCGGCGCATCATCCGGTGCCCGAAGTCGTAGCCGCGGATCACGGTGAAGCTTCCGGTGCCGTCGTAGTCGGCTTCCAACGCGGTGACCTCGCCGGTCAGGAGCGGCTTGCCGCCCCCCTGGCCGTCGGAGATCGGCGTGAGGACCACCCTCGTGCCGAAGGTGACGCCGAGCTTGCCGAGGACGAGGCGGTACGGATCGCGGAAGGTCAGCCGGAACGCGGCGGGCACGTTGACGCCCTGGTCGACCCAGCCCTCCACGAGCAGCGGGGCGATGTCGTCCGGGAGCTTGGCGGCACCGATCCGCACCTGCATGATGCTGGAGAACGCGGGACGCACCATCAGCGCGACACCTCCTCGGGCGCCGGCAGCACCAGCTCGGTGCCGGTCGCCAGCCGGGACGGGTCGTCGATGCCGTTGAGCTCGGCGATCGCCCGCCAGACGGTGGCCGAGCCGTACTCCCGCCACGCCAGCGACTGCAGGGAGTCGCCGGCCACCACCCGGTGCACGCGCTGCGCGGTGAGCGCGCCCGAGGTCGGGTTCTGCCCCTTGGTCTTCCCCGGGATCTCCACCAGGTGCACCTGACAGGTGGCACGGATGGGCACGCCCGTCGTGCCGAAGAGGCTGTACGAGGCCTCGACCGAGCCCACGTAGGCGACGAACCGGGCCGTGGAGAAGGACCCCCACTCGAACACCACCCACGGCGGCGACGGCTGGTCGGCGGCGATGCTCTTCGCCGTCACCTCGCAGCAGTCCAGCAGCGATTCGACCTTCTTGAGCACCGTGTTGGCGGTCGGCGCGGCCGACGAGTCCAGGAAGATCTCCAGGGTCATCTCGCGCGGCTCGGCGCCCATGAACTCCGGCTTGGAGCCGTCGCGCACGGCCATCGTCGGCGTGGCCTTCCACTGCGCCCGCTGACTCAGCGACAGCTGCGCCGGATTGAACTCGAAGCCGAACGTCCGCATCAGTGCCCCGGGCGTCGTGCTCGTCCCGACCGGGGGCTCGTGGATCGCCAGCGTCGCGCGCACCAGGCTCTTGCCGGCGCCCCTGCTGCTCGTGGCCATGGGTGTGCCTCCTCTCCGCTCCGTCTCTCTCGCGCCGTCAGTCCGTGAACCCGTGGTGGGCGATCTCCAGGACCTCCGTGGCCACGGCGGAGCTCGCGGGATCGAGGGTGGGGCCCTGCCAGCTCACGGGCAGGACGTCGATGAGCCCCCAGCGGGCCACCAGCGACCCGTCGGCCCGAAGCGCCGCGATCTGGGCGGTGGGCCGCTTGATCCCCGTCTGCACCGACGAGATCCACTTGGCGACCTTCGCGGTGTCCGGTGTGAGCGGCCGGGTGAGCCGGATGGTGGAGAACGTGACCCGGGTGGGCAGGTGCCACACGAAGCCGTTGTTGCCGCCCTCCTGACGCTGCTCGACCTCCACCTGCGACGACAGGCCCTCGCACCCGTTGAAGTGCCCGAGGCTCTCGCCGTCGATGGTGAGGGTGAACCAGATGGTGGACCCGGGGTCCTGGCGGGGCATCCGAGGTGGCCCTTTCTGTCGTGGTGAGGGGGCGGCGGTGGGCACGGTCACCGATCACAGGCGGTCGGTGCGGGACCGGGAGGTCCCGGTGGGTCCGTCAGGCGCGCGGATCGCGGAGCCTGCCGATCCGCTCGCGGTCCATGCGCAGTTCGGTGCGGACGAGGCGGGTGACCCGGTCGATGATCCGGTGCACCAGCTCGTCCAGCTGGAACTCGGTCAGCTCGCGCGGATCGAACGCGCCGACGGGGACGGCGGTGTACTCGGGCGGGGACGCTCCGTGCGCCGCCGGAGGCTCGTACGGTGGCGGCGGTTCGGCCGGCGGCGCCTGCTGCGACGACGGCCGGAAGTGCCCCAGCGTCGAGGCCACGGTGGCCGACGCGGCGGCCGCGAGCGCGCCGAGGGACCGGCCGGAGCCGGAGCCGGAGCCGGAGCCGAAGGAGGGGAGGCGCTGGACCGTGGGCCCGGACGGCGTCGCCCCCCCGGACCGTGCTCCGGCCGCGGGGACCGCGGGCAGCGCCGGAGGTGCGGCCACGGGCGGCGGACTCAGCGGCGCCACGGGGAGCGGGCCGCGCGCCACGGCGCCCGCGCCGGGCGCGGCGCGCCGGCGCAGGGGAACGCCCCGGACGGGGAAGGCCCGTTGGACGGGGAGTACCTCGGCCCTACGGGGAGCGGCCGGTGCGGGCGGCGTCGGGGGGAGGGCCGCGGAGGGTGTGGCCGGTGTGGCGGGTGTGGCAGGCGTGGCCGGTGCCGAGGCCCGCTGGACCGGCGGGGGTGCGGAAGCACCGGCACGGGGACCGTGCTGCTCCGGCGCGGCGACCGGCGCAGTCGGGGCGGGCGTACCCGTGGACGGGGCGCCGAGCGGAAGGAACCGTCGTGTGGCCGCCGGCACGGGAGCGGAGGGGCCCGGGGAGTCGGACGTGCGGCCGGTCGCCGGGCCCGGGGCGGGGCGGGGCACCGGGGACGTCGGCACCACGGCCCCGGGCCGGGGAGCGGGGTGCGCCGGGGGAGACAGGGGCGCACCGAGCCCCGCACGTCGAGGCGCGGCACTGCGCTGCACCGGGTCCACGGGCGTGGAGCCGGGCGGGGCGGGGTCAAGGGGGCGGGGGACCGTGGTCGGGGTCCGGTCCTCCGGCGCGGGGCCCGGGGCAACGGGTCCGTGCCGAGACTTCGTACGGCCCGGGGCCGACGGGGGTACGGCCGCGGGGTCGTGGCCGACGATCGGCACCGCCGCGTGGGCGGGCGCGGGCGTGCGGGGCGTGGAACGTTGCACCGGGGGCGTCGCCGTGCCCGGACGGGCGGCCGGCGCGGCAGCGGCGCTCTGGCCGGCCCGCGACTGTTCCCGGCGGGCCGCCCGCTGCGGGATGGAGGGGGCGGCGGGCCGGTCGGCGTGCGGACCGGCGGGCACGGGTCCGGCAGGTGATGCCGCTCCCGGTGCGGCCGGGGCCGCGGCACGCCGGACGGGGGCGGTGCCGGCAACGGGCGTCGGCGTGGGAGCTTCGGACCGGGGCGTGGTGTGCGGAGTCTGTGCCGATGCCGATGCCGATGCCGATGCCGATGCCGATGCCGATGCCGATGTTGGTGCGGGTGCGGGTGCGGGTGCGGGTGCGGGTGCCGGTGCCGGTGCCGCGGCGGTCCGTGGAGCGTCGCCCGGTACGGCCGTCGGCCGGTCGGAGCGGACGGTGGGGCGTGCCTGCGGGGCAGGGGCGTATGCCGCCGGGGCACCGCTGCGGGTGGGCGTGGGCCCGGGCGGGGGCGTGTGGGGTCGGACGGCCTCCTGTAGGGAGGGCCCGGTGGCCGTGCCGTCGGACAGCGCGGAGGAGCGCCGGCCGTCCGCCGGTGCGGGCGGCGTCGCTCCGGGCCGGGGCACCGCTCGCTGCACGGGCGCACCGCTCCCGGAGGCCCGTGCCGCCGCGCTCGCGGTGGACGTCGGTGCCGGGGAGGCCGGTGCCGCCTTCCGCGTGGGGGCGGAGGCATCGGGCGCGGGCGACCCCTCTCCCGCGCCGGACGGGTTCGTGCCTGTCTCGCGGGGGCCGGTCGGTCCGTCGCGCCGGAGCGTCCGCGGTGCGGGCGCGGCGGCGGACGCTCGCGTGGGCGCGTCCTCGGGTGAGCCCGCACGTGGCGCCGTCGCGGCGGGCGGCATGCCCCGCCGTGGCGTCGTGGGCCGCGCGGTGGACACGGCCTCGGATGCCGACGACCCTCGGGTGTCCGACCCGTCCGGCGTGCCGGACGTGCCGCGCACGCCCGGGACCGCGGACGCGCGGGGTACGTCGGTGCGGGGCGCCGAGCCCTCGGGGCGGCGTACCGCCTCTCGCTGCACCGGTGCGCCAAGCCCCTTACGCCTGGCGGCCGGAGCCGCGCCCTGCGCGGAAGAGGGGCGGGGCGGGGCGCTCCGTACCGGGCTGCCCTGCACCGGCCGGTCCGGCAGGGAAGGGGACGGGGCCGGAACGGCGGAGTCGGCGGCGGAGGACGACGACGGGGCAGCGGGCGTGGCCGGGGACGGAGCGTCCCCGGAGGCGGCTGCCCCGTCAGGGCGGTCAGTGGCAGCCCGCTGCACAGGGGGCAGGGAGCCCGGGGAGGCGGCGGACGGGCCGGCGCCACCCGGGCGGCCATCGGCCGACGGGGACGTGAGGCCGGTCGCCGTCGCCGTCGCCGTCGGCACCGGAGGGGTGGTCCGGCGCGTCGCGGGCAGGGCTCGCCGGTCGGCCGCGGGCGTGGCCGGCGCCTTGGTCAGGGGCTGCCGTGTGCGGGGCGGAGCCGGAGGCACGGGCGTCACCCGGACGCCACGGTTCGCCGACGCCGACGCCGACGCCGACGCCGACGCCGACGCCGACGCCGTCCGCGCCGGGGCCGGTGCCGGGGCCTGCTCCCGCGCCGCCGCCGACGTCTGGCCGGGCGCCCGAGTCCCCGTCCGCGCCGGGGCCGGCCGGTCGCCGTGCGAGCGCGGCACCGCAGGCGACGGGGCCACGGACGCCGTCGGCACGGACCTGGCGGTCAGGGCTCCCGCGCGGACCGAGGGGGTTCCGGTCGCCGTGGGGGACGGCGTCCGTGCGGGGACCACCCGGAGCGGCGCCACCGGCATGCGTTGCACGGCGGGTGCGCCGGCCGAACGGCCCGACGGCAGTGCCGGGGCCGGCCGTTCGAGTCCCGGGACCGGGCCGGCGGACTCGGCCGGCGCTCCCGAGAGCAGGCTGCCGCCCGCCGACGGGTCCAGGACCGCGGGGGAGGACCCCCGGGTGAACGACGGGTTCTGCCAGGTCGGCAGTCGCCCGCCGAATGCGGTGTCCGCCACGCCCGCCGGTCCGTCGGCCGCCGTCCGCCGCAGCGGAGGCAGACCGACCCAGGCGGCGACGGCCACCGGGGCCGCGGCGGCCGCGGGAGCCGTACGCGAGGCGGTCCCGGCGGTCTCGGTGATCTCCGTGGTCCCCGTGCCGCGGGCGCCGCGAGCCGGGGAGCCGCCGGACGCCGTTCCGCCGTCGTCGGCGCGTCGCCCCCGCAGCCGGTCCAGGAATGCCACCCGCTCAGCCCTCCGTCGCGCCGCGCGTCACGAGGGACGCGATCTGCTCGGTGTACCGGCGCCGGTCCTGGTGCTCCAGGTCGAGGATCGCGTCCAGGCCCCAGTGGAAGTGGTAGGCGACGTACGCGATCTCCTCGTGCAGCCGGTCGGTCGCGTACGTCACGATTCCCCCAGGCGGCTCCCGCCGAGTTCCACCTCGAAGGGCTCCGCGCAGTGCGGGCACTGCACGGCCGCCCGAGTGTGGCCCTCCGCGTTGATCTGGCGGTAGAAGTCCTGGAGGAACGCCAGGTCGGAGGCGAACATGTTCTCCACGATCCCGTCGTGCACCATCGGGAGGGTGCCCAGCCGGGTGATGACCCGGCCCAGCAGTACCACCGAGAGGTACGCCGGGTTCTCCTGCACGCGCACGTCCCGCAGCGGGACCAGCTCGTCGCGCGCCGTGGACAGCCGCATGACACCGTCACGGTGCACCGTGCCCGCGTCGTCGACGTACCCGCGCGGCAGCTCGAAGGGGAACTCGGTGCGCAGCGACTGCCGTGGCACCGGGTGGGCCGGAGGGCCGGCGGGGGCGTGGTCCGGTGCGGCGGCGGGAGCGGAGTGGGGGAGCCCCGCCTCCGCCGCCGCGGTCCGCGGCGCGGTCCCGACCGAACGCCGCATTATTCGATGACCAGTTCTTCGAACACGATGGTGACGGTCTCGGTCAGCGCCGCCGCCTCACCAGCCTTCACCGTGCTCGTCTCGATCTTGCTGCACCAGGCGTTGCGCAGGTTGTAGCGCTTCACCGGGTTGTCCTGGTAGTCCATCATGATGATGGAGGCGTTCTTGCGGGCCGTACTCATCTGGCCGCGGATCGAGTCGTTGATCCACTGCGTGAACGACGTCGACTGGGTCATGCCGCGCACGACCGTGCACTGGCCGTTCTTCTGCACCCCCGGCAGCAGCGCCACCTCGGGCCGGCCCTGCGCGCTGTTCTGCTGGTAGGTGATGACGTCCTGTTCGAGGGTGAGACCGCTGACCTCGGCGAGGTACTCGACCATCACTCCGTCGATCTGGAGGCCGAAGTTGTGTGACGTGAGGGCGTCACCCGGCTGGAGGCTCATGTGTTCGCTGTCCTTCTGAAGAGGGGGGCACGGAGAGGTGACGGGCGCGGAGGAGGGCTCCGCGGCGCCCGGTTACTCCTCCAGCTCCCCGTTGCCGCTGGAGAACTGCGCCAGCCGGAAGATCACGAACTCGGCGGGCTTGACCGGCGCGATGCCGATCTCGCAGATGACCCGGCCGAGGTCGACCGACTCCGCCGGGTTCGTCTCCTCGTCGCACTTGACGTAATACGCCTGCTCCGGGCTCTGCCCGAACAGGGCTCCGCCGCGCCACTCGTTGACCAGGAACGCGGAGACGTTGCGGCGGATGCGCGCCCAGAGGTTGTGGTCGTTCGGTTCGAACACCACCCACTGGGTGCCGATCAGGATCGACTCCTCCAGATAGTTGAAGTACCGGCGGATGTTCAGGTAGCGCCACGCCGGGTCGGAGGAGAGGGTGCGGGCGCCCCAGATGCGGATGCCACGGCCGGGGAAGGCCCGGATGCAGTTCACCCCGATCGGGTTGAGCAGGTCCTGCTCGCCGCGGGTGATCTGCAGTTCGAGGTCCACGGCCCCACGGACGACCTCGTTGGCAGGGGCCTTGTGCACACCGCGCTCGGAGTCGTTGCGGGCCCAGATGCCGGCGACGTGGCCGCTTGGCGGGACCAGGCGCGACTGCCCGGTCGCCGGATCGAAGGACTTGATCCAGGGGTAGTAGAGGGCCGCGTACTTGGAGTCGTAGTTGGCCGTCTCCTGGCGCCAGACCCGGATGTCACGGGCGTTCATGCCCGGAGGCGGATCGATGATCGCGACCCGGTCGCCCATCAGCTCGCAGTGCGCGATCAGACCGAGCTGGACCGCCTTGACGGCCTCCAGGTCGATCGCGCCGCGCTGGTAGGCGGCCATCAGGTCGGGCACGGCGACCATGGAGATCTCGTCGACGGCCTCCAGGCCGCCGAAACCCGTACGGTCGGCGGAGTCGCCGAGGTACTGCGCCGGGCCGGGGTGGGAGCCCGCGGTACGGCCGGCCGGTGCGGCCGGCTCGACGGGCGCGGGCGCCGGCGCGGGCAGCGTCACGGTCTGGTTCTCCGGACGGGCCAGCTGCGCGGACGGCGCGGCCTCGGTCACGGCGATGAGCTTGGAACGCTCCTTGACCTGCGTGACGACGTAGGAACGGCTGCCCTTCTTCGCGGTCACGTCGAAGGACTCGACCGGCTTGTCGCCGTCCTTGACGACCAGCTTGAAGCGCTCGGCGGGTCCCTCGCCCTCGGCGTCGGAGACCTCGACGGACAGCGGGCCGCCGAGGCCCTCCGCGATGGCCGCCACGGCGAAGGTACCGAGCGGGCGGGGCTCGGCGGGGGGCAGCGCGGCCGGTGCGGAGCCGCCGGTGACCGCGGCGGGTCCGGCGGCCTCCCCCCGGCCCGCCGCGTCCCCGGCGGAGCCGCCGACGCGCACGACGTACGCCGCCGAGCCACCGTTGTTGAAGAACCCGTAGACGGAGTGCGCGAGGTAGTAGCCGTCGGTGAAGTCGCCGAAGGCCGCGACGTACTGGGTCCAGTTGGTCACCAGCGTCGGCTCGTTCAGCGGGCCGGTCGGCGCCAGACCGACGAAGGCGGCCACCGATGTGCCGACCCCCTCGATCGGGCGGGAACCGCTCGCCACCTCCTCGACGTAGACGCCGGGCGACAGATAGGACGGCATGCTCTGCTCTCCTCGGATTCGAGACAGGACACCCCCACCTTGAGCGCGCGCGGCGCCCGTCGAAACGTCCCCCGGTACCCGGACGGGGGCACTCTCCTTGCCCCCTCCGCTGCCTGGAGGGGCAGATCCCGGGCACCCGGCGGCGGGGGCGGCGGGGACCGTCCCGGCTGCCACGGGCCGCACGGCCCGCGCGTCCGGGCAACCGGCGGGATCCCGGGGCAACGCACCCTGCCCCGGGGGCTCCTGTCCGCGAGCCCCGGCGGAACTAGCGTGCCGGGGTGAGCCTTTGGACTTCCCTGGAACCCTCCTCCGTCACCGTCGACCCCGGGAGCAGTACGCGGGTGCGTCTGCGCGTGCGCAACACCGGCGACGTGGTGGACGAATACCGCTTCGAGCCCGTCGGCGACGTGGCGCCCTGGACGACGGTGGAGCCGACGACCCTGCGGTTGTACCCGGGCACCACGGGGACGGTCGAGCTGACGTTCGCGCCGCCCCGGACCCCCGACGCCACGGCCGGGCCCAACCCGTACGCGGTGCGGATCACGCCGACCGAGCACCCCGAGGCCGTGACGGTTCCGGAGGGGAACCTGACGATCACCCCGTTCGCCGAGGTGCGCGCGGAACTCGTGCCGCCGACCGTCAAGGGCCGCCTGCGCGGACGCCCGAGACTGGCGGTGGACAACCTCGGCAACACCAAGGTGACGGCGTCGGTCACGGGCGGCGACAACGGGGACCACCTCGCGTACGAACTCCGCCCCGGGAACGTCCAGATCGACCCCGGACGGGCCGCGTTCGTCGACACGACCCTGCGCCCCCGGCAGATCATCTGGTTCGGCTCCAAGGAAGAACGGCCCTACACCCTCACGGTGCGCCGCTCCGGCACCGAGCCGCTGGAGGTCGAGGGGACCTACGTCCAGCGCGGCTTCCTCCCGCGCTGGCTGGCCACCTTCTTCGGGCTCCTCCTCGCCCTGGGCATCGCGTTCGTGATGATCTGGATCTCCTACAAGCCGCAGGTCCGCACCGAGGCCACCGAGGTCCCCGAGCAGGCCGGCGCCGTTCTGCCCACCACCCCGCCCCTCTCCGCGCCACCCCCGCCGCCGTCGCCCGGCGCCGAACCCGAACCGCAGCAGAGCGAGAAGCCCGAGGACGACGGCGGTGGCGGGGGTGGGGGCGGGCAGTCCCCGGAGCCCGAGGGACCGCCGCCCGTCGTGCCCGCCGAGAAGGTCCTGCTGCGCAACTCCGCCACCCGCATGTGCGCCGATCTGCCGGGCAACGACAAGGGCCAGGTCAACATGGCCGTCCAGCAGGCCGGCTGCGCCGGCACCGCCTCGGACAACCAGCTGTGGAACCTTGAGGTGAAGTACCCGAAGCTCGGCCCCGGCGGCACGCCGCTCTTCCAGATCCGCAACGTCAAGGACCAGTTCTGCATGGACCTCGGCGAGTACGGCGGCCGGCCCGTGGGCACCGGCATCGGCGAGTTCCACTGCGACGGCACCACCGCCGACAACCAGCTGTGGTGGATCGACCCGCAGGACAACGGCGACTACTGGATCCGCAACTACGCCAGCAACGGCAGGTGCCTGAACGTGAACGGCGGGGCGATCGTCGGGGACCGGCTGAACATCTCCGACTGCAGCAACACCGGCAACCAGGAGTGGAAGATCGTCCACCCCAAGAACGACTGAGGCACGCGGCGGCCGGGACCGGTGACCGCCCCGCCGGGACGCCGCGGAGGGCCGGCCGCCGGATCACCAGCCGCCCTCGCCCGGCACCAGCCGCCCCGCCTTGCGGTACTCCCGCCGAGCGCCCTCCAGCAGGTCGTCGGCGGTCACCTCGCTGCCGCGCCCGGCGGCGAGATAGGCGGCCGTGACCACCGCGCCGCGGATGGAACCGCCCGCCAGCTCGAAGTCACGGGCCAGTGGGGCCGCGTCGATGCCGTCGGCGGACGGTACGTGTGCCAGCCCGTGCCGCCACAGCGCGAGGCGCTGTCCGGCGTCCGGGAACGGGAAGTCGACCACCAGGTCCAGCCGCCGGGTGAACGCCGCGTCGATGTTCGCGCGGAGGTTGGTGGTGAGCAGCGCGATGCCGTCGAACGACTCCAGCCGCTGGAGCAGGTAGGAGCTCTCCATGTTGGCGTAGCGGTCGTGGGCGTCCTTGACCTCGGAGCGCTTGCCGAAGACGGCGTCGGCCTCGTCGAAGAGCAGGACCGCGTCGGTGCGGTCCGCCTCCGTGAAGATCCGCTCCAGGTTCTTCTCGGTCTCGCCGACGTACTTGTCCACGACCGACGACAGCTGGACCACGTACAGGTCGAGACCGAGGTCGGCCGCGACGACCTCCGCCGACAGCGTCTTTCCGGTACCGGACTCCCCGGCGAACAGGCCGAGGACGCCCCGGCCGCGCCCGCCGCCTGCGCTGAGCCGCCAGTCGCCGAGCACCCGGTCGCGGTGGCGGGCCCGCAGGGCCAGTTCGCGCAGCTGCCCCAGGGGCCCTTCGGGCAGGACCAGGTCCCCCCAGCCCACGGCCGGCCGGATGCGCCGGGTATGGCTCTCCAGCCCCGAGGCCGACTGCCGGCGCGCCGCGCGCCGCACATGGGCGGCGGTGACCGGACCGCCGTCGAAGGCGGCCAGCGCCCGCGCGGCCCGCGCCGCCCGCCGCACGCGGTCCCCGCCCAGGCGGTACGGGGCGACCGTCGTGGCCAGGTCGAAGCCGTCGGCCTCCGCGCCCAGCACGGCCCGCCAGGCGGCCGTCCCGCCGTCCCGGCGGCCCGGCGCGTCCAGGACCAGCGGGTCCTCGGGACACCAGTACGGGTCGTACGGGCGGGGGTCGGCCAGCAGCACGGTCACGTCCGGCGCGGCGACGAGCGCCCGCACCAGCGGGCCGGGCCGCTCGGGCAGGGCCGGCACGACGACGGCCCGGCCGCTCAGACGGGCCTCGCGCAGCAACCCGGCGACGTGCTCGTCGCGCAGGTCGCAGCACATCCCCTCCAGGCCCGCGGCGCGCAGGGCCTCGGCGTACACGGCCAGGCCGTCACCCTCGCGCTGTTCCCGCAGGTAGACGATGGCGGGGCCGGACGCCAGCAAATCCGCGAGCCGGTGGGTGAACTGATCGGCGGCCGTGTCGGACGGCAGGGGTTCCGGCATCGGGCGCAGCAGCGCGAGCAGCGCGGCGTCCGGGGTGTCGTCGCCGAGGAGGTGCCCGACCAGCCGGTCGGGCACGCGCAGCGAACGCGTCAGGAAGGGGCGTTCGGGCTCGTCGACCTCCAGCAGGCCGAGGGCGGCGAGGGGCGCGCGGACGTGCAGCCGGGCCCGGGCCGCGGCGGACTGCGCGGGCACCCCGCACAGGTCGAGGGCGAGGCCGACGGTGGCCCGGCGCCTGCTCACGTCGTCGTTGAGGTAGCCGTAGAGCGGTTCGAAGGTCCGGTCGACGTCGGGAGCGAGGGCGACGAGCAGGACGGCGACGTCGAGCGAAGTCAGTCCCGAACGTGCGGCCAGCCGGGCCAGCCGGTCGTCGGGGCCGGGAGCGGGCTCCTCGTCGACGGCCCGACCGGTGCCGGAGCCGGGGCCGGCAGGCCGGGATTCGGTCCCGCCGCCCGTCGACGTGGGCCAGGTGCCGAGGAGATGGCGCACCGCCTCCTCGGAAAGGTAGAGGCCGCGCAGGGGGTCGTCGGCGGTGGGATCGCCGGCCGCCCGCCGTTCGGCCAGCGCCGAGACCCGCCCGCGCAGCCCGTCGAGGCGGGCGAGCAACGCGCGGGCGGGGCCGTCGGCGCCGCCGGGCGGTGCCTCGGCGCCGGCCGTCAGCGGATCAGCTGCCGAGACGGCGTACGGGGCGCTCATCGCTCCTCCGGGCCGCCGGATCCGGCCTGCGTCTCCTGGCGGGAGGCGGCGTTCTTACGGGCGGCCCGTGCCGCCCGGGCGGCCGCCACCTGGTGGGGACGGTGCGAACGCCCCCCGGACGCCGCCGGGTCGCCGTCCACACCGCCCACCCGGACGGTCGCGCCCTCGGTGACCGGCGGCCCCGCGTCGTACTCCGGGAAGGCCGGGAAGGGCGCGGTCACCACCAGGTCGAGAGAGGGCTTCAGCTCGCCGCCCAGAGCGGACCAGATCTCGGCGAGCGACCGCGACTCCGTCTGGATGCCGGCCACCGTCAGCGGCACGGAGAGGCCCAGCGCGCGCAGGGAGCCCGGAAGTTCCTCCGGGGGCAGCACCTCACGGGGCAGCAGCGTCGCGAGCACGGCGGAGAGCAGCCGGTGCTCGTCCTGCGGGGTCTTCGTCCACGCCGTCACCAGGTACGACAGCCGGAACCAGCGCGGCGGCTGGCTCCGCCGCACGACCACGTCGCGCTCGTCGCGCACCGCGACGTGGCCGCGCTGACGCCGGGCCACGTCCTCCCGGATGTCGTACAGATACGTGTTGACCACAGGGGCGTTGCGCCGGGCCGCCCAGTCACGGGTCGGTGCCTCGAAGGACACCTCGATTCCCGACCCCGTCAACGCCCCGCCGCCCAGCAGGCTCTTGAGTACCTCGTCCACCTCGTGGATCACGCCTGCGCTCCCGCTCTGCCCGCACGGCCGATTCCGCCCGGCACGTCGTCCGCCGCCGATCGTCCCCCGGGAGCCCGCCCGGGCCGCAGGGGCACGGGGGACGGCCGCCGGGCAGTCCGCGCTGCCCCGGCGGACACGCCGGGCCGCCTCCGGCTGCCCGGACGGTCAGATGTAGCCTTCCCTCAGGGCAAAAGCCACGGCGTGCGCGCGATTGCGCAGGTGGAGCCGCGTGGTGAGCCCGTGCATGACGTTCTTGACGGTCCGTTCGGAGTAGGAGAGCTTGCCCGCGATCTCACCGGTGTCGAGGCCCTCGGAGATCAGACGCAGGACGTCCACCTCACGCGGGGTGAGCCCGAGGGTCGGCGGCCCGGTCCGGCCCGCCGCACCCCGGTGCAGCGTGCCCACCTGCTGGAT
Source organism: Streptomyces sp. NPDC031479 (assembly GCF_055581065.1). Lineage (NCBI taxonomy): Bacteria > Bacillati > Actinomycetota > Actinomycetes > Kitasatosporales > Streptomycetaceae > Streptomyces > Streptomyces sp. NPDC031479. The sequence goes on from NZ_JBVIKC010000035.1 coordinate 52,442, forward strand.
GAGCCGGCCGAGCAGATCGGCGGGCAGATCGCCGTCACCGCGGGACGCCGCCAGCACCGCCTGCACCAGCCGCTCGGCGGTGGCCTCGTGGCGCCAGACGATCGTGCCGACACCGCACTCCACCACGTCCAGCAGCTCGTTCTCCCGCATGGAGGTCACCACGAGCACGGCGCGCGCCCCCTCGCTGCGCACGATCCGGCGCAGCCGGGTCAGCGCTGCCTCGTCGAGCGCGTCCTCCACGAGCAGGGCCACCGTGCCCGGACCGGACTCCTCGCGCAGCTCGATCTCCGGGTGTCTGCGCAACTGGCCGACCGCGCCCTCGTGGCTGATCGGGTCCGCGGCGCACACCGCCACGGGGACGCGCCGGTCCACGGAACCGGCGTTCGGGCCCGTGCCCGGAGAGGACGTGGTCATGGTCGGGGGTGAGTTGAGCAAGCGTTTCCCCTGTTCAGCGGCCGACGCGCGAGGCGGGCCGGTAGCGGATGAGCACCTTCAACCCTTCTGCGGGCACCGCCGGGACCGCAATCGTGGAGCACCACGAGCCGCACCACGAGACCGTCGCGGCGAACACCACGAGGCGGGTCCGCCTCCGCGCGCGTTCGCGCAGTTCACGACGGGTCCCATCGGCATCGGGGCAGGGGTCCGGGGCCGACAGTGAGGTACGCCACTTCACAGGACCGCGACACGGATTCCGGCGTCTCCACCGGCGGGAAGCACACCATTCACCACGGGAGGCACCGATGACAGGACCGCTCCGCGAACGCGACGGTGCCCGGGAGCTGCTCGCGGCCGAGACGGAGCGGGCCCGCGCCGGGTCCGGCGGCCTGGTGCTGCTCCAGGGAGCCACCGGCACCGGCCGGACCTCCATGCTGGAGGACGCCGTACATGACGCCGCGGGGCGCGGCCTGCGGGTGCTGCGGACCCGGTGCTCGCCGGAGGACAGTGGTGTGCCGTTCTCCACGGTTCTGCAACTCCTGGCACCCGTGCCGGACTTCACCGACCTCGTACCCGACCCCGACGACCGGGGGAGCGCCGCCCGGCTGTGGCGGCTGCTGTACGCGTACGCGGCCGAGGGTCCGCTGCTGCTGGCGGTCGACGACGTCCACCTGGCCGACGCCCCGTCACTCCGCTGGCTGCGGGAGGCGGTGCGCCGCATCGACCGATTACCGGTGCTGCTCGTGGCGAGCGAACGCAGCCAGTACGACATCGACCCACGGGGCGCGGGGCTCGCCCAATCCCTGCCCCCCTCCCTCGTCCGCACCCACACCATCGCCCCGCTCGGTGACACGGCCGCCGCGGAGCTCGTCCGCGCCGCGTTCCCGGCGGCCGGACCCGAATGGACGGCGGAGTGCGTACGGGCGGGGACGGGCAACCCGATGCTCCTGCACGCCCTGCTCGACGACCTCGGCGGTCCGCGGCCGGCCGGCCCCGCGGCGGCGGACGCGGCTCCGCCGCTGCCGGACACCTGCGCCGCGCTGTACCCCGGGAGCTATCCGGCGGCGGTCTCGTGGTGGCTGAACAGCGCGGGTGCGGCGACGTCCGATGTGGCCCGGTGCCTCGCGGCACTGGAGGAGGCCTGGCCGCAGGAGTCGGAAGGGACACAAGAGGTACAAGAGGTACAAGAGACACAAGAGGCAGAGGAGACGTCGGAGACAGCAGGGGCGCAGGGCACCCGGGAGGCACCGCAACAGTGGACCGGGGGCGGCACGGCCGACCCGGTGGGTCCGGACGTGGCCGGGACGCTGGCCGAGGCGGCCGGTGCGGATCCCGCACGGGTCACGGGCTGGCTCACCGCGATGACCCGCATCGGACTCCTGCGCCCGGACTCCGCCGGCCGGCCCCGCTTCGCCCACCGGCTCCTGCGGGACGCCGTGCTGACCGGCTGGCCGACGGCCCGGCGCGGGGCGGCGCACCTGGTGGCCGCGGAGGCGATCCTGCGGCGCGGCGAACGCGTCGAGGCGGTCGCCGCCCATCTGCTGCGCGCGCCGGGCGTCGGCCTGCCCTGGGCCCTGCGCGTGCTGCGCGACGCGGCGACGGTCGCGGTGCACGACGCCCGCCCCGGCGCCGCCGCCCGCTATCTGCGCCGCGCCCTGGACGAACCGCTCTCCGACGGCCGGCGCCAGCAACTGCTGACCGAGCTGGGCTCGCTGGAGTACGCCTCGGCCGACGGCGCGGTGGGCATCGCACGCCTGGCGGAGGCACAGCACCTGCACGCCGCCCCCCGCGACCGGGTGCGCGCGGCCGTCGCCCTCGGCACCGCCCTGGTCGGCCGCGGCGAGGTCACCACCGCGCTGGAGGTGCTGCGGCGCACGGAGGGCAGCCTGGACGGACATCCGGGACTCACCCGCACCGTGCGGACCGCCACCGCCCTGCTGTCCGACGCCGACCTCGCCACCCGTCAGGAGACCTACCGCAGGCTTTCCGAGAGCGGCCGGCACGCGCCGGAACTCGTCGGCACCGCCAGCCGGGCCCTGCTGGTGCGGTACGAGGCCACGGCCGGCCTGATCTCGGCGGGCGAGGCCATGATCCGCGTACGGGCCCTGCTCGCCAAGCCCTCCGACCCGCTGGCCGAGCCGTTCCTGCTGGGAACGGCGGCGGCGGTCGCCGAGTGGGCCGACGAACTCGACGAGGCCGAGCGGCTCGTGGACCGCGGTCTGGCCGGCTGCCGGCACCCGGCCCTGCTCCACCCCATGGAGGACGCGCTGCTCAACACCCGTGCCGACATCGCCGCGGCCCGCGGCGACGTCGCCCGGCTGATCTCCGTGCGCGGCGACGGAGCGGCCGTCGCGGCGCGCGCCCAGAGCGGACCCTCCAACCGGGACGCCCACGTACTGATGGCACTGGTACACGCGGGGCGCTCCGAGGAGGCCGGACGGCTCGCCGACGCCTTCGACCTGAGCCGGGCCCCGGAATCATGGCAGCTGAACCGTTTCCTCTACGCGCGGGGAGTGCAGCGCCTCGCCGCCGGAGACCCGGCGGGCGCGCTCCACGACTTCCTGGAGTGCGGCCGCCGCCAGACGGCCCGGGAGGTGCTCAGCCCGGTCGTCACCCCCTGGCGGACGGCGGTCGCCCAGTGCCGCCTCGCACTCGGCGGCGGCCAGGAGGCCCTCGCGCTGGCCACCGAGGAACTGCGGCTGGCCCGGGTGTGGAACACCCCGCGCACGGTGGGTCGCGCACTGCGCGTCCTCGGCAGCGCGACCGGCGGCCGCCGCGGACTGCACCTCGCCGAGGAGGCGGTCGACACCCTCAGGGACGCGCCCGCCGACGCCGGCATGGAACTGGTCGAGGCCCTCCTCGCCCACGGCCGTCAGCTGCTCGCCGCCGGCGAACGCGCACGCGCCCGGGACCGGCTGCGCGAGGCGGCGGACCTGGCGGAACGCAAGGGCGGCCTGAGGCTGCTCGCCCTGGCCGAGCAGGCCCTGCGCGAGGGCGGCGCCCGGGTCCCGGCCGCGGCCCGGACCGGCTCGGGGGCCCTGACCGCCAGCGAGCGCCGCATCGCGGAACTGGCCGCGGCGGGGCGGACGAACACCGAGATCGCCGACCTGCTGCACCTGGCCCGCCGCACCGTGGAGACGCACCTGACGAGCAGCTACCGAAAACTGGGCATACGCCGCAGGGCGGAACTCCCCGCCACCCTGGACGGCCCCCGCTCCCCGGCCGCGGCCATCCCGGACCCGATCTGACACCGGGCCGGGCTCTTCCGGGTGAGGGGGTCCGCGTCGGGCGGACGGGCCGTTCACGGGCCACTGCCGGGCGGGGGGCTGTCGGTGCCGGCTCCTATGATCCACGTCATGCGCGAGTACTTCACGGCGGACGGGCGGAAGCTGTCGTACCTGGACTTCGGTGGTCCGGGGAGACCGCTGCTGGCCCTGCACGGGCACTACAACGAGGCGTCGGCGTTCGCCCCGCTCGCGGAGGCGTTGGCGCCACGGTGGCGGGTGATCGCGCTCGACCAGCGCGGACACGGAGAATCCGACCGCGCCCCCGCCTACGGGAGGGACGACTACGTATCCGATGTCGTCGCCCTCCACCGGCACCTGGGGGCCGGGCCGGTGCCGGTGCTGGGGCACTCCCTGGGCGGGGTGAACGCCTACCAGTTCGCCGCCCGGCACCCGGACAGGGTCAGTGGGCTGATCGTGGAGGACATAGGCGCGGCAGTCCACTGCGACTGGTCGTTCACCACGCGCCTTCCCCCCACCGCACCGTCCCGCGTGGCGCTGGTCTCCGCCCTCGGCGCGGCGGCGCCCTATCTGGAGTGCTCGTTCAGGCAGGGCGACCGGGGCTGGGGCTTCTCCTTCGGGATCGACGACACCGTCGCCTCCCAGAAGGCGCTCAACGGTGATCACTGGGACGACTGGACGGCGGTGTCCTGCCCCACCCTGCTGGTCCATGGAACGGAGAGCGACGAGTTGACGGCGGATCACGCCCGGGACATGGTCGCCCGCCGCGGCCGGCGGACCCGCCTCGTCGAGCTGCCGGCCGGTCACGTCGTGCACCACGACGCTCCGGAGCGGTTCGCCGCCGAGGTCGGAGCCTTTCTGTCGGAGGCCAGCTGAGACCCAGAGAACCCGCCTTCACCGGTCGTCGGACCAGGTGCGAGGGGGGCCGGGGGCGGCTCCGTCACCGCATGCGGCTACACTGGGCCACTGCGAAGGGGAGTAGCCCCGCAATACCGGTCGTCGACACACTGGAACCTCCGGGTTCCCGGTGGCCGGGCCCGCGCCCGATGGGGATGCGGGTGGGCGAGACCTTCGGCCCATTGTCGACGACATCAGATGCGCGTCGGCGGGGTCGAAGCTGCCGCCGCCCCCCCGCGCTGGTCGTCCTCGATGCCCGTCGGTGCGGGAAATCCGGACGGTTCCTGTGATCCATTTCGTACTGCTCATCGTGTGTGCGGGGGCGATCTACCTCTCCTGTGAGTGGTTCGTCAATGCCGTGGAGTGGCTGGGCGAGCGCCTCAACGTCGGAAAGATGGCGGTCGGCACCATCCTGGCCGCCTTCGGTACCGCTCTGCCCGAATCGGTGGTGACGCTGGTCGCGGTGACCACCGGCGCCACCGACGAGGCGAAGCAGACCGGCGTCGGCGCCGCGATGGGCGGGCCGCTCGCCCTGGCCACCATCGCCTACGGGGTGACCGGCGTGATGTTGCTCCTCAAGCGCCGCAGGCAGCGCCTGGAGGTTCCGGTACCGGCGGGCACACCGCAGAACGGGCCGGGTAACGGGCCGGGCGACGAGACGCTCGGCAGCCCGAAGGACATGGAACGGCTGGCCAAGGACCAGAAGTGGTTCCTGCCCATCTTCTTCCTGAAGGTCGCCCTCGGTCTGGTCGCCTTCGCGTTCAAGCCGGCCCTGGGCGTGCTGTTCTTCGCCGCGTACGCGGTCTACTTCTGGCGCGAGATCCGTAGCAGCCGCGCCGACGACGACACCGATGAGGACGAAGCACTGGAGCCGCTGAAGCTCCAGCCCAAGGCGGCCTCTCCGGCCACCTGGGCCGTGGCCGTCCAGACTCTGGCCACCCTTGTCGTGATCTTCATCGCCGCGCACTTCTTCGTGAAGCAGCTCGATGCCATCGGTCCGATGCTGGGCTTGTCGGCGACGGTCACCGCCCTGCTGCTCTCGCCGATCGCCACCGAGCTCCCCGAGATCATGAACGCGCTGATATGGGTCCGTCAGGGCAAGACCAAGCTGGCCCTCGCCAACATCTCCGGCTCGATGATGATCCAGGCCACCGTTCCCAGCGGCATCGGCCTGATCTTCACCAGCTGGCACTTCGACGGCCCCCTGCTGTGGTCCGGGATCATCACCATCGCGGCGATCACCTATCTGCTGCTGACCATGCGTGCGCACCGGCTGACTCCGGCCCGGCTGGCGGTGGCCGCCGGGTTCTACGCGGTCTTCGCCATCGGACTCGTCCCCGTCCTCGGCTGACCGCTGCGGAGACCGGCAGGCGCGGGCCGCGGCTCAGACCGTGGTCGCGGTGGTGGTTCGCGCCCGCCGGTCGCGGACGGCGGGGACGACCGCGGTCAGCATCGCGACCCCGGTCAGGGCGAAGGCCCACGGATATCCGGTCGCCGCCGCCAGCCATCCGAAGGCCACGGCACCGACGCCCATGCCGACGTCGTAGGCGATGTTCCACAACGCGCTGACGGTGCCGTAGCCGCCGGTGGGGGCCCGTGCGTACATCACCGTGATCGTGGCGTTCTGGAGGACGCCGAAACCGGTGCCGAACACCGCCGCGGCGACGACCACGGCGACGGGCTCGGCGGTCAGCACCATCAGCAGCGTGCCGACGGCCGACAGCAGCAGACCGGGCAGCACCAGGCCGGCGGAGCCGCGCCGGTCGCCCAGCCTGCCGGCCAGCCAGCGGCCCGCCGTGGCCGTCGCGGGCTGGACGAACAGCGCGACGGCGACCGCGCCCGTGGCCGCACCGTGCACGGCGAGCGGCAGGAAGGTGACGACGATCCCGGAGACCATGGCCGCGAACGCGAAGACCACGGCCGGGCGCCGCAGTCCGACCGAACGCAGCCCTTCGGCGATGCCGACGGCACGCCCCGACGCGCCGACCCGGCCGGGCAGGCCGGCCACCGAGGGGATCGCCACGAGCGTGGCCGCGGCGCCCACCGCGAAGACCGGCCCGTAGCCCGCGTGCGCGGCCAGCCACACCCCGAGCGGCAGCGCCACCAGCGCGGGCACCCCTCCGACGATGCCGACCACGGCCAGGCCCTCGCCGCGCCGTTCGGCCGGGATGAGCGACGCCGTCAGCGCACCGCCCGCGACGAGGGTGAACCCGTAGCCCAGTCCGCGCAGCAGGCAGACCGCGACGATCCACCACAGGTTCCGGGAGAGGGGCAGCGCCAGGGCCGGCGCGCCCAGCAGGCCCAGGCCGACGGCCAGTACGACGCGGTAGCCGTAGCGGTCGACCAGGGCGGGCGTCGCGAACTCGCCCGCCACCGTCGCCAGCATCAGCGCCCCGGTGGCCAGGCCCGCCGCCCCGCCCCCGCCCGCGGGGGTCGCGTACGTGGGGACGACCGAGAGCAGCAGGTGGAAGCCGGCGGAGGCGCCCAGCACGGAGACGAAGCGCAGCAGCAACGGAGGTGTCAGCAGGGGCGGGCGCACCACGAGCGGCGGGGCGGCGGCCTTGGGTGTTTCGGTCACGGCATGACGCTAAGTGGCCTACCGGATCGCCGGTAAGCTCCAGTTCCATGCCGTTGGAGTGGTCCAGTTCCCCGCCCGAACTGCTCCTGGTCGTCGACCGGGGAAGCGGTCTTCCGCTGCGCGCCCAGCTGGAACACGGGCTGCGGGACGCGATCCGCACCCGGCGCCTGGACGTGGGAGAACGGCTGCCGTCCTCGCGGGAGCTCGCGCGGACGCTCGGTCTCTCGCGCGGTCTGGTCCAGGACTGCTACGCCCAGCTCCAGTCCGAGGGCTACCTGGTGACGCGTCCCGGCTCCGCCACACGCGTGGCGGCGGGAGCCGCGCAGACGCCCGGTCTCCCGCAGCCGCGGAACGAGGCCCCGCGCCTGGTGGCGGACTTCCGCTGGGGAGTACCGGACTTGGGCACCTTCCCGGTCCGGGACTGGCTGTGGGCCACCCGGGAGGCCGCCCGCGCCATGCCGACCGCCGCGTTCGACTACGGCGACCCGCGCGGCAGCGCGGTCCTGCGCGAGGTCCTGGCCGGGTACCTGCGCCGGGTACGCGCCGCCGTGGCCGCACCCGGGCACATCGTCGTGTGCAACGGCTACGCCCAGGGCCTCGGGCTCGCCCTGGGCGTACTGGCCGACGCCGGCGTGCGGACGGTGGCCTTCGAGGACCCCGGCTCACCCGCCACCATCGGCGGGGCCGCCGCGGCGGCCGGCCTGCGCGCCGTCCCCGTACCGGTGGACGAGCGGGGAATCGACGTGGACAGGCTGGCCGCGACCGGCGCCCGCGCCGTCGTCGTCACCCCCGCCCACCAGTGGCCGACCGGCGTCGCGCTGGCCCCGGAGCGCCGGCTGGCCCTGATCGAGTGGGCCCGCGGGCGCGACGCGATCATCATCGAGGACGACTACGACGCGGAGTTCCGGTACGACCGCGAACCCGTCGGCGCGCTCCAGGGCCTGGCCCCCGACCGGGTCGTCTCCCTCGGCACCGTCAGCAAGTCCCTGGCGCCCGCCCTGCGGATCGGCTGGATGGTCTGCCCGCCCGAGCTGGTCGAGCCGCTGACCGCCCGCAAGTACCGGAGCGACCGCGGGACCCCCACCCTCGACCAGCTGGCCCTCGCCGGCCTGATCGAGTCCGGACGCTTCGACCGCCACCTGCGCCGGATGCGCGCCACCTACGCGTCCCGCCGTACCGCCCTGCTCGCCGCGCTGACCGAACACGCCCCCGAGGTGCCCGTCACCGGCCTCGCGGCCGGATTCCACGCCGTCGCCCACCTGCCCGTCGGCGTGGACGAGCACCACGTCGTCGCCGCGGCCCACACCCGGTCCGTCGGCCTGTACGGCATGAGCACCTGCCGCGCATCACGTGCCGACGGGCCCGCGCAACTCGTCCTCGGCTTCGGCAACGTCGGGGTACGGGCCATCACGGACGGCATCGCGGCCGTCTCCGACCTGCTCACCGGCCGATCGCGCGCTGAGGCCGGCGGGCCCTGTGAGGAAGCCCGCCGGCGGTGACCCGGTGTCCGCCGGGGCCGGTCGGCCCCGGCGGACCGGCTCACTTGGACTGCGTGGAGACGCTCACACCGCTGAAGTCCTGCGCGGCGGCGAGGCTGAAGTAGACCCAGCCGGACGGCGGGTTGTCGATCGTCAGCGTCTCGCCGTTCCCGGCATTGGTGGACTTCGCCTGGTAGTTGGCGGTGGTGGCCCAGGTGCTGCCACCGTAGTAGAGGTCGGCGTTGCCGGTTCCTCCGCTGCTGGTGATGGTCAGCTGCTTGACACCGGCGGGCAGGTACAGGAAGTGGTAGCTGTAGTTGCCGGTGGCGGCCGCGAGGTTGTCCCGGCGGCAGTTCTTGTCGAACTGACGGGCGTCGCTGATGGTGCACAGCGGGGTGGACTGGGCCTCCGGCAGCGGGCCGCAGTCGTTGGTCGCGCAGGTGGTCGACAGCCAGGTGGCGAAGCCGGCGTCGTAGCCGGTGCCGATGGTCTGCTTCAGGAAGGTGCGGGCACCGTTCCAGTCACCGGCGCGGTACTTGCCCAGCACGGTCTCGACGTCGGCGGGGTGCGCCTGGAGCATGTAGCGGACCGCGAGGAAGCCCCAGCGGTAGACCCGGTTCGAGTTGACGTCGGGGTCCCCGTCCTGGTTGTAGACGGTGTCGAACAGGTCGCTCAGCTTGTACGTGTTCTTGGCGGCCTCGGCGATCGCGTCGGAGTTGCGCACGCCCCGGTAGCCGTACGAGATGTTCTCGGCGATGCCCTCGACCCACCAGATGGTCGGCGTGGTCAGGCTGGCGTCGAAGTCGCCGGCCATGTTGTAGCGGCCGTCGAGGTAGTGCGTGTACTCGTGGTTGAGGTTCCAGATCTGGAAGTCCGGACGCAGCCAGCTGGCCTCGTGGGCGATGAAGCGGGCCTGGTTGCCGGGGGCGGCCGGGTTGCCCTCCTCGTACATGCCGCCGTTGTCGACGTCGATGTTGTAGATGGCCCAGGCGTACAGCGCGTACTGGGTGTAGTCGTCGAAGACGACGACCTCGAGGTTGGTGTTCACGTCACCGGGGATCGCGCCCTTGTCGCCGATGACCCGGTGGAAGTAGGCGTCCTGGTTGACCAGGCTGGTGCAGGTGCTGTCCAGCTGGCCGGGGGACATGTCCTGGGCGCGGATCTTCAGGCCCGGGGTGCACGTGCGCTGGATCGGCAGGACCAGCGGGAGCACGCGCTCGCCCAGGTCGCAGATGGCGTAGGCCGCGCAGTTGTTCCTGTCGTACTGGCGCGTGTACCAGCCCAGGTTCATCGTGATCGGCGCGGTGGGGCCGACGTTCGGGTAGCGGTTGATCAGGTCCTTCAGCAGCGGCCGGACCCGGTCCTTCAGCTCGGGGACGTCGAGGGCGTAGCCGAGGTAGCGGCCGACGTTGCTGACGACGTCCAGGCGGTTCAGCTCCGCGCCGTTGCGGGTGATGAAGCCGGCCCAGGTGTCCAGGATGGCGGGGTCGGCCTTGAGGGCGGCCCGCCAGCCGCGGGCGTCGTTCTTGGCCTTGAAGCCGTTCTCGACGACCCATTCGACGTGCTGCATGGAGAGGTTCATCTGGCCGGGCCACGTGCCGTCGTAGGCGCCGAGCATCCACTTGACGACGCCGGCGTACCGGCCGGCGGCGTGGGTGCTGTCGATCAGCGTGACGACCTCGTTGAGGATCTCGCCGTTCGCGTCGGTGACGTCCTTGCTGCGCGGGGAGGCGAAGAAGGCGTCGAGCGCGCCGCGCGCCGAGCCGTCCAGCGCCGTGCCGTAGTCGCCGACGACGTCCGCGTGGTTGTCCTGCACGTAGTAGCCGGCGCGCAGGAACAGCACCAGCTGCCCGATGGCGGCGCTGTTGTTGCCCGAGTAGGTGGCGGAAGCGTCGCGCAGCGCGTCGGCGACGGTCACCATCTGGGCCTCACGGAAGGCCTTCCGCGCGTTCTCCCCGGTGAGGCTGAACAGCGGGTACGTACAGTCGATCCGGGGGAGGGCCTTGAGCTGCTGGACCAACGCGCCGCCCGTGGCGTTGATCACGCCGGAGAGGTCGCCGCACTCGTCCCCGGCGGCGGCCGAGGACTGCCGGTCGGCCTTGTCGGCCTTGTCGGCCTTGTCGGCCTTGACGGGCTTGGTGGTGGGGGCGGGGGCCGTGGCGGCCTCCTGGGTGCTGTCCTGCGAGGAGATCCGGAAGCGCGAGCTGTTGCGCAGCGCATCGGGCGACTTGGGGACCGGGATCGACCGCGGCGCGGAGGCCGCGGTTCCACGTGCGTTCGCACCGGCAGGGGCCGTGGCGCCGACGGAGGCGGCCTGGCTCGGTGGCGTGAACAGGCCGAGCGCAATGAAGACGGCTGCGCCGAGCGCAGGAAGTCTGCGCGCGCCGGCCTTCGATATGCGGAAGGGATGCATCTGTGGGGGCCTCCGGGGCCGTTGTGCCGCGTGCTGGGGACACGGGCAGCTGATGTGTGACATGTAAAATTTCACATGTCGCAGCGTGCCGGAAGTCTTTTGGCCAGATTCTCGGCCACCGGAATTGAAACGTTGTCAACTTCCGGCCCCCGACCGTGAGGTCGCCCGGCGTCGCATCGCCAGGACGCCTGTTACGGGCCGGCGGCGGGCCCGGGGAGCGGGCGGCCCGCTGGCCGCTGAGGGCCTCGGACCGTCCCGCGTCAGGACTCGACCCTGGGGACCTTGAGCTTGGCCCAGGACGTGGGGCCCGGGGTGCCGTCGGCGTCCGAGCCGGTGTAGCCGAGTTGGTGCTGCCAGGCCTGGTAGGAGTCGACGTCGCCCGAGCCCCAGACGTCGGCGTTCGCCGTGCTCCGGTAGCGGTCGCAGCCGACGTCGACGAGCCGGTCGTGCATGGCGGCGATGACCGGGCTGCGGCGGCCGGCGGTGAAGAACCCGCCGCCGGGGAAGGGTTCGAAGGCGGGCGCGGGGGGTGTCCAGCGCCAGGAAGTGACGGCGGGGCCGCCGCGGGGATCGCTGGGGTCGGCGGTGGGCGGGCACTGCCCGTCGGGGTAGCGGGGGGCGAAGTAGCCGGTGACGTAGCTGCTGCGGCGCGGGTTGGAGTGCGACCAGACGCCGTTGCCCTGGCCGTGGTCGACGGAGCCGGCCTGGATGCTGTTGCCGCCCTTGGTGTAGACGGTGTCGGCGTCGAAGCCGGTGACGATCTCGGTGTGGGCGCCGTTGCCGAAGTTGACCCAGGCGCCGACGGAGGGGTAGTCGGACCACTGGCCGCGAGCCTTGGCCCAGGCCGTGAAGGTGCTCACGTTGTCGACCTTGGGCACGATCGCGTCGAGACCGGCGTCGTGGTACATGCACCAGTCGAAGATCACGCACCAGGCGACGCCGTCCTCGCCGAACTCCTCCCCCCAGCGTGTGTAGTTGTCCCAGCCGTCGTGACTGTTCCAGCCCTCGTAGATCTGTTCGCGGACGGTCATGAGGTGGTCGGTGAGCTGCTGCCACTGGGGTGTGCTCATGGGGGTGCCTCCAGGTGGGACGGGGTCGCGGGTGACGTTCCGGCCTTGGTGCCGCGCAAGCCGGCGGCGGGCGGTGCGCAGGGGCGGGCGTCCTGTGCTGCGGGCAGCCGGACGGGGCCGTGCGCGGTGAGGTAATCGGAGTCGTCGGTTTTCATGAGGATCCCCGGGAGTTGGTGGCCCGATACCGCCCTGAGCTGCTGAAACGATTCAGCTGGATCTCGCGGATGCCGGGCGTTCCGGAATGCCGGCCGAAGGCGCCCGACCGTCCCCGCGCGGAGCCCGCGACAGCCGGGTGGGTCAGGGTCCGGAAGACTAATTGAACGCGTTCAGTCCGACTGGCAGAATGGATCCGCGCAGTCGGCCGGGCGGCACGACCGTTTCGTTTCGACGCAGTGCGAGGGAGGGGTGACCGTGGATCAAAGGCGTTCGTACGGACGGGTGCTGGTGGTCTCGGTGCTGGTGGGCTGTCTGGAGGTCGCGCTCGCCCTCGTGGTGGTCCTCCTGTACGTCCGGACGCAACCCCCGCCGGACACCCCGGTCGACCGCTCCGCCCTGGCGGCGGGGCTGCTCTCCTTCAGCGTGGTCATCGGCGTGATCGCGCTCCTCCTGTCCGTGGTCTTCGTACTGCCGGCCGTGGCACTGGGCGATCTGATCGGCCGTCGGATCGGCGGACGCGAGGCGTGGTGGGTACCGGCGGTGGTGGCGGCCCTGGTGGCACCACCGGTCGTGGCCTTCGCGGCGTACAACCACGTGGAGGGGCGGAGCGCGCTCGTCTTCTGGGCGGTGGCGACGGCCGCGCTCTCGCTGGGCGGTCTGGTCGCCCGGATCCGGCGCCGGGGACTGGTCGGGCAAGTGACCTTGTGGGGTTCGGCGGTGGTGGCGGGAACGGGCCTTCTCGGCGCCCTCGGCTTCGCCGCAGACCTGCTGCCCGCCTACGAGCCGCCCGCGATCGGTCCGTCGACCGTGGCCGGCACCTGGGTCGACCACACCAGCGGGACGCTGGTCTTCACCCCGGACGGCCGGGTCACGGCCTCGGGCGTGGGCGAACACGCCCCCGACGATCCGCCAGGCGGCCCGTCACGGAGTTGTTCGGGCTCGGGAACCTGGTCGTACGAGCCCGGACGTGACGTCTGGACCCAAGAGGTCCGGGTCCGCGTACCGGGGTGTTCCTGGCAGGTGTGGAGCGTCGGCGGCACCGACCGGACGCCCCGTATCTACCGGCACGTCGGTCGCCCGGACTCCGGAAAGCTGTACCAGCTGCGGAAGGCCGTCGACGGCCCGTGACGCCGGGCGTGTCAGCGCGGGGTCAGGGGCCGTGGTGCAGTCTGGTCGTCGTGACCGGGAGAGTGAGCGGGCCGGGTCGCGAGGGAGAGGTGCCCGGAGTGGTTGATCGGGGACCGGCCATCGGCCGTTCGGGTTCCGTCGGGATCCACGCAGGTTCGAATCCTGCCCTCTCCGCCGTACGCACCGTACGCACCGTACGCCGACGACGGCCCACCCGGGAATGCCGGGTGGGCCGTCGGGACGGGGTCAGTTGTTCTGCGTGGCGTCCGTATCCGCCTGCGAGGCCGCGCTGTCGGCGGCGTCCAGCTTCGCCTGCATGTCCGCGGCCCGGCCGTCGGTGCCCGCCGACTGCTCCGCCTTCGGGTGGGCGGCTGTGCCGCCCCCGCAGCCGGTCAGCAGCAGGACGGCCCCGGCGGCCAGGGCGGTGAGTACGGAGGCACCGCGCCGGGCGGACCTCACTTGGACCCCTGCGCGCTGCACCAGGTGGAGACGGCCTTCAGGTCCTCCTGGCGCTTCTGCAGGGTCGGCACCAGGTTCTTGCGGAACGTCAGGCGGTCGTTGAGGTACGTGTGGATCTCGGTGTGGCCGGCGTTCTTCGCCTCGGTGACGCGCTGCTCCAGCCGGGCGACCGAGCCCGCGACGGTGGCGTCGCCGTTCAGCCGGGTGAGGGCGGCGCTGATCCGGGCCTCGGTCTTCGGCAGGCGCTTGCAGATCGACTTGGCGCCATCGCCCTTCGGCGCGGACTTCGCCGAAGCGGAGGGGCTCGGCGAGGCGCCTGCGGCCTGCGCGGGGCCGGCGGACAGCAGTGCACCGGCCAGGGCGACGGCGCCGATCGCGGCGGCGGTCCTACGGTTCGCGAGCATGGTGGTGTTCCCTTCGGTGCGACGGGCCGACGCGTGGGCGTGCCGGCCGAGCAGGACGCTAGGGAGCCTTTTTGTGGATTCCTTGTGACCGCCGCACCGCCGCACCGCCGCACCGCCGCACCGCCGCACCGCCGCACCGCCGCACCGCCGCACCGCCGCACCGCCGGAGCGGCCGCACCGCGCCGCTCCGGGCCCCCGGGGCTCGTCCGAACCCCGCGCCCGTCAGTCGCCCCGGGAGATCCAGTCGCGTCGTGCGGGCAGCCGCACGGTCGGTTCGTCGTCCGAGACCAGCGGGAGCCGCACCTCGAAGCGCGCGCCCGTCCCGCCGGGTACCTCGCCGAGGACGACCGTGCCCCGGTGCAGCGCGGCCTGCTGGGCCACCAGGGTGAGCCCGAGGCCGGAGCCCGGGCTGCCGGGCCGGTGGTGGAACCGGCCGAAGACGGCCTCGCGTTCGGCGGGCGGTACACCCGGCCCCTCGTCGTCCACCGTCAGCACCGCGAAACCGCCCCCCGCGTTCAGCCGGACCGTGACCCGCGGCGGCTCGCCCGGCCGGTGGCCGTGCACCACCGCGTTGCGCAGCAGATTGGCGAGCATGATCTTCAGACCGGAGTCCCAGCCGAAGATCCGCAGCTCCGCCGGCAGTTCCACGTCCAGGACCAGACCCGACCCGCCGTGCCGGCGCGCCGCCTCGTCGGCGGCCGAGTCCACCAGCTCGCACAGGTCGAGCGGGGCGAAAGCGGAGACCTCCACGAGGTCGCCGAGCGCGAGCATCCGCAGCGCGCCGAGCAGTTCCAGCAGCCGGGCGTGGTCGCTCCGCAGGTCGCGCACCACCTCGGCCCGTTCACCGGGGGAGAGGTCGGGGTGGGCGGCGAGTACGTCCAGGTCCGTCTGCATGCTCATCAGCGGCGTACGCAGCTCGTGCGAGGCGGCGGAGGAGAAGGACCGGGCGGTCTCCAGCGCCTGCGCGGTCCGCGCCGCCTGCTCGTCGTAGCGGGTGAGGAGCTGGCCGATGGCCGTGGACAGTTCGTCCACCTCGGCGATGTTCACGGGAGTACCGACGAAGGCGGCGGCCCCGGCCGCCGGGTCGAGTCCGGCGGCCCGCCGGCTCAGCCGCCGTACGGACGCGGTGGCGCGCCCCGCCAGTCCGTACGCGAGGAGTCCCGACACCGGGGCGGCCAGCAGGGCCACGAGCAGCACCCGCCGCCGTACGGCGGCCACCTGCGGGTCGGTGCTCGAAGCCGCCGTGTAGATCCACAGGTTTCCGGGCACCGCGCTGGTCACCGGCACGCTCAGCACCCGCCAGGCGTGGCCCTTGGCGCGGACCGTGACCGGGCCCTGCGGGGTCCGGTCGGGCAGCCGGACCGCCGCGTCGGGCTGCGGACCGCCTTCCAGGACGGTCGCTCCGTCGGCGCCGCGCACCCGGATCCCCGCGTCCAGGACGTCACCGAGCACCTTGCGGTGCTGGTTCTGCTCCGCCTTCGGCCGGCCGTTGCGGTCGGCGGTCAGCAGGGCCCGTACGTCGGGCAGGACGGCCGACGCCCGGTCCTGGAGCCGCGCGTCCTGTTGCTGGCGCAGGTCGCGGCTGACGAGTCCGAGCACCAGCAGACCCGCGGCCAGCACCAGCAACGGCATGACCACGGTGACCGAGAGCGCGATCCGGGTGGCGAGCTTCACGATCCGCTCCCCGTGCCGGGCACGCGCAGCACGAACCCGACGCCGCGTACCGTGTGGATCAGCCGGGGGCGTCCGCCCTCTTCCAGCTTGCGGCGCAGGTAGCTGACGAAGGTGTCCACCGCATCGGTGCGCACCTCGAAGTCGTAGCCCCACACCCGGTCCAGCAACTGGTCCCGGGTCAGGACGATGCCCGCGTTGCGCACCAAGGCGGCCAGCAGCTCGAACTCCCGCCGGGTGAGGTGGACCTCGGTCCCGCCGTGGTGCACCTGGCGGGTCGCCTGGTCCATCTCCAGCGGTCCGGCACGCAGTACGTCCCGCTCGCCGCGCGCCGGGCTGCGCCGTAGCAGGGCGTGCAGTCGCAGCACCAGCTCCTCCAGTGCGAAGGGCTTGACGAGGTAGTCGTCGGCGCCCGCCTGGAGCCCGGCGACCCGGTCGGCCAGTTCGTCCAGGGCCGACAGCATCAGGACGGGGGTCTCGTCCCCGCGTGCGCGCAGGCTCCGGCACACCTCCGTACCGGTCAGCCCCGGCATGGACACGTCCAGGACGAGCACGTCGGGGGGCCGCGCGTCCACCTGGGCGAGAGCGCCGGGCCCGTCCTCGGCGAGGACCACGGTGAATCCGCTCAGCCGCAGTCCGCGCTCCAGCGAACGCCGGATGGCGGCGTCGTCGTCCGCCACGAGCACCACTGCCGTGTTCATGCTGCCTCCCGCACTGCCCCTGCCCGGACCGGGCCCGACCCTCTCACAGCCGTCCACGCCGACCGGAGGCGGCCCCCGACCGGAAGGCGGGGTTCAGGTGAGCCGCTCGGTGTCCACGTCCAGGACGAGGACCTCCCGGTCGGCCGCCACCACCAGGGCCCCCTCGGTGTCGAACGTCAGACCGGTGACCGGGGTCACGGCGACCGGCGTACCGTCCACCGTCGCGCAGGCCATGGCCGAGAGGCCGCTCGGGTGGCCGACGAGCGCACACCGCGGGGTGCCGGTGCGCAGGTCCCACACGAAGACCTCGTCGCCGTCGTTCCCGGGCAGC
Source organism: Streptomyces sp. NPDC031479 (assembly GCF_055581065.1). Lineage (NCBI taxonomy): Bacteria > Bacillati > Actinomycetota > Actinomycetes > Kitasatosporales > Streptomycetaceae > Streptomyces > Streptomyces sp. NPDC031479. The sequence goes on from NZ_JBVIKC010000035.1 coordinate 69,408, forward strand.
CGCGACAGTCCGACCGGCTCGCCGTCCACCGCGCCGCACGCCACCTTGAGGGTGCCGGAGCGGGTGACCCGCGTGCGGTGCCCGGTGAAGGCCGTGGTCGCCCGCCCGGTCGCCGGATCGAGCACCGCGACCCGCCCGCCCAGGGCCGTCACCAGGACCGCGGCGCCGTCGACTTCTCCGCAGGCCATCGCGTCGGATGCGCCCGCGACCACCGAATGGAGGAAGGGGTTGAGCATTCCACCGGTCGCCCATCGGGGGCGCGCGACCAGACCCTCGTTCAGCGCATCGGCGAGGTCGGCCGCCCCGTACCGGGCGGCGTCGAGGGCGAGGAGCCGGTGCCGGCGAGCGGGGGAGGCCGTGCGGTGGGCGACGGCGGAGGCCGTGTACACGGCCCGGACGGTGCGGCCGGCGGCCGTGTGCGCGTGCGGCAGGGCCGGCAGCAGGGTGTCGGGGTCGGAGTGGACCAGGTAGCCGACGTCGGAGAGCAGTGCGTCGAGCCGGCCGGCGGCCAGGGCGTGCGTGGCCAGGTGGCGCAGTGCGTAGGGATGGGCCCGGGACCAGTCGCGGGTCGCGTCGGTGCCGTAGGGCACGTCGCCGAGGACCTCGACGAACGCCCGGTGCACCGCACGCGCGACCACGGTTCCCAGGTCCAGCGCGGCCGGGATCCGCCCGGCCGTGGACGGGGCGTTGACGGCGTCCGCGAGCAGCCGGGGGAGGGCACCGGGGCGTGCCTGCTCGAAGGGGCGGGTCGCGGTGACGATCACCAGGCCGGAATCTCCGGGTCCGGTCCAGTCGCGTTCCATGCCGTTCAGGGCTGCGGCGGCGGCCTGGTTGCCGCCCGTTCCCGAGTAGCAGGTGTCGAGCACGAGGAGGAGGCGACGCAACGGGGTGTCCATCAGCAGGGCTTCGGCCAGCCGGACCGTGGGCAGCAGGAAGGCTTCGTCGGCCGGGTCCGCGTCCGCGGCCATGAGGACGTGGCGGCCGTTCTCCAGGATCTGCCCGTGACAGCCGAGGTACATCACGACGTGGTCCTCGGGGCGGATCCGCTGCCTGCACAGGGCCCGCAGCAGCTGCGTCAGGTCCGCCTCGGAGGGGTCGATGCCGGGTTCCGGCAGGAGGCTGTACCCCGGGGTGCGGGTGAACAGCTCGATGATGTCCTTGCGGGCCCCTTCGAGGGACGGCACGTCGAGCCGCGGGTCCCCGCGGTAGCGGGCGACGGCGGCGGCGACCAGCGGCCGCCGACCACCGGCGGGATCGGGGCCCGGCCCGGGACCGGGGTGGGCCGTCAAGCGGTCACCGCAGGCCGGCCGCCACGGCCTCGCCCGTCCGTCGTTCCGTCAGATACGTCCGGATGTCGTGGGCGTGGGCGCCGTTGTGGGTACGGACGTCGAGGACGCGCGCCCCGAACCGTGGGCGGAGGTCCTTCTCCAGCGCGACGACGCTGCAACTGCCGGACCACTGCGGGGTATGCGGCGGACCGACGCCCCCGCCGGGCTTTGCGCAGAACCGTGGCGGGCCCGCACCGAGCGGTGTGTCAGCGTGGGGTCAGGGACTCCCGTGCAGTCTGGTTGTCGTGACCGGGCGGGTGCCTGGCCCGGTCACGAGGGAGAGGTGCCCGGAGCGGTTGATCGGGGACCGGCCACTGGTCGTTCGGGTTCCATCGGGATCCACGCAGGTTCGAATCCTGCCCTCTCCGCCGTGTGGGTGCTCCGTCGAGGGGAGCCGTCCGGGGAGCGGTGCGTCCGCTGTCCCCTGCTCCTCGCGCGCCGCCGACTACGATGCGTGGCATCGGCGGGGCAGGGCGGCGGGGCGGAGGGGTGGCGCGTGAGCGGGTACGGCGCGGGCGGGTACGGGGATCCGGCGGGCGGTGCGGTCGGCCCGACGCCGGCGGGACGGCCCGCCCAGGGCGCCCCGCCGGACCGGCAGGGGTACCCGTACCCGTACTCGTACCCGGCCCCGCAGACGGGATCCCCGTACGCGCAGCCGGTTCCGCCACAGGGACACCCTTACAACCCGGGCCCTTACAACCCCTACGCCCCGTACGTGCCGCCGCCCGTCGAGCCCTCCCGGGGCAGGAAGATCCTGCGCGCGGTCCTCAATCCGCTGTACGCCGCTCAGCGGACCTTCCGTCCGTCACGTCGCGGGATCGTGCACGATCCACAGGTGCGCCGTCTCCAACTCTGGCGGACCGCACTGGGGCTGGCCGCCTGGGTGGGCCTGACGCTCACCTACAAGGCCGTCGTCGGCACCGACGAGGTCAAGGCGCTGGCGGACGACCGCTTCGACCAGAGCTGGTCCAGCGTCCTGGTTCTGGTCTGCACCTTCCCCGTCGTCGTGGGCGGCTTCGTGGCCGCCGCCAGGGGCGGGCTGCGGCGCGTGTACCTGCGACGGGCCCTGCGCCCACTCGGCGCGGTGACGGCCATCATGGTGTCCATGGGCACCTCGGCGCTCGCGATGGCCCCGGAACTGGCGGGTCTGCGCGATGCCGTCGGGCTGCCCGGAAAGATCGTCATCGCGGTGCTGTGCCTGTGGTCGATCGGGTTCGCGCTGTACGGCATCGGCCTTTCGCTCGTCCACGTCTTCCGTACCGCCGACATCCACGAGGTGGTGCCGCCCGTCCTCGCGGGTGTCCTGGTGTGGGAGATGGCGCTGCTGGATGTGGTCACGGGTGCCTATCCGCAGGTCCCGGCGGGGGTCCGGGCGGTCTTCGTCCTCGGCGCGCCCGTCACCGTCACGGCCCTGTCCTGGTGGGAGTTGCGCCGCCTGCGCCGTCATCACGGACTGACGGTCCGGGGAGCGCTCGGGCGCTGACAGCCAGACAGCGGGGGCGCCCCGGAGATGCCACCACCGCGTGTAGCGGTGCGGTGGCCCCGCACGTCCCGTAGGCCCGGACGCGATCCGCTCCGTACGACGCCACGCCCGGCCGTGCGCGGCGGTGCGCGGCGGTTGTGGGCCGGCGCCGACGCCTGCCGGGGCGTCAGCCGGGAAGGGCGTCGGCCAGGCCCGCGCCGAGGAGCAGGAAGGCCCGGTCGGCGGCGGCGACGGCCTCGGGGTACACCTCGTCGGCCGGTCGGCCCGCCTGCACCTGGTCGCTGTTGCGGTCGGCGAGGGCGCGCAGGACGGTGATGACCTGCACCGAGGCGAGCCGCGCGGTGAGCTCGTCCGCGCCGGCCTCCTCCAGTGCCTCGGCGAGGGCGGCGATGCTGCGCCCGGCGTACCGGAGCAGCCGCTCGCTGAGGCTCGCCGTCGTGCTGAGCAGCCGGGCGAAGGCCAGGGCGTCCGGGTCGGAGGTGAGCCCGGTGACGGGGTCCCGCCGGGCCAGGGCGTCGAGCTCGTGGGCGTGCAGGGCGGCCAGTGGGCTGGTGCCGGCCGGGCGGGCGCGGACCACGCGGGCCGATTCGTCCTCGTGGTCGGCGAACTGCTGCAGGACGAGGTCTTCCTTGGTCGGGAAGTAGGTGAACAGCGTGCGCTTGGAGACCTCGGCGGCCTCGGCGATCTCCACGATCGACACGTCGTCGAAACCGCGGCTCAGGAACAGCCGCAGCGCCGCTTCGAAGATCGTCTGCCGGGTGCGCTGCTTCTTGCGTTCCCGCAGCCCAAGTTGCTCAGTCATGCGCCCACGATAGCAATGGGGGTACCGAGGAGAAACTTGCACCTGGTATAGTTCTCTACCAAGTGAAGGAATCGTCCTTGGAGGCTCCATGAACGTGCAGGTCACCGGTGTCATCGTCGTCGGGGCCGGCGGCGCCGGACTCACGCTCGCCACCGAACTCGCCCTCGTCGGCGTACCGGCCGTCGTGCTGGACCGGCTGCCCGGCCGCAACCTCCAGTCCCGCGCCGGGGCGATCCAGCCCCGGACCGCCGAGATGCTCGCGCTGCGCGGCCTGCTGGACGACGCGCTCGGACGCTCGATCGACTACCGGCTGGTCGGCGGCCACTTCGCGGGACTGCCCGTCCCCCTGGACTACGCGGCGTGGGACACCCGCTATCCGCACCCGGTCCTGCTCCCGCAGGACCAGCTGGAGGCGGTGCTGGAGGACCGGCTCACCGAGCTCGGCGGTCAGGTGCTCAGGGAGCACCGGCTGACCGGCCTGGAGCAGGACGCCGACGGCGTCACGATCGCCGTGACCGGGCCGGGCGGGGACCTGTCCCTGCGGGGCCGCTACCTCGTCGCGTGCGACGGCGCCCACAGCAGCGTGCGCAAGATCATCGGAGCTGATTTCCCCGGCGAGGCCGCCACCGTCCGCATGGCCACCGCCGATCTGCTGCTCACCGGGGACGTGGACGACAGCTCCGCCGGACACATCAGCTCGCGGATCCACACCACGCCCCAGGGCCATTTCGCCATGATCACGCCCCTGGCGAACGGACTTCACAAGATCATCTTTAGTGGCCCCCGGACCATGCTGGCCGAGCGCGACGCCCCGGTGACGGCCGAGGAGGTCCGCGAGGTGCTGCGCGCCACCCACGGTGGGGCGCTCGACGTCGCCGAGATCCGCTACGCCTCCCGGTTCAGCAACGCCAGCAGGCAGCTGGAGCACTACCGCCACGGTCGCGTGTTCTTCGCCGGTGACTCCGCGCACATCCACTCCCCGGCCGGAGGCCAGGGGCTCAACCTCGGCGTGCAGGACGCGTTCAACATCGGCTGGAAGCTCGCCGCCGTCCTGCGCGGCGATGCGGGCGAGGAGCTGCTGGACACCTACCAGAGCGAGCGGCACCCCGTCGCCGCGCGGGTGCTCGCCCTCACCCGGGCGCAGGGGGTGGTCATGGGGCCGCAGCGCGACGGCGGTCTGGGCGAGCTGCGCGACGTGCTCACCGACCTCCTGCGCCTGCCCGACGCCAACCGGTACATGGCCGGTGTGATGGCCGGGCTCGACCTCTGCCTCCCGTCTCCCGACGCCTCGGCCCATCCGCTGCTCGGCCTGCGGATGCCCGACCTCGACCTCGTCGTCGACGGCGAGCGGGTCCGGTTCAGCCACCTGACGCGCTCCGGACGCGGCATCCTGCTCAACCTCACCGACGCCCCGCTCGCCGTCGCGGCTCCCTGGAGCGACCGGGTCACCCACGTGCGTGCCCGGGCGGAATCCGGCGAGACCGACGCCGAGGCCATACTCGTCCGCCCCGACGGCTACGTCTGCTGGGCCGGAGGCGCCGGTCTCACCGAGACGCTCACCCGCTGGTTCGGCCCCGGCGACCTCGTGGCCGCTGGGATCGTGGGGGAGTCCGGCTGAGGGCCTTCGAGCGGGTCGGCGCGGTGGCGGTGAAGCGGTACCGCCCCGACGGACCCGTCACCCACGAAGGCCCGGGCCCGCTCGCCGGTCACGACCGGGACGGGTGAACGCCCTGTGCATGCGCGGTGTCCGGGGAAGTCCCCGCACACCGGTGCCCGCCCCGGCGGTACTCCGCGCGAGCCGCTCAGTAGGGCCGGGCCCGCTTCGCGAAGGCCGGCGACAGCTCGTTCTGCGCGGCGCGCGGGAAGGCGACGGTGTCGGGGTTCCCGTCCGAGACGTACCGGCTCTTTCCGGCGGCGAGCTTGTCCAGCCAGCGCGAAGAACCGAACTCGGCATCCTCGTCCTTCGGCCCCGCCGAGCGGATCCGGGGGATCGCACCGGGGGTGAAGGCCTTCGCGAAAGGCGAGACCGACGGGTTGGCCCCCACGAGGTACACCCCGTCGTAGCGGTAGCCCGTTCCCCGCGCGGCCACCCCGGCCGGCTCGGGCATGGCGCCGAAGGGCAGCGCGAGCGAGGTGACCCGCGTCCCGGGTGCGGCCTTCTCGATCGCCTGCTGGCCGGCCGAGATCGCCCTCGACGCGCCCGCCTGGTCCAGTGAGCGCAGGTTCTCATGACGGTCGGTGTGGTTGGCGACCTCGTACCCGTGCCCCTTCAGCCAGGTCAGGGCCTTGGCGGAGCCCGTGGCCGAGAAGGCGTCCGCGTTGACGAAGAAGGTCGCCACCGGCTTGAACGCGGGGTACTTCTTCGCGGTCTCCGCCAGGATGGCGACGGCGGTGTCCGGGGCCGGGGCGCCGTCCGCGCCGAGCCGCACCTGACTGTTCGTCGAGTCGTCGAAGGTGAGGACCACCGGGTGGGCGCCGGCCGGGATGTCGATGCGGCCCGTCTGGAAGTCACCTGCCGTCACCGGCACGTAGTCCTCCCGCGCGAGGCGCTCCAGCTCGGCCCGGAAATCGGCCGGTGTGCGGTCGTAGACGCTGTTCGGCTTCGCGGTGAGCTGGTGGTACATCAGCACCGGCACCTGGCCGAGTTCGTTGGCGCCGATCTCCGCCGGGTCCTTCGCGGCGGCGGGGCCGACCGCCGCCTGCGAGGCGGTCGTACGGGCTTGCCCGGTGGCCGTGGACGGCCCCGTGGAACAGCCGGTGGCGAGCAGGGCGGCGGCGCCCGCCAGGGCGCCGAGTGGGACGAGCGGGTGGCGCATCAGGAGCCCTTCCGAAAGGTGGGTGACGCGCCATACCTACCGGCGAAGAGAGCCCCGGTACCGCACTGTCCCCTGCATGGCGTAGCCGCCACGCCGAAGGCGAGCCGGGCCGTTCGTGTGAAATATCGGCGGAACCAGTCGACCGGCACACGCAGCGGCAATGAATGGAGGCAACATCCGGCCCGCACCCCCGGCACGAAGGACGTCACGATGCCCCGCACCCGCATACCGCGCTCCGGCCCCTCCCGCAGTCTCCGCCGCCCGGCACGCCGCGGCGCCCTCATAGCGACGACCGGGGCGCTCGCCCTGGCCGGGGCGGGCGTCGGAGCCTGGACGTTCCTCGCGCCGGGTCCGGGCATCCAGGGCGTGAGCGACGGCGTCGTTCTCGACGCACGCGCGGCCGCACAGGTCAGCGCCTATCTCGCCGCAGGCGCGTCCGGCGGCGGAAACGGGCCGCACGCCACCCTGGACGGCGCGGCGGTCCCCCTCACCGCCGAAGGCGCCCGCCTGAGGATCGGCCTCCCGCACCTCAAGGAAGGCCGGCACACCCTGGTGGTGGCGGGCGGCAGCAGCCTTCCCTTCGCCTCGTACCGCAAGGTCGTGGGCTTCAGCGTGGACACCACCCCGCCGGAGCTGAAGGTGGCCGACCCCGTGATCAAGAACGCCGCCGCCCCCGTGACCATCACGGGCAACGCCTCCGGTGACGCCGACGTGAGCGTCAACGGCAAGACGGTCCCCGTCGACAAGGCCGGTGCCTTCAAGGCCACGGTGCCGAAGGGCACGCCGCTGGTCACGGTCAAGGCGGTGGACCGCGCCGGAAACACCACCACCAAGGACGTGTCCGCCCGCGGGCGCCGTCCCATGATCCGTGCCGCGCACATCACCGCCATCGGCTGGGGCGACGACACGCTCCGCGGCGGCATCCTCGCCCTGGTCCGCAGCGGCAAGCTCAACGCCGTCGAGCTGGACGTCAAGGACGAGGACGGCGAGGTCGGGTACGCGTCCCAGGTGCCGCTGGCCCGCCGGATCGGCGCGGCCAAGGGCTACTACGACGCCCGCAAGGCGATCGCCGAGATCCACGCCGCCGGCGCCCAGGTCATCGGCCGCATCGTGGCCTTCCGCGACCCCAAGCTCGCCGCGGCCGCCTGGAAGGCCGGCGAGCAGGACCAGCTCGTGCTGACCCCGTCGGGGCAGCCGTACGACGGCGGCCACTACGGCGCCCTGTCCTTCACGAACTTCGCGAACCCCACGGTCCGCAAGTACAACCAGGACCTCGCCGTCGAAGCGGCCCGGCTCGGCTTCGACGACGTCCTCTACGACTACGTGCGCCGGCCGGACGGCCCGCTGTCGCACATGCGCTTCCCGGGCATCGGCACCGCCACGCCCGAGCAGTCCATCACCTCGTTCGTCGCCGACACCCGGACCGCGCTGCGTCCCCACGCCAAGTACCTCGGCGTCTCGGTCTTCGGCATCGCCGCGACCCGGCCCACAGAGATCGCACAGGACATCGGCGCCCTGGTCAAGGTGACCGACTACGTCGCGCCGATGGTCTACCCGTCCCACTGGGCGCCGGGGGAGTACGGCGTCGCACAGCCCGACACTTCCCCGTACGCGATCGTGCAGCGTTCGCTCGCCGACTTCGCCCGCCAGGCGAAGGGCACGCAGACCGAGATCGTCCCGTGGCTGCAGGACTTCTCGATGGGCAGCGCCTACGGGCCGGCCGAGGTGGCCGCCCAGATCAAGGCCGCCGAAGCCAACAAGATGAGCTCCTTCATCCTCTGGAACGCCGGCGCCCGCTACCAGGGCGCGGCGCTCCAGCAGATCGCCAAGCGCTGACAGGGCCCGGCCGAAGGCCGGGCAGGAGGCGGGGCAGGAGGCGGGTCCCCGGCTCCGGGGGCCCGCCGAAGCGCGTTCAGGCCTTGAGGATCCGTCCCGACACCGCCAGGGTGAGGCGCCGCGGCGTGAGGGCGGAGGCGAGGGCGGACACGCGGTTGGCGAGGCCGGCGACGATGCTGGGCGGGGTCTTGCCGCGCTCCAGCGCCCGGCGCGTGGCGGTCACGACCTGCTCCGGGGTGGCCATCCGGCCGACGGCCGCGTCGCGGCTGCCGACGACGTCGAAGAACTCCGTGCTGACCGGACCCGGCGATACGGCGAGCACCCGCAGCGGAGAGGAACGGGTCTCGTAGCCGACGGCCTCGGTGAAGCTCAGGACGAAGGCCTTGGTGGCGCCGTAGACCGCCATCGCAGGGGTCGGCTGGTACGCCGCCGCGCTCGCGACGGTGACCAGCGCGCCCCGGCCGTCGGCCGCGAGATCGGGCAGGAAGGCCCGGGTGAGCTCGGCGACGGCCACGACGTTCAGCTGGATCATCTCGTTGATCTGCGAGACGTCCTGCCGGACGAAGGGGCCGTGGCTGCCGAACCCTGCGTTGTTGACGAGGGTGTGGACCGTGATCCCGCGGGCGTCGAGCTCCGCGCGCAGTGCGGCCGCGGCACCGGGCAGGGCGAGGTCGGCGGCGACCACGTGGGCTGTGACGCCGTAGCGCTTCTCCAGATCCGCCGCGAGCCCTTCGAGCCGGTCGAGGCGGCGGGCCACGAGTACGAGGTGCGCTCCGCGCTCGGCCCACTGGCGGGCGAACTCGACACCGAGACCGGCGCTTGCCCCGGTGATCAGGGCCACGGTTCCCTGGTATGTCATAGGCATCGTCGGCTGCTCCGTTTCCACGTGTTGACGGTCTCGAATGTAGGCGGCGCCACCATTGTAGTCAATGACAACATCAGGAGAGGGGAGCCCGCCTTGACCGAGGGGCCCTACCACCACGGCAACCTCAGGGCCGCTCTGCTGGAGCGCGCGGAGACCGTCCTCACCGAGTCGGGTGTGGACGGCCTGTCCCTGCGCGCCCTGGCACGCGATCTCGGCGTGAGCCACGCCGCGCCGTCCCGCCACTTCCGCGACCGGCAGGCACTGCTGGACGCCCTCGCCGTCTGCGGCTTCACCCGGCTGAACGAGCGCCTGCGGACCGCCGCGGAGGCGCCCGGGCCGGTGCCGGCGCGCATGGCCGGCCTGGGACGGGCGTACGTGGAATTCGCCGTCACCCACGCACCCCTGCTGGACCTCATGTTCAGTGCCAAGCACGCCGACGACTCCAGCGCCGAACTCCGGGAGCTCGGGCACCGCAGCCTCGACACGACCGCCGACCTCATCGCGGAGGCACAGGCGGAGGGCACCGTCCGCGCGGGCGACCCGGCCCGGCTCGCCCAGGTCGCCTTCTCCACGGTGCACGGGCTGGCCACACTGGCCCTGGGCTCCCTGCTCGACGACACCCCGCTGGGGGAGGCCACCGACCTGGCCCTGGACGTACTGCTGACCGGCCTGCGCCACCCCGACCGCTAGGGGGTGTCTGACGGATCTCCGCGGCGTCGCGACGCCCGGCACGCACTCTCGCCGCACCGACCGAAAGCCCAAGTACGTCCGGTACGCGGGCTTCCGGTCGGCACGCCGAGAGCACGCACCGGACGCCGCTCCTTCCCCACGGACATCCGTCAGACACCCCCTAGCCTCGGCCCCCGCTCCTCCGCGCCCCGGGCAGCGCGGGGTGCGGAGGAGCGGGTTCACCCGACGGGCCCGCGTCAGCCCGGGTAGGTGATCGAGCCCAGCGGCGGGCAGGGGACGAGCACGGTGGCGGCGTCGGGGCGTTCGACGAAGGCGCGGGCTGCGGCGGCCCGCTCGCGCCGGGATTCCAGCTCCTCGGCGTGCCAGGCGTCGCGCCTGGCCAGGGAGTCGTCCCACGAGCCGTCGATGAGACTCAGGCTGGTGTTGCCGGAGCTGCGCTGGAACTCCGCCTTCACGGCGGCCTGTCGGAGGGCGGTCTGGGTCGCGGCGAGATCGATGCGGGTGATCAGGACGCCGGCGGTGTTCGGTTCCCGGGTCGGCATGGGGGCCTGCGGGAGCAGCGACACCCCGGTGTCGAGGCGGCCGATGTTCTCGACGCTCGCGTTCTGGGCGTCCTGCGTCATGATCTGCATTTCCTGGTGCAGCCAGAAGAACTCGTCGAGGTCGGCCTGGGTGATGCGCATCCGCTGGTACAGCGCCCGGAACCGGGAGTCGTGGTGCAGCGGGCGTATGGGGGCGATGTGGAGCGCGACGCAGTCGTTGAAGCCGGCTGTCACCGCGGCGTCGAGGTGGAAGAGGAGCTGGTCCGTCTGCCCGTGCGCGATGGCCAGGCCGCCGAGGGTCGCGTGGCCCGCGGCGACGAGCCACGTACCCTCCGGGCCGAGCGCCGCGGCGCGCGCCATGACGTCGTGGAGACCCGTGACGGCGTCGACGCGCTGTGGGGCGCCCAGGAACGCACGCGCGAGCGAAGAGGGGGCGTCGTGCACCGGTACCGACGCGGCGGGGCCATCGGTCAGGAGCGCCACCTGCAGTTCGTGCAGGCGTGTGGCCAGTGAGTTGACGGTGTCGATCATGGATCTCCTCGGAACTCGATGGTGAAGAACGAAAGGGGTGTTGGGCCTGTGGTGATCCCCGTGGAGATGACGGGCGGACGCGATGAGAGGTTCCTGTGCGTCCGCCGCGGCGTCACCCCCGTCGCACCGGGGCGGTCGTCGCGGCAAGTCCCTTCTCCGGCCGGCCGATCGGGGCCCGGGGATCTCGGGCCGGAGGGGTTCGCACCCCGCTCTGGATCCGGAAGACCTCATCGGTGAAGAAAAAGAACCGTTCCGGCTGTCCGGACGGAACGGGATGTCAGTGCGGCTCTGTACCTTGCGGCCATGGGCATCTACCTGGTCAGCGTCGGCGCGAAGGAGTGGTTCGGTGAGGAAGAGGGAGATTGGGGGGCCACCGCCGCGGCCCTGAACCGCGAGCTGAAGCAGCGCGGGCTGCCCCCCTACCTGTCCGTGCCCGAGGAGGCCGTGTTCGTCCGCGGCTCCGGGCAGTCCTTCGAGGAGAAACTCGTCCCCTCCATGGACGGGTTCGGTGCCCTGTGCGAGGCACACCTCTCGACCGAGGAGGCGGACTCCCTCTGTCGCTGGACGGTGCTGGTGCCGGTGCCCCTCGACAAGGACGTCTGGCTGCCCGCTGACGCCGGGTACGACGTGATCGCCGGCGCACCCCGGATACTGGCCCTCGCCGAGCGGCTGGCGGGGGCCATCGGCCTGCCTGCCGACATCCCGGCGGCGTGCGACAACCTCCAGCTGACCGGTTGGTTCCTGGACGGAGCGGCCGAGGGACGGGCGGCCACCCGGCCGGGACCATGGAGCGAGGACCTGGGAACGGCCTTCTACGTCGCCCTGTTCCTGCGCGCCGCCCAGCACTCGATCCGGCGCGGCTGCCCCATCGTCTACTCCTGAGGGGAGTTGCAGGCGGCAACACCTGGCCGGTGGAAGGGAGAGGGATGCTCAAACCGACCACGGACCTGCTCGTGATCCACACGACCCGGCTGGAGGCGTGCCGGGACTTCTACGCCGGGCTCGGGCCGCCGTCCCGGTACGGCAGCCGGGCGGTTCGCGGCCGACCCGCGCGTGCGACGGGGCGGGCACGGGGGAGAAGCTGATATTCCATCAGATGTCACCCGCCCGCCGCCCACCGAGAGGGCTCGGTCCATGCCGTACCCGCTGATGCTCCGACGACGCTTGCACAGGCTGCTCACCGCCTCCCTCGGCGCGCTGCTCGCCGTCGCCGCCACCACCGCCCCGGCACGGGCAGACGTGGGGAACGTGACGGAGTACCCGATCACGACCCCCGACAGCTTCCCCGCCGGCATCACGACGGGCCCCGACCGGGCCCTGTGGTTCACCGAGTCCGGGGTCAACCGGATCGGGCGCATCACGACCGGCGGCGCCGTCACCGAATTCCCGCTGCCGAACGCCGACAGCGTCCCCCAGAACATCACCCAGGGCCCCGACCGCGCCCTGTGGTTCACCGAATACACCGGCAACAGGATCGGCCGGATCACCACGCAGGGCCAGGTCACCGAATTCCCACTGCCCGGCCCGGGCCGCTTTCCCCTCGGGATCGCGCTCGGCGCCGACCGTGCGCTGTGGTTCACCGAGTCGGGAACGAACGCGATCGGACGGATCACGGCCGACGGCACGGTGACCGAGTACGCCCTCCCCACGCCCGACAGCTTCCCGTACTACATCGCCCCCGCCCCCGACGGCTCCGTGTGGTTCACCGAGCTGCTCTCCGGCAAGATCGGCCGGATCAGCCGGTCCGGGCACGTCACCGAGTTCCCGCTGTCCAGCGACTTCTCGTTCCCCAGCGGCATCGCGGCCGGACCCGGCGGGATGTGGTTCACCGCGAGCGGGCTGAACTCGGTGGGACGCATCACCCCGCGCGGTGACATCAAGCTCTTCCCGATGCCCGTCCCCGACTACCAGGTCTACGACATCACCCGCGGTCCGGACGGACACATGTGGTACGCCGTACAGTCCGGCCGCATCGGCCGGATCAGCGGAAGCGGCGCGATCACCGAGTTCGAAGTCCCGGGAGGCGCGGACAAGGTGCCCTTCAACATCACGACCGGGCCCGACCGGAACATCTGGTTCACCGAGCTGCTGGCCGACGCCGTCGGACGTGTCCAGGCCCTTCCGGGCCGCGGGGCACCGGCGGCCCACCCGGCGCCGGCGGGCCGCCCCCACCATCCGCTCCACCCGGCACCCACGGAGCACCGCCCACACCACCTCGTGTCCGGCCGGACCGGCTGGCCCCCGCGGTGATCCCCGCAGGCCCGGCGTCCCGGCGGATCCGGGCGGGGCGCGGGCCTGACCGGTACTGCGGCGGCGGTGATCAGCTCACGCCCATCCCTCGCTCCGGCCACAGGCCCCGCTCAGCGTGCAGCGCGTGGAGCTTCCGCGAGGCCTTCAGGAACGTGTGGTCGACCAGCGCGTCCTGGACCGTCGAGGTGCGGGAGGCCTTGTCCATGGTCAATCGCCGCTCGAAGTTGCCGGGGTCGTCTCCGAATTCGTACTCCACGCCCTCTTCGGTCTCGGAGATCTTCCGGAAGTACACGATCGCAGCCATCCACCACTCCTCTTCGACACGGCCCGGTGCGCCCCTGAAGGGCCCCCCGGATTCTCGCGTACCTCGCACCGGCCCAGGCGGGCCGGGCAGCGCGCAGGATCCGGGCGCTCGGCCGGCCCGTGACCGGGGGTTCGTTAGGCTCACGGGAATGGAAGCCCGCACCCCGCCCGTCCTCCTCCTGTCCTCGCCCCGCACCTCGACCGCCGAACTCATCGCCCGGGCAGCGGCCTGGCGCGGCTACGACGTGACCGAGCGGGCGGCGCGCGCCCGAGGACGCCGGGTGCACTGGTACGGAGGCCCCCGTGCGGCCGCACGCCTCGCCGGCCCGCTGGGCCTCGGGCTGCTCGAACCGGCCGACGACTGGCTGACGCACGTACCGCACCCCCTCCTGCGGCGCGGCCTACGGCTCACCACCCTCGCCGAGGCCCGGACGCTGCGGGAACGGGCCTTCGTGAAGCCGCCCTCGGCCAAGATCGACCTGCTGCCCGCCGCCGTCCACGGGGACGGGACCAGCCTGCCCGGCGGGCTCGACGGCTCCACGCCGGTCCTGGTGAGCGGCGTGGTCGAGTTCGCCGCCGAGTACCGGCTGTTCGTCCTCGACGGCGAAGCCGTCACCGGTAGCCGCTACGCCGTCCACGGACGCCTCGACCCGGCTCCGCTGGACGCCGAAAGCCGCGCCTTCGGCCGTACGGTCCTCGACGCGACGGCCGCCGGTCTGCCCAGCGCGGTGTGCCTGGACATCGGCCGGCTCACGGACGGAGGCTGGGCGGTGGTCGAGGCCAACATGGCATGGTTCGCCCACTGTTACGCCGCCGAACCGGACCGCGTCCTCGACACGGTGCTCCGCGCCGCCGGCCCGATCACCGCGGTATCCGACCGGGACCGGCCGCACCTGAGCCCGTCGGCGGCTCCTCCGGCGCCGGCCATCGCGGCAGGGTGTCAAGGGCCGGCCTGAGTCGTGTCGGAAACGGACACGAGACCCACAGCCGCCCGGGATCCTGCCGCACCGCACGTCGACGTGCTGTCATGTGGCAAGGGCTCGGCTCCCGTGACCCACGCGATCCGGCGAGCAACAGCAGCCGTCGGCGCAGGCACGGGAGGGGGAGTCGGGAGTGATCGGCGCGGTTGCGGGGAAGACGGGCCGGCCGGAGCCGTGGAACGGGCGGCCCTACGCGCGAGCGATGGACTCGCGGCAGGGAGACCTCTCGCTCAGGGACGGGGAAGGCTGGCTCCTCCCCCTGGAAGTGATGCGGTGGACCGGACCGCCGGACGTGGGGGACGAGACGGTACTGGCACGGTGTGAGGGCGGGGTGCTGGACATCGGGTGCGGGGCGGGCCGCCTCGTGGAAGCCCTGGCCCGGCGGGGGAGCGAGGTACTGGGCATCGATGTGTGCACCTCGGCCGTGATTTCCACGGTGTGCAGGGGTGGCCCCGCGCGCAGCGGCTCGGTGTTCGACCCGCTGCCGGCGGAAGGCAGCTGGGGCACGGCGCTGCTCATCGACGGGAACATCGGCATCGGCGGTGACCCGGGCCTGCTCCTGCGGCGGATCGGTGATCTCGTGTGCGACCGGGGGCTGCTGATCGTGGAGGTGTCCGCGACGGAGGTGAACGAACGCCGGCGGGTGCGTCTGTACGCCGGGCAACGGGCGGTGAGCCCGGTGTTCTCGTGGGCTGCCGTGGGTGCGTCCGCGCTGGAACGGCTCGCCCGGGAGTCCGGCTGGTCGGTCACCGAGCGGTGGACCGGCCCCCGGGGCGGGCGTCACTTCGTGGCTTTGCGCGCGCGGGCCTGAGCACGGATCCGTCTGCGCCGGGGCCGCAGCCGCACCCACGTCCCGATCAGGAAGGCGGCGGCGGAGCCGATGAACAGGCCGACGGTGATGAGGAGCCATCGGGTGAGGAACCCGTCGGAGGGCAGGGCGGTGTAGGCGGTGTAGTGCCCACCCTGCTGCAGGATCAGCGGCCACCACACCAGGAGCAGCAGACCGGAGATGAAACCCGGGACGCGCAGGTGGTTGATGCTCGGCCTCGGCGTGCTCCCACCGGAAGGGTGCGGCCCGGGAAGCAGCCGCTGGGCCGCCCGGTCGGTGAGCGAATACAAGGGGAGCAGGAGCAGGTCGTGCACGAGCGCGGCCCCCACGAACCAGATCGCCACGCCCAGGGTGTCACCGTTCAGGAGCCTGATCCCGGCGTACACGGCGAGCGCGAAGGAGGCCAGGACGAGGAGCAGGTGGAGCGGGGAGGCACCGTAGCGGTGGCGGAAGGCCGAAGCCGCGCCGCGGGCGGAACGGGCGGAACCGGCGGTCCGGGGGGTCATACGGGCTCTCCGAAGGTGAGGCGGGTGACCCACTTGGTGTTGTGGACGCCCGGAGCGGCCGGGATGATCACGCGTGCCGGGTAGCCGTGGTCCGGGGACAGATCGGCGCCGTTGACCCGCATCGCGAGGAGCGAGCGGTGGTCACGGGCCTGGTTCGGCGCGAGGACCACGGAGGAGAACGAACCTCCGCGCTGCACCGACTCGACCAGGACCTGGGGGGTGCCGGTGCCGAGCCCGACGAGGGCGGCGAGGTCGCTGAGTCGTACGCCCGACCACTGCTGGTCGGGCGTGGACCATCCCTCCACGCAGGCGATCGGAAGGGCCGCCTCGCTCTGGGGCAGGGCGAGGAGCATCTCGCGTGTCAGTACCATCTGCCGGCCGCCGCCGCGCACGGTCAGCCGCCAGGCGGGGCCGATGTCGCCGGGCCGGATCCCGCTGGACGCGGCCGTCTTGTTGATCTGGAAGCCGTTCGGGCCCGTACCGGGGTCGCGGCCGTGCGGGGCCAGCAGGGCGGTCTGTCGCCACCAGCCGCCGATGCTCTGCCCGGCGGTCACGAAGAGGAGTGCGAAGGAGCCGGATCCGACCATGGCGAGCGCCCCGCGGCGGGAGATCGTCGGACGGGCCGGACGTGGCGAGACCAGCCCGGCGGCCTCTTGGGAGCCGGATGCGGGCTGGTGGTTCCCGCCGGCCCGGACCGCACGCACGGCGCGGGGAAGACGGAACGCGACGTGGACGACGAACGCGCCGATGAAGATCCAGGAGCTGTAGAAGTGCAGGGTGTAGAAGGAGCCCGGGAAGATGTAGTCGAGCTGGATGTTGAGGATGCCGGTCACGAAGGTGAAGCCGGCGCCGCCCACCAGCAGCAGGAGCGAGAGGCGCTCCAGGGCGTGCGCGGCGGATCTTACGGGTGGCCACTCGAACAGCTTCGGGATCACCGACCACAGCTTGGCCAGCAGGACCGGTACGAGGGCCACGCCCAGCACGGTGTGCACGCCCTGGGTGAGCCGGTAGAGCCAGTGGGGAGAGGTCGGCCAGGTGAAGAGGTAGAACCCGAGCCACCCCTTGTCCGGCGTCTGGTCGTTGCGCGCGGCGAGGTCGGGGTCGTAGGCCGCGTACGACAGCAGGCCCGTGATGAACAGGAGGGTGATCCCGGCCAGGAGGGCCAGTCCGAACACCCCGGTCAGCCAGGGGCCGCGCAGGGGGCTCCGCCAGAACTCCGGCCGGGCGGGGCCGGGCGGTGGGCCCGCTGCCCGGGCCCGTTCCGCCCTGGCCCGCAGCCGCTCGGTGGCCGAGGGCCGAGGTGGCGGTGCGGGCCTCGGGTCAGCGGAGCCGCGCACTGGCTCCCCGTCGGGCCCGTGCTGCCTGGCGCCGTGCGCGTCCATGTCGGGCACCTCCATAGATGTCGGGGTTATCGGGCGTTTGTGCCCGGGAAAACATCCCGCACCCCCCTGTCGAACCCCTCACCTGACACGCGGCGCAGTCCTTACGGCTGCAGGGGCGCGGTCTCGCGCCCGCGGGCGGCGCTCGCCCTGTTCCGTGTACGTGAACGACCTGGACCGACGGCCGATGAAGGGGTACGACTGGTGACTTTCTGTGAGGATCGGGGGCCTCGGCGGTGAGCCGTCCCATAGGACCCAGGTCACATACGAAGCGGGGTAGTAGGCGGTGAAGGCCCGGCGTGTCCGCTCCTCGGCCGCTTTCGTGCCGGGTTCGCGGGGCCCCTCCTGCGAGGGGGTGTAGTAGGCGGGGTCTTTGCCAGGCGGTCGGGGCGTCGGTAGAACTGGATGGGTCGCCGGGCGGCACGGGTGCTTCACCCGCCGCCCAGGATC
>NZ_JBVIKC010000036.1:0-85192 GCF_055581065.1 Streptomyces sp. NPDC031479
ATCCACCGAAGTGGACGGGGTATCAACTTCTGGCGTTGATTTTTGGCACGCTGTTGAGTTCTCAAGGAACGGACGCTTCCTTTGTACTCACCCTCTCGGGCTTTCCTCCGGGCTTTCGTTCTGTTCTTGCGTTTCCGACTCTATCAGAGTCTTTCGCGCTTCGCTTTCCAGGTTCTGCGCTTTCGCGCTTTCCCTTTCCGGCGATTCCGACTCTATCAGATTCTCTTTCCTGGCCGTTACCGACTGGATTGGAATTCCGATGGCCTTCGGGGGGCCTTTCCCTTTCGGGTGGATCAGACTTTATCAGGTCTCCCTGGTTCTGATTCCCACCCGCCCGCACGCGGCAACGGGCACACGTGTGTGCCCGGGTCCTTGCGAGGTGGAGACGTAAACGTACTGGAGCGGGGCCCCCGGACGCAAATCCGGTTGCCCCGCTCCAGTGAGGTCGCTACGAACGCGGAGGTCAGACCTCTACGACGACCGGGAGGATCATCGGGCGGCGGCGGTAGCTGTCCGACACCCACTTGCCCATGGTCCGGCGGATGAGCTGCTGGATCTGGTGCGGCTCCGCGACGCCGTCGGCGGCGGCGCGGGCGATGGCTTCCTCGATCTTCGCGGTGACCGCGCCGAAGGCCGAGTCCTCGATGCCGGAGCCCCTGGCCTGGATGTTCGGGCCGCTCACGACCTTGCCGGTGGTGCTGTCGACCACGACGTAGACCGAGATGATGCCCTCGTCGCCGAGGATGCGGCGGTCCTTGAGGGAGGCCTCGGTGACGTCGCCGACCGAGAGGCCGTCCACGTACACGTAGCCGGCCTGGACCTTGCCGGAGATCCGGGCCTTGCCGTCGATCAGGTCGACGACGACACCGTCCTCGGCGATGACGATGCGGTCCTTCGGGACGCCCGTCATGGCACCGAGCTCGGCGTTGGCCCGCAGGTGGCGCCATTCGCCGTGGACCGGCATCAGGTTCCGCGGCTTGCAGATGTTGTAGAAGTACAGCAGCTCGCCCGCGGAGGCGTGGCCGGAGACGTGCACCTTGGCGTTGCCCTTGTGCACGACGTTGGCGCCCCAGCGGGTCAGGCCGTTGATCACGCGGTAGACCGCGTTCTCGTTGCCGGGGATGAGGGACGACGCCAGGATGACCGTGTCACCGGGGACGATCCGGATCTGGTGGTCGCGGTTGGCCATGCGGGACAGGGCCGCCATCGGCTCGCCCTGGGAACCGGTGCAGACCAGCACGACCTCGTCGTCCGGCAGGTCGTCGAGGGTCTTGACGTCGACGACCAGGCCGGCCGGAACCCGCAGGTAGCCCAGGTCACGGGCGATGCCCATGTTCCGGACCATCGAGCGGCCGACGAACGCGACGCGGCGGCCGTACTCGTGGGCGGCGTCGAGGATCTGCTGGATGCGGTGCACGTGGCTGGCGAAGGACGCCACGATGATCCGCTTCTGGGCACCCGCGAAGACGCCGCGGATGGCGTTGGAGATGTCGCGCTCCGGCGGGACGAAGCCCGGGACCTCGGCGTTCGTCGAGTCCGAGAGGAGGAGGTCGATGCCCTCTTCGCTCAGACGCGCGAAGGCGTGCAGGTCGGTGAGGCGGTTGTCCAGCGGGAGCTGGTCCATCTTGAAGTCACCGGTGCACACGACCATGCCGGCGCCGGTGCGGATGGCCACGGCCAGGGCGTCCGGGATGGAGTGGTTGACGGCGATGAACTCGCAGTCGAAGGGGCCCAGGTTCTCGCGCTCGCCCTCCTTCACCTCAAGGGTGTAGGGGCGGATGCGGTGCTCCTGGAGCTTGGCCTCGATGAGGGCCAGCGTCAGCTTGGAGCCGATCAGCGGGATGTCCGGCTTCTCCCGGAGGAGGTACGGGACGGCGCCGATGTGGTCCTCGTGACCGTGGGTGAGGACGATGCCCTCGATGTCGTCGAGACGGTCCCGGATCGACGAGAAGTCCGGCAGGATCAGGTCGATGCCCGGCTGCTCATCCTCGGGGAAGAGGACACCGCAGTCGACGATCAGCAGACGACCGTCGAACTCGAAGACGGTCATGTTGCGGCCGATCTCGCCGAGACCGCCCAGCGGGGTGACCCGCAGGCCGCCCTTCGGGAGCTTCGGCGGCGGGCCCAGTTCAGGGTGCGGATGGCTCAAAAGTTTCTCCTTCACCACGCGCGCCACGTACCCCTGGAGGCACGCGGCGCGCATGTCATTCGTGCACTTGCTTTTGTCTTTTTTGATCTTGGTTATTCAGTTGTGAAGTCTGTTGTCAGAGCTGTACCCCGCCGGCGGCAAGATCGATCTTGAGCTGCGCGGTCTCTTCGTCGGTGAGGCCGACGAGCGGGAGGCGCAGCGGGCCCGCGGGCAGGCCCTGGAGGTTCAGCGCGCCCTTGGTGGTCATCACGCCCTGGGTGCGGAACATGCCGGTGAAGACGGGCAGCAGCTTCTGGTGGATCTCGGTGGCCTTCTGCACGTCGCCGCCCAGGTGGGCGTCGAGCATGGCACGCAGCTCGGGGCTGACCAGGTGGCCGACCACCGAGACGAAGCCGACCGCGCCGACCGACAGGAGCGGCAGGTTCAGCATGTCGTCGCCGGAGTACCAGGCCAGGCCGCTCTGGGCGATGGCCCAGCTGGCGCGGCCGAGGTCGCCCTTGGCGTCCTTGTTGGCCACGATACGGGGGTGCTCGGCGAGGCGGACCAGGGTTTCGGTGTTGATCGGGACACCGCTGCGGCCCGGGATGTCGTAGAGCATGACCGGCAGCTCGGTGGCGTCCGCGATGGCCGTGAAGTGCCGGTAGAGGCCCTCCTGCGGCGGCTTGCTGTAGTACGGGGTCACCGCGAGCAGGCCGTGGGCGCCGGTGCGCTCCGCCTGGCGGGCGAGCTCCAGGGTGTGCCGGGTGTCGTTGGTGCCGATTCCGGCCACGACGTGGGCGCGGTCGCCGACCGCTTCGAGTACGGCTCGTACGAGGTCGTTTTTCTCCGCGTCGGTGGTCGTGGGCGACTCACCGGTGGTGCCGTTGATGATCAGGCCGTCGTTGCCTGCGTCCACCAGGTGGACGGCGAGCCGCTGCGCGCCGTCGAGGTCAAGTGCGCCATCCGCCGTAAACGGCGTGATCATGGCGGTGAGGACCCGCCCGAAGGGGGTCTGCGGAGTCGAGATCGGAGCCATGGGTAACACGCTACTCGCTGCCATGCTCGCGGTGTCCCCTCGGGGGACGTCAACACTGGGTTGGAGCCCGGCACTGCCTGCTCGGGGGTTCAAGCAGTGCCGGGTCCGTTTGATCAGCCTAGATGAACTTTACGAAACGCCGCAATACGGACACTTGGGACTTATCTCCGCACATCTGTACGCCGCACGTGCATCGGGCCTTACGGGGCAACGCGACCGTTGCCGTTGAAGGCGGCGTAGGTCAGCGGCATGAGCTTGGCCCACTCCCGCTCCATCTTCTCGCCGACCATCTCGATCTCCCGCTGCGGGAAGGACGGCACCGCCGCCAGCTCGTGCTGCGTGCGCAGACCGAGGAAGTGCATGAGCGAGCGCGCGTTGCACGTGGCGTACATCGAGGAGAAGAGGCCCACCGGCAGGACCGCACGGGCCACCTCGCGAGCGACGCCGGCCGCGAGCATCTCCTGGTACGCCTCGTAGGCCTGGCGGTACGAGTCCTCCATGACCCGGCCCGTCAGCTCCTGCTGCGCCTCGGTGCCCTCGACGAAGACGTACTTGCCCGGACGGCCCTCCTGGACGAGCTTGCGCTCCGCGTCGGGGACGTAGAAGACCGGCTGGAGCTCCCTGTAGCGGCCGGACTCCTCGTTGTAGGACCAGCCCACCCGGTGGCGCATGAACTCGCGGAACACGAAGATCGGGGCGCTGATGAAGAAGGTCATCGAGTTGTGCTCGAAGGGGCTGCCGTGGCGGTCGCGCATCAGGTAGTTGATGAGGCCCTTGGAGCGCTCGGGGTCCTTCTGCAGCTCCTCCAGGGACTGCTCGCCCGCCGTGGAGACGCGGGCGGCCCACAGCACGTCGGAGTCGGCGGCGGAGTGCTTCACCAGCTCCACCGTCACATCGCTGCGGAAGCTGGGTTTCTGGTCTGAAGCGGCGGTCTCGCTCACGCGGGGTCCTTCCGAACGGGTCTTTCCTGGGGCGCGCCCACTCTACGGCGCAGACCGGGGGCGGCCGCGCAGGCACCGGGACCTCCGGAGGGCCGCTCCGGGCGCACCCGCGTCACCCGACCGGCTGACGGACCGCCATGAATTTTGGTTAATGTCCCGAATTTCGGCACCGATTGGGCGCTCCGCTCGTCTTACAGGGAGAACATGTTCCGTCCTGTCCGCAGTGCCCCCAGGGGCCCGACCGTGAGGAGAGTCGCTCCCGATGTTTCGCCGGCGCGAACCAGTCCCCTTCGCCTTCGTCGCCGAGGCCGACCGATTCCGCAGTAACGTCACTCCGCCGCCGCGCGAGAGTCTGAGCAAGACCCAGATCGCCGCCCGTAGTCTGGTCGGACTGACCGTGGTGGCAGGGCTCGTCGGCTCGCTGCTCTTCGGGATGCCCGCACTGCAGCCGTACAAGGCGACCGAGAAGGCGCAGCAGTCGGAGGCGTCCGAGGGGCGGTAGCCTCACGGGCACAGTCCAACCGAACGTGCATGTGAGTGAGGTCCAGCCGTGCCCCTGCCCTTCTTGACGGCCGACGGCGTATTCGACGCACACGAGGACGAAGCCCTCCCCCATGCGGATCCCGAACGCTGGCGGCGCCCCTACCGGCCCGGCCCCTGGCGGGTCGCCGGCGCGGCGCTGCTGCTCCTGGTCTCCGCCTTCATGCTGCTGGCCACGGTGATCATCGCCTTCGCCGGCACCTGGAGCGGCGCCGCCGTCGCCGGGGCGGCTTCGCTCACCGTGATCGGCTGTGCGTTGCGCATGCTGCGCACGGGCGTGTGGGTGAGCCCGGCGGGACTCCGCCGGGTCGGGTTCTTCGGGACCCGCTCGATCGCCTGGAGCGAGATCGAAACGGTCCGCAAGGTCCAGCAGCCGGTGCGCTGGCTGGGGCTGCCGAGGACCGTGCAGGGACAGGCCCTTACGGTGGCCGGGCACGGCGGCGCGGAGCTCCCGGTGCTGCTGACCGACCACAGCGCCGACTTCCTGTCCCGGGGCGAGGCCTTCGACCGCGCGGCCGGCCGGGTCGAGGCGTGGGCCCGGGAGTACCGGGCCGTGCCCGCCTGACGGCGGGGAGCGGCCCGCCCTGTGGGGCCCGTACGGGGATCAGACCTGTACGGGCCCTTCGTGTGCCGGCCGGGCGGCGTGCAGGGCGATCGCCCGCTGCATCGCCTTGCGGGCCCGCGGGGTGTCGCGGGCGTCGTGGTAGGCCACGGCGAGCCGGAACCAGCTGCGCCAGTCCCCCGGAGCGTCCTCCGTCTCGGCCTTGCGGCGCGCGAAGACCTCGTCGGCGGAGTCCCGCAGGATCCGCCCGTAGCCGTCCCGTTCCAGTTCGTCCACGGGCAGGCCGCCCTCGGCCTCCAGCTCGGCCGCGAGCTGGTTGGCGCGGGTGACGAACCGGGTGTTCATCCAGAGGAACCAGATGCCGATGACCGGCAGGATCAGCACGGCCGCACCGAAGGTGACGGTGAGCCAGGTGCCCTGCTGGAGCAGCATCACGCCCCGGCTGCCGACCAGGACGAAGTAGACGACCAGGACGGCGGCCGTGAGGAAGTACGTGATCTTCGCGCGCATGGGTGCTACTGCCTCATCAGCCGAGGTCGAGGAAGTTTTCCAGGCCGAAGGTGAGGCCCGGGGTCTGCGTCACGCGGCGGGTGCCGAGCAGGATGCCCGGCATGAAGCTGCTGTGGTGCAGGGAGTCGTGACGGATGGTCAGGGTCTCGCCCTCGCCGCCGAGGAGCACCTCCTGGTGGGCCAGCAGGCCGCGCAGGCGGATGGCGTGCACGGGGACCCCGTCGACGTCCGCGCCGCGGGCGCCGTCGAGGGCCGTCGCGGTGGCGTCGGGCTGGGCCCCGAGCCCGGCCTCGGCGCGGGCGGCCGCGATGAGCTGGGCCGTACGGGTCGCCGTGCCGGAGGGGGCGTCGACCTTCTTCGGGTGGTGCAGCTCGACGACCTCGACGGATTCGAAGTAGCGGGCGGCCTGGACGGCGAACTTCATGGTGAGGACCGCGCCGATGGAGAAGTTCGGGGCGATGAGCACGCCGGTCTCCGGGGAGGCGGCGAGCCAGGTGTCCAGCCGTGCGAGGCGGTCCTCGGTCCAGCCGGTGGTCCCGACCACGGCGTGGATGCCGTGGCCGATGAGGAAGTCGAGGTTGTCCATCACCGAGTCGGGGGTGGTCAGCTCGACCGCGACCTGGGCGCCCGCCTCGGCGAGCGCCTCCAGCTTGTCGCCACGGCCCAGGGCCGCCACCAGCTCCATGTCCTCGGCGGCCTCGACCGCCTTGACCGCCTCGGAGCCGATGCGGCCCCGGGCGCCGAGGACTGCCACGCGCAGCTTGCTCATGTTGCTTCCTTCGTGTCCGTACGGAACTAGGCGACCGCTTCGTCGAGGCGGGCGGCCTGCTTCTCCTTGAGCGGGCCGATCACGGCGAGCGAGGGCCGCTGTGCCAGTACATCCTGGGCGACCGCGCGGACGTCGTCCGGGGTCACGTCCGCGATGCGGGACAGCATGTCGTCGACCGACATCTGGTCGCCCCAGCACAGCTCGCTCTTGCCGATCCGGTTCATGATCGCGCCGGTGTCCTCCAGGCCGAGGACGGTGGAGCCGGACAGCTGGCCGATGGCGCGCCGGATCTCCTCGTCGGTGAGACCTTCGGAGGCGACCTTGTCGAGCTCGTCACGGCAGATCCGCAGCACGTCGTGGACCTGGCTCGGCCGGCAGCCCGCGTAGACGCCGAAGAGACCGGTGTCGGCGAAGGCCGAGGTGTACGAGTACACGCTGTAGGCGAGGCCGCGCTTCTCCCGGACCTCCTGGAAGAGGCGGGAGGACATGCCGCCGCCGAGGGCGGTGTTGAGCACGCCCAGGGCCCAGCGGCGCTCGTCGGTGCGGGCGATGCCCGGCATGCCGAGGACCACGTGGGCCTGTTCGGTCTTGCGGTTGACCAGGTCGACGCGGCCCGCGGTGCGGATGCGCTTGGTACCGGTGCGGGGGCCGATCGGCGCCGCGTCGGTGTGTCCGAGCGCGCCGGCCTTCTCGAAGGCCGCGCGGACCTGGCGTACGACCTTGTTGTGGTCGACGTTGCCGGCGGCGGCCACGACCAGGCGGGTGGGATCGTAGTGCTTCTTCCAGAAGCGGCGGATCCGGTCGGCGCCGAGGGCGTTGATCGTGTCGACGGTGCCGAGGACGGGGCGGCCGAGCGGGGAGTCCCCGTACATGGTCTGCGCGAACAGGTCGTGGACCATGTCGCCCGGGTCGTCCTCGGTCATCGCGATCTCTTCGAGGATGACCCCGCGCTCGGCGTCGACGTCCTCCTCGCGGATCAGCGAGCCGGTCAGCATGTCGCAGACCACGTCGATGGCCAGCGGCAGGTCGGTGTCGAGCACCCGGGCGTAGTAGCAGGTGTACTCCTTCGCCGTGAAGGCGTTCATCTCGCCGCCGACCGCGTCGATCGCGGAGGAGATGTCGAGGGCGCTGCGCGTGGCGGTGCCCTTGAAGAGGAGGTGCTCCAGGTAGTGCGTGGCGCCGTTGAGGGTGGGCGTCTCGTCCCGGGAGCCGACGTTCGCCCAGATGCCGAAGGTGGCGGAGCGGACGGAGGGCAGCGTCTCGGTGACGACGCGCAGGCCGCCGGGCAGGACGGTGCGCCGGACGGTGCCGATGCCGTTCTGCCCCTTGAGCAGGGTTTGGGTACGGGCGACGGCCCGCCCCTCCGAAGAGGGGCGGGCCGTCACACGCGAACTACGCGACGTCACTTGTCGGAGTCGTCCTTGTCAGCGTCGTCACCGGCGGCCTCGCCGTCGATCACGGGGATCAGGGAGAGCTTGCCGCGCTGGTCGATCTCGGCGATCTCGACCTGCACCTTGGTGCCGACCGCGAGCACGTCCTCGACGTTCTCCACGCGCTTGCCACCGGCGAGCTTGCGGATCTGCGAGATGTGCAGCAGGCCGTCCTTGCCGGGCATCAGGGAGACGAAGGCACCGAAGGTGGTGGTCTTGACGACCGTACCCAGGTAGCGCTCGCCGACCTCCGGCATGGTCGGGTTGGCGATCGCGTTGATCGTGGCGCGGGCGGCCTCGGCGGCCGGGCCGTCGGAGGCACCGATGTAGATGGTGCCGTCGTCCTCGATCGTGATCTCGGCGCCGGTGTCCTCCTGGATCTGGTTGATCATCTTGCCCTTGGGGCCGATGACCTCACCGATCTTGTCCACGGGGATCTTGACGGTGATGATCCGCGGGGCGAACGGGGACATCGCGTCCGGCGTGTCGATCGCTTCCATCATCACGTCGAGGATGTGGAGGCGGGCGTCGCGGGCCTGGGTGAGGGCCGCGGCCAGGACGGAGGCCGGGATGCCGTCCAGCTTGGTGTCGAGCTGGAGGGCGGTGACGAACTCCTTGGTGCCGGCGACCTTGAAGTCCATGTCGCCGAAGGCGTCCTCCGCACCGAGGATGTCGGTGAGGGCGACGTAGTGCGTCTTGCCGTCGATCTCCTGGGAGATCAGGCCCATGGCGATGCCGGCGACGGGGGCCTTGAGGGGCACACCGGCGTTCAGCAGCGACATGGTGGAGGCGCAGACCGAGCCCATGGACGTCGAACCGTTGGAGCCGAGGGCCTCGGACACCTGGCGGATCGCGTAGGGGAACTCCTCGCGCGTCGGCAGGACCGGCACGATCGCGCGCTCGGCGAGCGCGCCGTGGCCGATCTCGCGGCGCTTCGGGGAGCCGACGCGGCCGGTCTCGCCGACGGAGTACGGCGGGAAGTTGTAGTTGTGCATGTAGCGCTTGCGGGTCACCGGGGAGAGGGTGTCCAGCTGCTGCTCCATGCGGAGCATGTTGAGGGTGGTGACGCCCAGGATCTGCGTCTCCCCACGCTCGAACAGCGCCGAGCCGTGCACGCGCGGGATGGCCTCGACCTCGGCGGCGAGGGTACGGATGTCCGTGAGCCCGCGGCCGTCGATGCGGACCTTGTCCTTGATGACGCGCTCGCGCACCAGGGCCTTGGTCAGGCTGCGGTAGGCGGCGGAGATCTCCTTCTCGCGGCCCTCGAAGGCCGGGAGGAGCTTCTCGGCGGCGATCTCCTTGATGCGGTCCAGCTCGGCCTCGCGGTCCTGCTTGCCCGCGATGGTCAGCGCCTGGGAGAGCTCGCCCTTGACGGCGGCCGCGAGGGCCGCGTACACGTCGTCCTGGTAGTCCAGGAAGACCGGGAACTCGCCCTCGGGCTTGGCGGCCTTGGCGGCCAGGTCGGCCTGGGCCTTGCAGAGGACCTTGATGAACGGCTTCGCGGCCTCGAGGCCGGAGGCGACGATCTCCTCGGTCGGCGCCTCGGCGCCGCCCTTGACGAGGGCGATGGTCTGCTCGGTGGCCTCGGCCTCGACCATCATGATCGCGACGTCGCCGTCTTCGAGGGTGCGGCCCGCGACGACCATGTCGAAGACGGCGTCCTCGAGCTCGGTGTGCGTCGGGAAGGCCACCCACTGGCCGCGGATCAGCGCGACGCGGACGCCGCCGATCGGGCCGGAGAAGGGCAGGCCGGCCAGCTGCGTGGACGCGGACGCGGCGTTGATCGCGACGACGTCGTACAGGTGGTCGGGGTTGAGCGCCATGATCGTCGCGACGACCTGGATCTCGTTGCGCAGGCCCTTCTTGAAGGACGGGCGCAGCGGGCGGTCGATCAGGCGGCAGGTGAGGATCGCGTCCTCGGAGGGGCGGCCCTCACGGCGGAAGAAGGATCCGGGGATCTTGCCGGCCGCGTACTGGCGCTCCTCGACGTCCACCGTCAGGGGGAAGAAGTCGAGCTGGTCCTTGGGCTTCTTCGACGCGGTGGTGGCGGACAGCACCATCGTGTCGTCGTCCAGGTAGGCAACGGCGGAGCCGGCGGCCTGGCGGGCCAGACGGCCCGTCTCGAAGCGGATGGTGCGGGTGCCGAAGGAACCGTTGTCAATGACGGCCTCGGCGTAGTGGGTCTCGTTCTCCACTAGCGTTTTCTCCATTTTCGTCGTCTCCGTCCACCACCCGTGTGGTGGGGGACGGTGTCGGAGAAGCGCTCCTGGCGTGCGGGCCGGTCTTCGATCGAAGCACCCGGTTCCGATCCCCGTCACGGGGATTTCCGGATGCCACTACCGAGGACCGGCGGCGTAGGGCCGGCGCTCCTCCTCTTCGGTCGTGCGCTGTGTCCAGACTACAAAGCGTCCGGTGCGTCGCGCACGTACAGCAAAGGGAGCGGCCCCATCGGTGTGGGAACCGCTCCCTTCACAGCGTCTTTACTTGGCGCCGGCCGCACCGCGACGGATGCCGAGGCGCTCGACCAGCGTACGGAAGCGCTGGATGTCCTTCTTGGCCAGGTACTGCAGCAGGCGGCGACGCTGGCCGACCAGGATCAGCAGACCACGACGGGAGTGGTGGTCGTGCTTGTGGGCCTTCAGGTGCTCGGTCAGGTCCGAGATGCGGCGGGAGAGCATCGCGACCTGGACCTCGGGAGAGCCGGTGTCGCCCTCCTTGGCACCGAACTCTGCGATGATCTGCTTCTTCGTAGCGGCGTCGAGCGGCA
Source organism: Streptomyces sp. NPDC031479 (assembly GCF_055581065.1). Lineage (NCBI taxonomy): Bacteria > Bacillati > Actinomycetota > Actinomycetes > Kitasatosporales > Streptomycetaceae > Streptomyces > Streptomyces sp. NPDC031479. Next base: position 10,684 of record NZ_JBVIKC010000036.1, read on the forward strand.
CGCGTACTCCTCGTTTGGTCTTCGTAGCCACCGAGTGCCCCAGGTCGAATTCTCTGGGGATCTTCCGTAACTCGGGAGGCGGGGTCCGCTGAGCGCAGCCTCCAGAGGATCTCCGGGGGCGCGTACACAAACGGCCGTCACACAGCGTACCAGGCTGCCGGGTCGCGCCGTCTCAGCTGGTGAGAGAGCGGGCGCGGCCGTAGACGTCGAGCACGGCCAGGGTCAGCGGGACCAGGCTGAGCAGTACTGCGGCCTCGGTGAGGTCGAGCAGCCGTCCCCAGAAGGGTGACAGGCCCTTGCGGGGGATGACAAGCGCAATTCCCGCGAGGAGGGCCGCGCCGGCGGCGACGGCGGCCGAGAGCCAGACCGTACGGAGGTCCAGGCCGCCGCGGTCGTGGTAGCGCACGAAGTCGAACATCAGATCGACGGGCGGGTGCAGCGCGAGGCCCAGGACCAGCAGCGCCACGGAGGCCAGGCCGGCGACGAGGGCGCAGACCACCTGGGAGGTGTACCGGAAGAGCCGCGCCCGCAGCAGCATGGCCAGGCCCGCGGCCAGGGCCAGCAGCCGGCCCCAGGTGTTGTCGGAGAAGCCGAGGACGGCGGCCGAGCCCACGACCACGGCGGCGCAGCCCCCGACCAGGCCCAGGAGCATCTCGTGGCCGCGGCGGGCCTGGGCGGCGATCTGCTCGGCGTCGAGCGGGGCGGCCTGGTCGTGCCCGGGGGCGGCGGGGGCGTCCGGGTCGAGGCCGGGGGCGGTCTCGTAGCGGTCCGGGGTCGCTGTGTACTCGACGTACTCGGTCGCACTGCGCGGGGCGGCGTACCCGATGGGCAGCCTGGCGAAGCGGGCCGAGAGGCCGGGGAGGAAGGCGACGAGCCCGATGGCGACGGGGGCGCAGACGGCGGCGGTCGCGGTGGCGGAGGCCTCGGCGGCGATGGCGGCGAAGGTGGCCAGGGTCCCGGTGACGGCGAGGAAGGTGGCCGCGACGAAGGGGGCGTCGCCGTGCGGGGTGAGCGCGACGAGGGCCACGGAGGCGACGAGCACGCAGAGGCAGCCGAGCAGGAACTGCAGACGGCCCGGACCCCGGCCCGCGCCGGCGGCGACGATGCCGGAGCCGGCGATCAGGAGGTGCGGCAGGCCGCCGAGGCCGAGCGCGACCGCGGAGCCGCGGTCGCGGTAGACGCGGGCGCGCACCCCGGCGGCGGCGGTGAGCAGGACGCCCACGGCCCCGGCGATGATCCCCGGCAGGCCGTGCATGTCGTGCCGGAGCGGGTCGGCGTACCAGAGGACGAACCCGAGCAGGACGAGCAGCAGGGCGGCGCCGGCCAGCCCCGCCCCGCGCAGCATGTCGTCGCTCCAGCGGTGCCGGTCGCGCACGACGGCCGCGGCGACGGCGTCGGAGACGTCGTCGAAGACGGCCGGCGGCAGGGACTCGGCGAAGGGGCGCAGGCTGAGCACCTCGCCGTCGAGGACCTGCTGGGCGGCGAGGGTGCGGGCGCCGTCGAGGACGGTGCCGGAGCGGCGCACGAGGTGGAATCCGGTGGGGGCGCCGACGGGCTGGGTCTGGCCGGTGAGGCGCAGCAGCTCGGGGTAGACGTCGGCGACGGCGATGTCCTCGGGGAGGGCGACGTCGATGCGGCTGTCGGGAGCCACGACGGTGACCCTGCAGAACCCCGTCGCCTCGGCCGTACTCACCTGTGGGACCCCCTGGTTGGCGCCGGTGGCGGCGTCGGATTCGCGGATGCGCATGCTGCGCGCGCCACCCTACCCGGCGGGGGTGCGACTGTCGGCAAGTAGGATCACCGGACGCGGAGGAGTCCCCCTCCACGCCCGGGACTTGGGGATGCCGGTTGCGACGTCCCGTCCGTTTTCAAGGGATTGATGCTCCGGTGAGCCAGATCGTCGTCAAACGCCCGCCCCGGTCCCTGCCGCCGGAAGTGCCTTCGGACGAGCTGAGACTGGAGGCTCCGCCGGAGCTCCCGCGGGGGCAGCAGGAGGGCATGCTGATGCAGCTCCTGCCGATGCTGGGCATGGGCTCGTCGGTCGTCTTCTTCTTCATGCCGGGTGCGGCGCCGTTCATGCGCATCATGGGCGTGCTGATGCTGGCGTCGACGGTGGGCATGGTCATCGCCCAGCTCGTGCGCTTCCGGCGCGGTACGCAGGGGCAAATGGCGGACGTGCGCCGGGACTACCTCAAGTACCTCGCGCAGACCCGCCGTCAGGTGCGCAGGACGGCGCGGGCGCAGCGTGACGCGCAGCTGTACCTGCACCCGGCGCCCGAGCAGTTGTGGTCGGTGGTGGCGGAGGGCTCGCGGCTGTGGGAACGCCGGGTCGGCGACGCGGACTTCGGCCAGGCCCGGCTGGGTCTGGGCGCGCAGCGGCTCGCGACGGCGCTGGTGGCTCCGGACACGGCTCCGGTGGACGAGCTGGAGCCGCTGACGGCGGGCGCGATGCAGCGCTTCCTGAGGGTGCACTCCTCGCTGGACGGGCTGCCGGTGGCGCTGTCGATCCGGGCGTTCTACCACGTGACGGTCTCCGGGGAGCCGGAGTCGGCGCGCGGGACGGCCCGGGCGCTCGTGGCGCAGCTGGCGACGCTGCACTCCCCCGAGGACCTGGTGGTGGCGGTGGTGGCGGCGCCGGGCGCGGTGCCGTCGTGGGACTGGGTGAAGTGGCTGCCGCACACGCAGGTGCCGGGCCAGGTCGACGGGGCGGGTACGAAGCGGCTGTTCGGCGACGACCTCGGTGAGCTGGAGGAGCTGCTGGGTCCCCGGCTGGAGGGACGGTCGCGGTTCAGCCGCGAGGTGTCCCCGGTGCTGGACCAGCCGCACCTGGTGGTGGTCCTCGACGGTGGACTGGTGCCGCCGGACTCGGCGTTCGCGGCGGCCGAGGGTCTCCAGGGCGTGACCATCGTGGAGGTGGTGGCGGGCGGGCTGGACGAGCCGCGCGGTGGCCTGTCGGTCGTGGTGCGGCCGGGCAGGCTGCGGCTGGAGTCGGGCGCGGGCGTCGTGTACGAGGGAACGCCGGACACCCTGTCGCTGCCGGCGGCGGAGGCGCTGGCGCGTCAGCTGGCGCCGCTGCGCACGGGCGGCGGGGACGACGACGAACCGCTGCTGGCGAACCTGGACTTCACCGATCTGCTGAACCTGGGCGACGCGGCGGCCGTCGACGTGTCGCGGACCTGGCGGCCGCGTTCGGCCGGTGAGCGGCTGCGCGTGCCGATCGGCGTGGGCGAGGGCGGCGCGCCGGTGATGCTGGACCTGAAGGAGGCCGCGCAGGAGGGCATGGGCCCGCACGGGCTGTGCGTGGGCGCGACCGGTTCGGGCAAGTCGGAGCTGCTGCGCACGCTCGTGCTGGGCCTGGCGGTGACGCACACGTCGGAGACGCTGAACTTCGTGCTCGCCGACTTCAAGGGCGGTGCGACCTTCACCGGGATGGGTCAGATGCCGCACGTCGCGGCGGTGATCACCAACCTGGCGGACGACCTCACCCTGGTGGACCGGATGGGCGACTCGATCCGCGGGGAGCTCCAGCGCCGGCAGGAGCTGCTGCGCTCCGCGGGCAACTACGCCAACATCCACGACTACGAGAAGGCCCGCGCGGCGGGCGCCCCGCTGGAGCCGCTGGCCTCGCTGGTGCTGGTGATCGACGAGTTCAGCGAGCTGCTGACGGCGAAGCCCGACTTCATCGACATGTTCATCCAGATCGGCCGCATCGGCCGTTCGCTGGGCGTGCACCTGCTGCTGGCCTCGCAGCGGCTGGAGGAGGGCAAGCTGCGCGGGCTGGACACGTACCTGTCGTACCGGATCGGTCTGCGGACCTTCTCGGCGGCGGAGTCGCGCACGGCGATCGGCGTTCCGGACGCGTACCACCTGCCGTCGGTGCCCGGTTCGGGGTACCTGAAGTTCGGCACGGACGAGATGACCCGGTTCAAGGCGGCGTACGTGTCGGGCACCTACCGCTCGGGCGGGCCGGACCTGTCGGTGGGGCCGTTCCCGGTGGAGCGGCGGCCGGTGCTGTTCACGGCGGCTCCGGTGCCGGTGGTGTACGCGGCCCCGGACCCGGCGTACCTGGCGGCGGGCGCGGTCCGGGAGGACGACGCGCTCGCGGACACGGTGCTCGACGTGATCGTGGGCCGGCTGGAGGGGCAGGGGGTGCCGGCGCACCAGGTGTGGCTGCCGCCGCTGGACCAGGCTCCGCCGCTGGACCAGCTGCTGCCGGCGCTGGCGCCCTCGGCGGAGCGGGGGCTGCACGCGGAGGGGTACACCCGGCCCGGTGGGCTGGTGGTTCCGCTCGGTCTGATCGACAAGCCCTTCGAGCAGCGCCGCGAGGTGCTCTACCGGGACTTCTCCGGGGCGGCGGGCCACATGATGGTGGTCGGCGGTCCGCAGTCGGGCAAGTCGACGCTGATGCGGACGCTGATCTCGGCGTTCGCGCTCACGCACACCCCGCGCGAGGTGCAGTTCTACGGGCTGGACTTCGGCGGCGGCGGACTGTCCGCGGTGTCGGAGCTGCCGCACGTGGGCGGGATCGCCTCCCGGCTCGATCCGGAGCGGGTACGGCGTACGGTCGCGGAGGTGGCGGGGGTCCTCAACCGGCGCGAGGAGTTCTTCAGGGCGAACGGCATCGACTCCATCGCCACCTACCGGCGGCGGCGCGCGGCGGGCGAGCTGCCCGGCGAGGCGTGGGGCGACGTGTTCCTGATCGTCGACGGCTGGGGCGGTTTCCGTACCGAGTACGAGGGCCTGGAGCCGGTGGTCACGGACATCGCGTCCCGGGGTCTGGGCTACGGCATCCACGTGGTGGTCACGGCGGCCCGGTACATGGAGGTGCGGGCCGCGCTGAAGGACCAGATGCTGAGCCGGCTGGAGCTGCGGCTCGGCGACGTGATGGACTCCGAGTTCGACCGGCGGGTCGCGGCCAACGTGCCGACGGGGATGCCGGGACGCGGCCAGGTGCCGGAGAAGCTGCACTTCCTGGGCGCGCTGCCGCGCGTCGACGGCGCGCACGACGCCGAGAGCCTCTCGGAGGCCACGGCCGCCTTCGTGGCGGCGGTGCGCTCGGGCTGGTCGGGGCCGGCGGCTCCGGGCGTACGGCTGCTGCCGCGGCTGCTGCACGCCGACCAGCTGCCCAAGGGCGGGGAGTTCCCGGAGCGCGGGATCGCGATCGGCATCGACGAGACCGCGCTGGAGCCGGTGTTCGTCGACTTCGAGGCGGACCCCTTCTTCCTGGTGTTCGGCGAGAGCGAGTCGGGCAAGACGAACCTGCTGCGGCTCATCGCCCGGCAGATCGCCGACCGGTACACCCCGGACCAGGCCAAGCTGGTCGTGGGCGACTACCGGCGCGGGCTGCTGGGGGCGCTGCCGGAGGAGTACCTGCTGGAGTACGCGCCGATGGCGAGCTCGCTGCAGATGCACATGGAGGCGCTGGGCGGGGTGTTCTCACGCCGGCAGCCGCCCACCGACGTCACTCCGCAGCAGCTGCGCGACCGCAGCTGGTGGACGGGCCCGGACGTGTACATCGTGATCGACGACTACGACCTGGTCGCGACGAGCCAGGGCAATCCGCTGGCGCAGCTGGTGGAGTTCCTGCCGTTCGCCCGCGACACGGGGGTCCGCTTCATCATCGCGCGCAGCTCGGCGGGCGCCTCCCGGGCGCTGTACGAACCCTTCATGCAGCGCGTCAAGGAGCTGGGCGCGCAGGGCGTGGTGCTGTCGGGCGACCCGTCCGAGGGCGATCTGCTGGGCACCGTACGGTGCCGCCCGATGCCGCCGGGCCGCGGTTACTTCGTCTCGCGCAGGCGCGGCACGTCGCTCGTCCAGCTCGGGCGGATGGCGGGGCCGTCCTGACGGGGAGGCCGGCCGCCCTCGTCTCCGGGCGGGGCGGAGGCCGCCGCCCCGCGGGCGCCCTCGGTGATCATCGGGAAACACTCCCCCGCCCCGGCCGGCAGCACCGATAATCGGCAGACCGCGGTAGCACCGCACCACCGAGGGAAGGGCCGCACATGGGCACCCAGCAGGAGAAGGACGAGCTGTACGCGCTCGACATCAGCGGCGTCGAGTGGCAGGGCCCGCCCGGGACCAGCCCGGACGAGGAGCGGGTCGAGATCGCCAGGCTGCCCGAGGGCGCGGTGGCGATGCGGTCCTCGCTGGACCGCGACACGGTGCTGCGGTACACGGCGGCCGAGTGGGAGGCCTTCGTCCTGGGGGCCCGGGACGGGGAGTTCGACCTCACCTGAGGGCGGTCGCGCATGCGCGAAGGGGGCGCGCCCGCGGTGGGCGCGCCCCCTTCGCGCGGGCGCCGTGCCGGATGGGTACGGGGCTCAGAAGGCCTCGGTGAACAGGCGCGAGGCCTTCACGTCGGTGGCGCGGTAGTCGCCCTTGCCCTGCTCGATGATCCGGGCGACCTTTTCGAGCTCCTGCTGCATGTGGTCCGCGCGGCGGTGGTACTTCGTCTGGAGGTTGACGTACTCCAGGTGCGCCTCACCGTCCCAGGTGTCGGTGACGACCTTCACGGCCGCCTCCATCTCGTCGAGGTCCTTGAGGATGTTCTTCGAGACGACGCGGATGCGGTCCGCCATCTGCTGGACGCTCTCGTACCGTACCCGGGTGTGGCCGTCGGTGCCGGACATGATCTTCTCCTTCGCGGTGGGTTGCTGGGGACGGCGCCGGAATCAGATGCCGTCGAGGCCCGAACGGCCGCCGCTGCCGCCGCCGATCGAGTTGAACGCGGCGCGCACCTCGTCGTCCTGGGCGTTGGTCAGGTTCTTCGTCTGCGAGACGGCGTTGTGCAGGACGCCGAGCAGACGGCGGATCTCGTCGTGGTCGATGTTGAGGTCCGACTGGGCCTTCTTGAAGCCCTCGGCACCCACACCGGTCCAGCCCGCGCTGACGGTGGCCAGGATGTCGGCCAGCTCGCGGGACTGCGTGGTCACGGCGTTGGCCGTCTCGGAGATCTTGTTGGCCGCCTTGACGACCGGATCGTCCGCAAGACCGAAGTTGTTCGTCATCCGAAGCTCCTCACTTCTCAATTCCCCGGCAGAACCGGCGGATTGCAGGGCGGAGCGGACCTTCGCGGCGCGGAATTCCAGTCACGCGCGCCGCACTTCCCCCTCCGCTTCACGAATCCCCCGATCACAGTCGTGAAGCCTGCGGTCACTCTAGTCAGTTCGGGTCCCACGCCCAACACAGGTGGCCCGTCACCGTAGATGAACCGTTACCGTTCACTGCAAACGGCGTCGGCGGCGGCCCCGGGCCTCGCGGACGACCGTCGCCGTGGCGGCGATGACGGCGATGAGCACGGCGCCGACGCCGAGAGCGTACGTGCCGATCCGCTCCTCGCGCTCATGGGCGGTTTCCGACAGGGCGAGTGCGGCCGCCCGGGGCGCGGCCGCCGGGGGCGGGCCGGGGTCCGGGACGGGTGCCCGGGGCGCGTCGCGGTCCTGGGTGACGGCGCGGACCGGGTCCACCACGCCCCATCCGACGTAGTCGTCACGGCCGTTGACGGCGCGCTCGGCGGTGTTCTGGATCTGCCAGACCACCTCCTGCGGGGTCCACTGCGGGTGCTCGGCGCGCAGCAGGGCCGCGACCCCGGCGACGTAGGGGGCGGAGAAGCTGGTGCCGTTGTCGATGCACTGGCCGAAGCCGGGGACGGTGGAGACCATGTCGACGCCCGGGGCGGCGACGCCGATGAAGTCGCCCGGCTGGGAGAACGCGGCCCGCTCGTTGTTGCGGTCGGAGGAGGCCACGGCCAGGACCCCGGGGAAGGCTGCGGGATAGGTGCGGCGCTTCTGGCCGTTCAGGCCGTCGTTGCCGGCCGAGGCGACGACCACCGCCTTGGCGTCCAGGGCCCGCTGGACCGCCTTGCCCAGGTCGGAGTCGGGCGTGAGCGGGGCGTCGGTGTCCTGGGAGATGTTGATGACCTGGGCGCCCTTGGCCACCGCGTGGTCGATGGCCTGGGCGAGGGTGGCCGCGTTGCCGTTGCCCTGCCCGTCGTTCTGCCGGATGGGGATGACGGTCGCCTCGGGGGCCAGGCCGACGAAGCCGGTGCCGTCCTGGGGACGGGCCGCGATCAGGCCGGCGACCTTGGTGCCGTGCCCGACGGTGTCGTTGGTGCCGTCGCCGCCCTTGGGGTCGAGGAAGTCCCGGCCGGCGCCGGGATCGAGGGCGCCGGAGAGCTGCGGGTTGGCGCGGTCCACACCGGTGTCGATGACCGCGACGCGGACGCCCTTGCCCTTGGTCCGCGCCCACAGCGCGTCCAGCATGAGCCGCTGCAGGGCCCAGGGCCGGTCGGCGATCTGCTTCTTCATGGGGAAGGTGCACTCCCCCGCCCCGGCGAGCCTCAGGGCGTACGGGGCCGGGGCCGGGGCTGGCGGCGCGGACCGGGCGCCGGGCGCGGCGCCGGCTCCGGCTCCGTACGCCGCCACGAGGGCCAACGCGGTGCCCGCCAGCACGGCGCGGGGCGTCTGCGGCACGGGCGGCCTCCTCATGAACCCTGCGGCTGACGGGCGGAGTTGGTGTCGAGGCGGGGTCCCTTGGAGAGGAACTCCGACCAGGCGATCGGCACCATGGCGGGCACGACCCCGCCGTAGCCGAGCCGGATCTGCGCCTGGCTGGCCTCGGGACGGCCGTCACCGGCCCCGCCCGGGGCCTGCGGGTCGGGCGCGCCGATCTTCGACTGCGCGGCGTCGCTGTCGCCGTTGGCCTGGACGGCGTAGCGCAGGCCGGTGTCGGTGACCAGGAACAGCGATCCGCCGGCGCTGGTCTGACGGCCCTGGAGCTGGGTGTAGAGCAGGCCCGTGCCGGGCGTGACGTAGGAACTGGTGCCGCTCGCGGCGATGTCGACGGGGAAACCGGTCCCGGCCCAGGTGCTCAGCGTCTGGTTGCCCTGCGCGTCGACCGCGCGCAGCACGTTGCAGACGGTGTCGCGCCGTTCGGCGCCCTGCGCGGCGCCGGGGGTGTCGGCGACCCGGTTGACCTGCTTTCCGCGCTTGCGCGGCCACCGGGCCTCGTCCTTGAAGGGGGTGGCGTCGGGGCCCAGGGACTGCAGGTCGATCTCGTGGGCCTTGCCGTGCATGTTGAGGCTGTCGGTGGCCGGCGAGGAGATCAGCAGCCAGGCCACGAACTCCGAGACGGGGGCGACCCGGTCGGGCAGGACCACGTAGTGCTGCGTACCGGAGCCGGTCTGGGCCGTCAGCACCATGCCGACCCTGGCGTCGGCCGCGCCCAGGCCCGGGACCGCCGCGTTCGCGCCCGGGGTGCCGGGCAGTTGCGGGAAGCCCAGGTCGTCGCCCGCGTTGAGGGTGGCGAGCCACTCCTCGGTGACGGGCTGCGGGGTGGCGCCGGTGCCGACCAGGGCGGTGGTGAGGGTCGCGGAGTCCGGCTTGCCCTCCGGGAAGCGGTACCTGGTGCCCGTCGCGTCCACGAGGAAGCGCTCCTTGGCCCCGCCGGTGCTCTGCACGTACAGCACCTGCCCGTCGGCGGTGCGGCGGGCGTCGTCGAGCAGTCCGGCCTCGCGGTCGGCGAGCACGAACGCCGCCGTCTGGACGCCCCGGCCGTTGCCGCCGGGCTGCTGGCAGACGGCCCAGCGCTTGGCCTTGCCGGCGTCCTGCTTCGCGGGGAGCCGGTCGGGGGCGTAGGGGATGCCGATGATGGGGCCGCGCGGGGGCTCGCCCGCGTCGAGCACCTTGTCCTCGACCTGGACGACCTTGAACTTCTGCGGGTCGAGGAGGAGCCGCGCGGAGGCCAGGTTCAGCACGGGGTGCAGCCGGGTCTGGTCCTTGCCGCCGACCTTGGTGGTGAGGACCACGTACCGGGTCGTCGACTGCTTGCCGACGATGACGGTGGCCCCGGGCTCGTCCCAGCCCTTGGGCGCCTGCGGTTTGAACATGCCCCAGGCTCCGAAGCCCGCGACCACGAGCGCCCCGATCACGACCCCGGGCACGACGGCGCGCAGCGGCCTGGGCGCACCCTCCTCGGTGCCGGTGGCCGAGGGCTGCAGGAACGCGGCCACCGTGCGCCGCTTCGCGAAGGTGTACGCGTTGAGCTCATCACGTCGTGATGCCATGACCGCCTGCTTCTCCCCGCACGGCCCGGCCGGTGGGGCCGCTCCCCGGGCCTTGGTTGTCGGACCGGGGACCTACTATGCCTCTTGACGGAGGGTCGGCAGGGGCCGGGTAGGCTGGGAATTCCGCTCAGCGCCTTCCGGTACCGGGGTAATCAGGGCTTGTTGGGGTGGATCGGGGAGGTTCCGGAGCCGGCGGCCGCTGCCGCGCGGTGCCGGACGCGCCGGGTCCGCCCCCTTGATGGGGAGGTGCGCGAGTGAGGGCCACCGCGACGGAGCCGCAGGCGGCCGCGCCCGCACCCGCACGGGGCGGGGTGACGCCGCATCCGAAGTCGGGCCCGGGCCGGTTCGGACCGTTCCGATTGCAACAGCTCGTACTCCTCCAGCTGGCCGCGGCCGTCCTGCTCGTGGCGTGGGTGGTGGAGCCGCTGCTGCTGGTGCCCGCCGGCGTCCTGGCCCTCGTCCTGGTGCTGCTGGCCGTCGTACGCCGCCACCAGCGGTCCCTGCCCGAGTGGATCGGCGGCGCGCTCGCGCTGCGGGCCCGGCGCCGCAGGGCCGCGTCGCTCGCGGTGCCCGCGGGGACCGAGCCGGGGCTGGCCCCGCTGGTCGAGGCCGATCCCGCCCTGCGGACGCTGACCTTCAGTGACCGTGACCGGCGGCCGGTGGGCATGGTCGGCGACGGGACCTTCCTGACGGCGGTGGTCCAGGTGGACATGGACGCCACCGCGCTGCGGCCGGACCGGGGGGCGCGACCGCTCCCGCTGTCCGCCGTGCGGGACGTCCTCGAAGTGGACGGCATCCGGCTGGAGTCGGCACAGCTCGTCCAGCACACGCAGCCCGCTCCGGCCCCGCACCTGCCGGCCCGGTCGATGGCCACGCTCAACTACGCGCCGCTCCAAGCCCGGACGGGCGCCCCGGCCGTGCGGCTGACGTGGATCGCGCTCAAGCTCGACCCCGAGCTGTGCCCGGAGGCCGTCGCCGCCCGCGGCGGCGGACCGGCGGGGGCCCAGCGGTGTCTGGTGCGGGTCGCTGACCAGCTGGCGAGCCGGCTGACCGGGGCCGGGTTCCGGGCGGCCGTGCTGACGGAGCAGGAGCTGACGGGCGCGCTCGCGACCTCCTCCTGCGCGAACCCGATGGCGATCACCCAGGCGGGACGTGCGGCGAGCTCGGGCCGGCGCACGGAGGAGACCCCGCGGGCCTGGCGCTGCGACGACCGGCGGCACACCACGTACTGGATAGCCCGCTGGCCGCAGTTGGGCGGTACCGGGGCGGGGCTGCCGCAGTTCGTGGCCCTGCTGACCTCGCTGCCCGCGCTGGCGACGAACTTCAGCCTGACGATGGCCCCGGCCGAGCGGCAGGGCGTGACGCTGACCGGGCACGTCCGGGTGACCGGGCGCAGCGACGAGGAGCTCGTCGCGGCCCGGCGGGAACTGGAGCGGACCGCGCGGGGCGTGCGGACGGGGCTGGTCCGGCTGGACCGGGAACAGGTGCCGGGGCTGCTGGCCTCGCTGCCGTTGGGAGGCGCGCGGTGACGGGCTCGGCGAGGAACGCGGTCAGGGGCGGTTTCGGGCTGATCGGGCCGCGCCGGGAGCGGCACGTGGTCCCGGCGGGCGATCTGGACGCGCTGGCGCTGCCCGTCGGGGACGACGGGGTCGTCATCGGCGTGGACGCGGAGGGCCGCCCGGCGGTGCTCGGCGTGAACCGGCCCACGCCGTACGAGGTCACGCTGATCGGCGGCTTGTGGACGGCCCAGGTGCTGGCCCTGCGGACGGCGGCGACCGGGGCCCGGGTCGCGGTGGAGACCGGGCGCGGGCAGGTGTGGTCCGGGCTGGCCCAGGCGGCCGGCGGCGGGCAGCAGTGCGTGACCCTGCACGACGTGGGCCGGGTGCCGCCGCAGGGCGCCTCGGCGGGCAGCCCGGTGCTGGTGATCCGGGACTGCGGGATGCGGCCGCCGCGCGGACGGGTGGTGGCGGGGCCGTGGCAGTCGGTGCTGACCCTGCTGCCGTACCTGAGCCCGACGGCTCCGCGGCTGTGCCGGAACTCCGCGCTGGTGGGGGTGCAGCGGGTGTCCCCCGAAGAGGCGGAGCGGATCGGCGCCCTGATGGGGCTGCCGCGGGCGGCGGTGGAGTCCCTGCCGACCCTCGGGGACGGGGTGACGCTGTGGTGTACGCCGCGTGACCGGAAGTTCGTGATGACGCAGGGCACGGATACGGAGACGGGCCTGCTGGGCCCGGCGCGGCGCATCGACTGAGACGGTGGTGCGCAATGACGGTTGCTCAGGGCGCGGGCGGCCTGTAGGCAGGAGTGCGGGGGCGCGACCTCGGGGGCCTCGCGGTCACGGGGCGCGATTAGGCTGAGCACGGGCGCGGCGTCGAGTTGGGCGCCCGACCGGTGTTCGACAGACCAGGAGGACCAGTGAGCGGCGATCGGAACGAGAGGCGCGGCGGGACGTGGGACGTCCCGACGGACGATCAGTCCGACGCGGAGCCCGATGTGACGGGCGAGTTCACCATCGACTACACCCCGCCGGCCTGGTACACGCAGGGCGCGTCGGCGCCGGCCGCGCCGGTTCCGGGGCTGCCGGGGCTGCCCGAGGGCAGCGGATTCGAACCCCACCGGCCGTCGGACGTGGTCTCCCCGCCGACGATGCGGATCGCCCCGCCGGCCCCTCGTACCCCGTCCGACACCCCGTCGGCGGCCGAGGCGGCGCTGCCCGCGTTCCCGGCGCAGGCGGACTCGGGCGCGCCCGCGTTCCCGGCCCCGGCGGACGCGGTTCCGCCCGCGTTCCCGGCGCAGGGTCCGGCTGCCTTCCCGGCCCCGGCCGACGCGCCGGCTCCGCCCGCCTACCCCGGCCAGGCCGATGGCGCGGCGCCGTTCGCCGCCCAGGCCCCGGCCCCGGCCCCGGCCGACGCGCTGCCCGCGTTCCCGGCGCAGGGTCCGGCCGCATACCCCGCCCCCGCCGACGCCGTGCCGGCGTTCCCGGGTGCCGCTGCGGCCCCCTACCCGGCGCAGGGGGAGACCCCGGCGCCGTTCCCCGGTCAGGCCCCGCCCGCCCACCCGGGACAGGCGGGGAGTCCGGCTCCCGCCGGCCCTGCCGGGGACGCGGCCGCCCCGGCGCGGGCGGCCGCCGACGCGCCGCCGTCGCCCCCGGAGGGACCCGCCGGGTCTCCGGCCACTGCCGCGTCCTCGGCCTCCGAGGGCACGGCCCACGCCGACGCGCCCGCCCCGGACCAGCCCCGGGAAGGGGCGGCGGACGCCCCGTTCCGGGTGCCGGTGGTGGAGCCCATCGTCGTGCCCGCACTGCCGGAGGCCCCCGCGGTGCCCCGGACCGCCACGCCCGCCGAGGGCGTCAAGGTGCCCCAGGACACCCCGCAGGGGCCGTACGCCACCGCCCCCTCTCCCGCGGATACTCCGTTCGGGGGACCCGGCCCCGGGGGTGAACTGCCTCCGCTGCCGCCCGCGTTCCCGTCCTCGGGTCCGCCCCAGGGGTACGGGTTCCCGCCCGTCGGCCAGCAGCAGCCCCAGGCCCAGGCCCCGCAGGGCTACGGCTTCCCGCCGCAGGCGACACCGCAGGCCCCCGCCGCCCCGTGGCCCCAGCAGCAGGCCGCACAGCCACAACCGCCGCAGCCGCAGCCTCCGCAGGGCCCGTACCAGCAGCAGCCCGGCCAGGGACCCGGCGCGCCGCTGGGCTACACCGCCGCCGTCGAGCTGTCCTCCGACCGCCTGATCCGCGCCAAGCAGAAGCCGAAGCCCACCCGCTCCGGCTTCCGCTTCGGCGGCAAGGCCGCCGAGGCCGACCGCCAGCGGAAGCTCGAACTGATCCGCACTCCGGTGATGTCCTGCTACCGCATCGCCGTCATCAGCCTCAAGGGCGGCGTCGGCAAGACCACGACCACCACCGCCCTCGGCGCGACCCTCGCCACCGAGCGCCAGGACAAGATCCTGGCCATCGACGCCAACCCCGACGCCGGCACCCTCGGCCGCCGTGTCCGCCGCGAGACCGGCGCGACGATCCGCGACCTGGTCCAGGCGATCCCGTACCTGCACTCGTACATGGACATCCGGCGGTTCACCTCGCAGGCCCCCTCGGGCCTGGAGATCATCGCCAACGACGTGGACCCGGCGGTCTCGACGACCTTCAACGACGAGGACTACCGCCGCGTCATCGAGACGCTCGGCCGCCAGTACCCGATCATCCTCACCGACTCGGGCACCGGGCTCCTCTACTCCGCCATGCGCGGGGTCCTGGACCTGGCCGATCAGCTGATCATCATCTCGACCCCGTCGGTGGACGGCGCGAGCAGCGCCAGCACCACCCTCGACTGGCTGTCCGCCCACGGGTACGCCGACCTGGTCTCGCGCTCGATCACCGTCATCTCCGGGGTCCGCGAGACCGCCAAGATGATCAAGGTCGAGGACATCGTGCAGCACTTCGAGACCCGCTGCCGCGGGGTCGTCGTCGTGCCCTTCGACGAACACCTGGCGGCCGGCGCCGAGGTGGACCTGGACCTGATGCGGCCCAAGACCCGGGAGGCGTACTTCACCCTCTCCGCGCTGGTCGCCGAGGACTTCGTCCGCGCACAGCAGCAGGGCGCGCAGGCGCATTGGGGCGGACCCCAGCAAGCCCAGCAGCCCCAGCAGCCCCAGCAGCAGCCGTACCCCCAGCAAGCCCCGCAGGCTCCGGCTCCGCAGCCGGCGGGCCCGTACCAGCAACCGCAGCAGCCCCCGTACGGCGGCCAGCCCTACCCGCAGCCCGGCCAGCCCTGGCAGCAGCCCCCGGGCCAGCCCCCGCGCGACCCGCGCCTCGGCTGAGCCGGAACACGGCAGACGAGCGAGAGGGCCCGTACCGTCCCCAGGACGGTACGGGCCCTCTCGGCTCGCGCGGCGCGTCAGCGCTCGGAGTCGTACGCCTCCGTCAGCACCCGCGCCCGCTTCACGTCGTCGGCGATCGCCTCCAGCAGCCCGTCCAGCGACTCGAACTTCGCCATCCCCCGCACGTACGCGAGGAAGTCGACGGACACGTGCATCCCGTACAGGTCCAGGCCCACGCGGTCGATCGCGTACGCCTCCACGGTCCGCTCCGTGGCGTCGAACTGCACGTTCGTGCCGACCGAGATCGCCGCCGGCATCCGCTCGCCGTCCGCCGTCAGCCAGCCCGCGTACACCCCGTCGGCCGGGATCGCGGTGTGCGGCTGGGTCTCGACGTTCGCCGTCGGGTAGCCGAGCTCGCGCCCGCGCTGCGCGCCGCGCACCACGACGCCCTCGACCCGGTGCGGGCGGCCGAGGATCTCGGCGGCGCCGTCCATGTCCCCCTCGGCGACGAGCCTGCGCGCGAGGGTGGACGAGAACGGCACCCCGCCGCCCGCCTCGCCGCGCTCCACCAGGTCCACGACCTCGACCTCGTAGTCGTACGTGGCGCCCAGCTCGGTCAGGAAGTCGACGTTCCCGGCGGCCCGGTGGCCGAAGCGGAAGTTCGGGCCCTCGATGACGGCACGCGCGTGCAGCTTGTCGACCAGCACCTTCACGATGAAGTCGGCCGGGGACAGCTGCGAGAACTCCGCCGTGAAGGGCAGGATCAGCAGTGCGTCGACCCCGAGACCGGCCATCAGCTCGGCGCGGCGGTCGTAGGGGGCCAGGATCGGCGGGTGGCTGCCCGGCCGGACGACCTCGCTGGGGTGCGGGCTGAAGGTGACGACCACCGAGGGCACGCCGAGGGCGCGCGCCTTCGCGACGGCCTGCCCGATGATCAGCTGGTGTCCCCGGTGCACACCGTCGTAGGAGCCGATGGTGACGACGCTGCGTCCCCAGTCCTGGGGGATGTCCTCCAAGCCACGCCAGCGCTGCACTGTGACCGCTCCTCGCCCGAACCCGTGTAGTCCCTGTACCGATTGCAGGTCTAAGACTGCCATGCCGGTGGCCGGGGCCCCGCATCGGCGTCCGGCTGAGGGCCGGCCCGCCTCATGTGACGTCCGGGGCGGCCCTGCTGAGGGTCTCCACGGTACGCCGGGCACCGGGTCCGAGGAGGGCCGCGGCATCGGCCTCCGCGTCCGTGAGCCAGCGTGCCACCAGTGCCCCGAACGCCGGATCGGCGCGCGCCAGCTCCACCGTGCGGTGCTCGAAGACGACGGGCCCGCCGGGGGCCCGCAGCAGCCGGCGGCCGGTCCGCCGGAGCAGCTCCCGGGTGCGCTCCTCGGGGCGTACGGAGGCAGCGGCGGCGAGGGCCTCCAGGAAGGCCCCCAGGACCGACGGATCGGCCTCCTCGCGCAGCAGTACGTCGGCCAGCTCGCCGCGCAGCGTCCGGGAGGGCTCCCCGCCCGGCGCGGCCAGCACCCGGGCCAGCTCGGACCGTACCGGCGACGGGGCCGTGCGCAGCAGGTCCAGGACGAGGGCGCGCAGCACGGGTTCGGCGGCCGGGCCCTGTTCCAGGCGCCGGTCGACGAACGCGGCGGCGTGCGGGGCGTCCTCGGGGTGGCCGGCCAGGTGCTCCCGTACGAGGTCGCCCGCGCGCCGGGCCAGCCCCGGAGTGGTCAGCCCGGCCAGCGCGCGCAGCACCTCGCCGTCGGCGCGGGCCCGCAGGGCGGCGAACACGGCGTCCGGGTCGGGCAGTACGGGCAGGGCGGCGACCAGCGCGGAGGCGGGCAGCCGGGCACCGCTCCCGGGCTCGCGGAAGCAGTCGAGGGCGTCGGGCAGGTAGCGGGCCCGTACCTGGGGGTCGCGCAGCAGCACGGCGAGGGCGCTGCCGTGCAGGGGGGCGTCGCCGGGGCGGGCGAGCAGCGCCTGGGCGGCGTGGCGCAGCGGCTCGCGGTCCGCGGTGCTGCGCACGTGGGGGGCGGTGGCGAGGCCGTACGCGGCCGCGGCCACGCGGCGGCCGGGGCGCTCGTCGTGTGCCCAGCGGTCGACGGCGCGGGACATGGCGGAGGGCTCGTCCTCGGCGAGCACGGCGAGCAGTTCGTCGGCGCGGGGGTGTCCGGCGCCGACGAGGGCCTCGGTGAGGTCGTCGACGGCCAGGGCCCGGTGGGTGTGCAGGAGGGCCTGGGCGGCGGTGGCGACGGTGGCTCCGGGGCGGCCGCGCAGGCGGCGTTCGTCGGTGAACCAGGCGCAGACCAGGGGCAGGACGAGCTGCGGGGCGCGGACGAGGCGGCGGGCGGCGGCGTCCAGGTAGTGGTGGTCGGAGGGCAGCAGGCGGCGCAGCAGGTCGAGCCGGTCGGACTCGGGCAGCCGGAGCCGGTTCCAGAACCAGCCGCCGAACTCCCCGGGACCCGCCCGGGCGACGTGCTCGGCGAGGGCGTGCAGGACGGGGAGGTGGGCGGCGGCGTCGGGGGCGGCGAGCAGGGTGCCGCGCAGCAGTCGGGCGGCCCACCAGAGGCGGTCGGGGTGGACGGGGCCGTCCGGCTCCGCCGGCTGTTCCGTGAAGGCGTTGAGGGCGCCTACCAGGCGGGCCAGCACACCCCGGGTCTCGGCGGGCGGGAGCCGCCGCAGGGCCTCCAGGACGGGACCGATGCGGTGGCGGGGCACGGGCGGGCCGGGGGTGGCGGGGCCGTGGTGGACGAGGGTGTCGAGGGCGGTGGGGACGTCGAGGTGGGCCGCCTGGAGCCAGTCGGAGAGCTCCTCGTGCGCGAAGCGGTAGCCGGGGCCGGCGGGGACGAGCAGGCCCTCGGTGAGGACGGCGGAGGCCCAGCCGGTGCGCCAGGGGAACAGTTCCTCGAAGGAGGCCCGGTCCAGCTGGCCCTGCCCGGGGCCGAGGCAGCGCCGGGCGGCCTCGTGCACCCGCCCGGCCACCCGCGCGGCGAGCCGCCGCACCCCGGGGCCGTACACCACCCCCCGGCCCGCTCCGCCGCCCCCGGTCCCGGTACGGCTCTCACCCGGCCCGGCGGAGCCCCGGCCCGCCCCCGCCCCGGCGCTCCGGTCCCCGGGGCGCCACGTCTCCTCCCGGGCGGGTCCGCGGCCGTCACCGGCTCCCGTCCACGGACCGGGCGACCCGGCGCTCCGCGGTCGCGGGATCCCGCCGTCCGGGGCCGGGCTCCGGCGGATCCGCTCCCCGGCAACCCGGGCGCCACCGGCCGCCTCCGGGTCCGGGCCGCCGGGGCGCGCGTCCCCCGCGGTCCGCGCGGCCCCGGCCGGTGCGCCTCCGGTATCCGCGGCTCCCGCGGTACGGGTGCCCGCCCGCGGGCCCGCGGGGGGTGTGCCCGGGGGCTTCGCGCCTCCGGGGCCCCACGCCGGGGCGGTGTCGGCGACGGCGATCCGGACAGCCGCGCGCAGGGCCACCAGGTCCAGGTGCGCCGCGAACACCTCGTCGCGCCCCGGGCGGCCCGCCGTGACCCCGGCGGCCCGGATCCCGGCGAGCAGGCTCAGGGTGAGGGGGTGCCGGGCGCAGGCCTCCCGCACGGCGTCGTCCGGGATCCCCAGGCGGGCGCGCGCCGTCCGCGCCTCGTCCGGGGTCAGGTCCCCGACCGGGAGCGCGGGCGGCAGCCGCCGGGCCGCCCGGTCCGGGACGTGCAGCACCCCCGGCGGGTACAGCTCCCCCGCCCGCTCCCAGTATTCGGGCCGGGCGGCGACCACCAGCCTGGCCCCGGTCCCGCCCAGCCACCCGGCGGTGGCTCCGGTCCACGGCGCGAGGCGGTGCGCGAGCTGCGGCGGCATCTCCTCGGGGGCGTCCAGCACGACCAGCAGCGCCCGCCCGGCGTCCGTCGCCAGCCCGGCCACCCGCTCGGCCGTCCCCGGCGGTACGGGCCCCGCCCCGCCGGCGGTGACGATCCGGCCGGCGGCTTCGAGGGCCCGTGTCACGGCGTCGGCCAGGGAGGCGTCCCCGCCCCGCAGGTCGGCCCCGCGCAGCCACAGCGTCGGCGCGGGGAGGGGGCCGCGCGCGCGGTCGGCGGCGAGGGCGGCGAGGGCGGTGGTGCGGCCGGTGCCGGGGGCGCCGACCAGACCCAGGACCTGGCGGTCCCCGGTGGTGAAGGCGGCCAGCCCGGCGGCGACCGCAGGACGTGCCACCGGGTCCGGCAGGGCGCCGGGGGTGGATCCGGGCGCGGATCCGGGGGCCGGGGGAAAGGCCGAGCCGAGGGTGATCGCGGTCAGCTCCAGCACGCCGGCGAGGTTGAGGTCGGCCCCGTACCCCGGCACGGTGGCGGAGTTGCGTTCCAGCAGGGCCGCGAGGGGGCCGTCGGGAGCCGCGGCGGCGCAGGCGCGCAGGGGGACCGCGAAGCTTCCGGAGCGGTGCTCCGTGCCGAGAGCGGTGCCGAGGACCGCGAGGACCGCTCCGGTTTCCGCGTCGAGGACCGGCCCCCCGCAGGTCTCCGCGCCCCGCGTGAGGGCGTCCCGGCCGTCCGTGCCGATCGCCAACTCGACGGTGGCGGGCAGGAGGTGGGCGCGGCCGGCCGCGGTGTAGGTGACCTCCGCACCGGCCGCGAGCACCCGCGCCTGGCGCCAGCCCCGCGCGGGGAGGCGTACGTACGTCCCCGGAGGGATCACCTCGCGCATCGCGACCGGCAGCGGGCGCAGCCCCAGCCCGTCGGTCCGCACGAGGGCCAGCCCGAGGTCCGGCAGGGCGGTCACGTCCTGCGGGCCGGCGGGCCAGCTCCGGTCCCCCGGGCCGTGCAGCACCAGCCGGGCCGGTCCGTCGACGGCCGCGTGGCTGGTGATCACCGTGCCGCGGTCGTCGGCCACGAAGCCGCTGCCGCGCGGTCGCCCGGCCTCGTCGCAGACCAGCACGAGCCGCACGGCGCCACCGGTCCCCGTTCCCGCCCCGTCGCGGTCTCCGTCGCCGTCTCCGTCGCCGTCGCCGTCCGCGAGGACGTCCCCGGAGGCGTCCCCGGGGACGTCCGTGGCGACGCCCGTCCCCGGCCGCGAGCCGAAGCCCGCGCCGAAGTCCGTGCCGGAGTCCGTCCGGGGCTCGGCCCCACAACCCCTCGCACCGCCGGTGACCTCGTCCGTCATCGCCGTACCACTCCCCTGCCGCGGGACCCCTGGTCACGACGGTAGGCAAGTGAAGATCAGCACGAAAAGCACGTGGGGCGAAAGCGCCCCCCAACGCTCCCCGCATTCACTCCGAGCGCCCGCTCGGACGGGTGAATACGGGCCTCCGGGTGGATAGAGACCTACCCGAGGGGGGTCGTGGAGCGGTGAGCGGCAGTCCGTGTGCGCTCACCGCTCCACGTCAACGCGCCGGCGGCGCGCAAGCCGGTCGCAGGACCGGGTCAGACGAAGACCGCGAGGGACTTCGCCTTGCCGTTCTTGCTCTCCACGAGCCCGAGCAGTTGCCCCTTGGGCCCGTAGACGGCGACCGTCCGGCCGTCCGCGTACTCGTCCGGCATGTCGATCCGGACCCCGTTGGCGAGCAGCGAGGCCCTCCGGGCGTCCAGGTCCCAGCGCGGGAAGGCGGCGGCGGCCGCCTCGCCGATCGGCATCACGGTCAGCTCCTCCTGGAGCTGGTCCAGAGTCCGCGCGCGGTCGAGCTTGTACGGGCCCACCCGCGTGCGCCGGAGCGCCGTGAGGTGGCCGCCCACGCCGAGGTCGGCGCCAAGGTCGCGGGCGAGGGCGCGGATGTACGTACCGCTGGAGCAGACCACGGAGACGACGAGGTCGACGACCTTGGTGCCGTCCTCGGCCTCCGCCTCCCGCATGTCGTACACCTGGAACGACGAGATGGTCACCGGGCGGGCCGGGATCTCGAAGTCCTCGCCGTCGCGGGCGCGCTTGTAGGAGCGCACGCCCTTGATCTTGATGGCGCTGACCTTCGACGGGACCTGCATGATGTCGCCGGTCAGCTTGGCGATGCCCGCGTCCACCGCCTCGCGGGTCACCCCGGAGGCATCGGCGGACGACGTGATCTCGCCCTCGGCGTCGTCCGTGAGGGTGTACTGCCCCAGACGGATGGTCCCGAGGTACTCCTTCTCGGTCAGGGCGAGGTGGCCGAGGAGCTTGGTGGCCTTCTCCACGCCGAGGACGAGGACGCCCGTCGCCATCGGGTCGAGGGTGCCTGCGTGGCCGACGCGGCGGGTCTTGGCGATCCCGCGCATCTTGGCGACCACGTCGTGCGAAGTGAAGCCGGACGGCTTGTCGACGATGACAAGGCCGTCCGGAGTCTTCCCTGCGTCGGTGCTCATTCCGCGGCTGCGTCCTCGTCGTCCTCGTCGCCCGGCTTCTTGTACGGGTCGGCTTCGCCGGCGTACTGGGCGCCGGAGGAGACCTCCCGCACCTGGGCGTCGGAGGAGCGTGCCTTGTCGAGGAGGTCCTCGATGGTCTTGGCGTTCTCCGGGAGGGCGTCCGCGACGAAGGTCAGGGTGGGCGTGAACTTGGTTCCCGCCGCCCGGCCGACCGCGGAGCGCAGTACGCCCTTGGCGCTTTCGAGGCCCGCGGCCGCGCTGGCCCGGTCCTCGTCGTCACCGTAGACCGTGTAGAAGACCGTGGCCTCCCGCAGATCGCCGGTGACCCGGGTGTCCGTGATGGTCACGTGCGTACCGAGGCGGGGGTCCTTGACACCGCGCAGCAGCTTCTCGGCCACCACCTCCCGGATGAGGTCCGCCAGCTTCTTCGCCCGCGCATTGTCGGCCACTGGTCCGTCTCCTTCTTCCTTGCAGACAAGCAATCAGTCTTCATCACCGTGGAACCGCCGCCTCACGGACAGCAGCTCCACTTCCGGACGCGCCGCGACCAGCCGCTCACAGCGGTCGAGCACGTCCGATACGAACCCCGCGTCCCCACTCACCAGGGCGACCCCTATGCGGGCCCTGCGGTGCAGGTCCTGGTCGCCCACCTCGGCCGCGCTCACGGAGAACTTGCGTTGGAGCTCGGCGACGATGGGCCGGACGACGGAGCGTTTCTCCTTCAGCGAGTGAACGTCGCCGAGGAGCAGATCGAAGGACAGAGTCCCCACGTACATGCAGTTCCGGATGTCCCGCCGGTGCGGGTTAGGTGGCCCGCCGGGCCGTCGCCCGGAGGGATCTCCCGGTCGCGCGAGCGGCCGGTCACCAGAACCGTACACGCAACGGCCGGGGCCGATCGACGGATATTCCGCCGACCGGCCCCGGTGTTACAGCTGACTACGACACGGTGCGAACCGCCTCGCGCTTACGCGCGGGGCTTCTCGCGCATCTCGTACGTCGCGATGACGTCGTCGATCTTGATGTCGTTGAAGGAACCGAGGTTGATACCACCCTCGAAGCCCTCGCGGATCTCGGTGACGTCGTCCTTGAAGCGGCGCAGACCGGAGATGGTGAGGTTCTCGGCGATGACCTTGCCATCGCGCAGGAGCCGCGCCTTGGTGTTGCGCTTGACCTCGCCGGAACGGATGAGGACACCCGCGATGTTGCCCAGCTTGGACGAGCGGAAGATCTCGCGGACCTCCGCCGTACCGAGCTCGACCTCTTCGTACTCCGGCTTGAGCAGACCCTTCAGGGCCGCCTCGATCTCCTCGATGGCCTGGTAGATCACCGAGTAGTAGCGGACGTCGACGCCCTCGCGGTCCGCCATCTGCGCGGCACGGCCCACGGCACGGACGTTGTAGCCGATGACGATGGCGTCGGAGCCCATCGCCAGCGAGATGTCCGACTCGGTGACCGCACCCACACCGCGGTGCAGGACGCGGATGTCGACCTCTTCGCCGACGTCGAGCTGGAGCAGCGAGGACTCCAGGGCCTCCACCGCACCGGACGAGTCGCCCTTGATGATGAGGTTGAGTTCCTGGACCAGACCGGCCTTGAGGACCGAGTCGAGGTCTTCCAGGGACACCCGGCGGACGCGCTTGGCGAAGTTGGCGTTGCGCTCACGCGCAGCACGCTTCTCGGCGATCTGACGGGCGGTGCGGTCCTCGTCGACGACGAGGAAGTTGTCGCCGGCGCCGGGGACGTTGGTGAGACCCAGGACCAGGACGGGGGTCGAGGGACCCGCTTCCTCGATGTTGTTGCCCTTGTCGTCGAGCATGGCGCGCACACGGCCGTAGGCGTCGCCCACGACCATCGTGTCGCCGACGCGGAGGGTACCGCGCTGGACGAGGACGGTGGCGACGGCACCGCGGCCACGGTCGAGGTGGGACTCGATCGCAATACCCTGAGCGTCCTGCTCGGGGTTGGCGCGCAGGTCGAGCGAGGCGTCGGCGGTGAGGACGACGGCCTCCAGCAGGGAGTCGATGTGCAGACCCTGCTTGGCGGAGATGTCGACGAACATCGTGTCGCCGCCGTACTCCTCGGCGACCAGACCGAACTCGGTGAGCTGACCGCGCACCTTGACCGGGTCGGCACCCTCGACGTCGATCTTGTTGACCGCGACGACGATCGGGACGCCGGCGGCCTTGGCGTGGTTGAGCGCCTCGATCGTCTGCGGCATGACGCCGTCGTTGGCCGCGACCACGAGGATCGCGATGTCGGTCGACTTCGCACCACGGGCACGCATGGCGGTGAACGCCTCGTGACCCGGGGTGTCGATGAAGGTGATCTTGCGGTCTTCGCCGTTGACCTCGGTGCCCACCTGGTAGGCACCGATGCCCTGGGTGATGCCGCCGGCCTCGCCCGCGACGACGTTCGTCTTGCGGATGGCGTCGAGCAGGCGGGTCTTACCGTGGTCGACGTGACCCATGACGGTGACGACCGGCGGACGCGGCATGAGGTATTCCTCGCCGCCCTCGTCCTCGCCGAACTCGATGTCGAAGCCCTCGAGGAGCTCGCGGTCCTCTTCCTCCGGGCTGACGATCTGAACCTGGTAGTTCATCTCGCCGGCCAGCATTTCGAGGGTCTCGTCGGAGACGGACTGCGTGGCCGTGACCATCTCGCCGAGGTTCATCATCACGGCGACGAGCGACGCCGGGTTGGCGTTGATCTTCTCCGCGAAGTCGGTGAGGGACGCACCGCGCGACAGGCGAACGGTCTCGCCGTTGCCGCGGGGCAGCATCACGCCGCCGACCGACGGGGCCTGCATGGCCTCGTACTCCTGGCGCCTCTGACGCTTGGACTTGCGGCCACGACGGGCCGGACCGCCGGGACGGCCGAAGGCACCCTGCGTGCCACCACGGGCACCGGGACCACCGGGACGCCCGCCGAAGCCGGGACGACCGCCGCCACCGGCACCGGCCGGACCGCCGCCGAAGCCGCCGCCACCCGGACGCGGGCCGCCGAAGCCGCCGCCCGCCGGACGCGAGCCCGGACCGGCCGGACGACCGGCGAAGCCGCCGCCGGGACGACCGGCGCCACCGGGACGGGGACCGCCCGCACCGGGACCACGGCCACCGGGGCCGCCACCGGGACGGGGACCGGGACCACCGGCAGCGGGACGCTGCGGCATCATGCCCGGGTTCGGACGGTTACCGCCGGGAGCACCACCGGGACGCGGGGCGCCGCCCTGCGGACGGGGCATGCCGCCCGGGGTCGGACGGGCGCCGCCGGGACCCTGCGGACGCGGAGCGCCACCGGGGCCGCCCTGCGGACGCGGAGCACCCTGGCCGCCACCGGCGCCGGGGGCACCGGGACGCGGAGCACCGGCCGGACGGGGCGCCTGCGGGCGCGCCATGCCGGTGGAGCCACCGGAGGTGAAGGGGTTGTTGCCCGGACGGGGACCGGCCGGACGGGCGCCCTGGGGACGCGGGGCCTGAGCGCCACCGGGGCGCGGGGCCTGGGCACCGGGCGTGGCGCCGGCCGGACGCGGGGCGCCGGGACGGGCACCGCCCTGACCCTGCGCCGGACGCTGCTGCGCCGGACGGGGGCCGGGGGCCGCGGCGGGACGCTCGGTGCGCGCCGGGGCGGCCGGGGCCGCCGGAGGCGCGGAGAACTCGGTCGCCACGGGAGCCGCCGGAGCGGGCTTCGGGGCGGCCGGAGCCTTGGGACCGGGACGCGGGCCGGGGGCGGCCGGAGTCACCGGGGCGCTGACGGCCGGGGCCTCGGCGACGGGCGGCTTGGGGGCCACCGGCGCACCGGGCTTCGGGGCAGCGGGACGTGCCGCGGCGGCCGGGGAGGGCGCCGCGGGCTTGGCGGGCGCGGCCTTGCGGGGCGCGCCGGGCTTCGCAGCGGACTTGCCGGCGTTGCCGCCGGGCCCCTGCAGTGCGTCAGTCAACTTGCGTACAACCGGCGCCTCGATCGTCGAGGACGCCGAACGGACGAATTCACCGAGTTCTTGGAGCTTGGCCATGACGACCTTGCTCTCCACCCCGAACTCCTTGGCGAGTTCGTATACCCGGACCTTAGCCACTTCGCTCCTTTTAGGTCCGGGTTACGCCGGACCGTCGCTACTTCATGGGCGTACTCATCGCGTACTCATCGAGTGCTCATCGCAATCTCGACCTACTTCCAACTCGCGAGGTACCTGACCGCACGGGATGTCCGTGCCGTACTTCTTCTTACGGTGTCGCCTCGGCCTCGACGGCCAGGGCTGTGCGCAGTGCCGCCGTGTCGAGCGCTCCTGCGGACCGTAGGGCCCGGGGGAACGCTCTGCGGCGGACCGCCTGGTCGAGGCAGACCGCGGCAGGGTGCACGTAGGCACCCCGGCCGGGCAGCGTACCGCGTGGATCGGGGACGCATTCGTCCCCGACCGCCACGATGCGCAGCAGATCGCTCTTGGCCGCTCGCACCCGACACCCCACACAGGTGCGTTCGGGGCATGCGCGGGCTTGCGTCCGGCCAGACACGCCTAAGTCTACCTCCCCGCACCGACCTCACCCCTTCAGGTGAAAAATCGAACGGACGTTGTTGTGATCCACGAGCGGGCCTCCACTTGCGGACCGCGCTCCGTGTCCCTGTCTACCGGCCGGAAACCTCCGGCCGGTACTGGTTTATTCCCGGCCCCGGCCCTGGCCACGGTCGTGACCGCGGTCCTGGGTCCGGTCCTGGGTCCGGTCCTGGCCTCGGCCGCCGTCACCCTCGCCGTCCCGGTCCGGGGTCTCCTCGGTGTCCGGGCGGATGTCGATGCGCCAGCCGGTGAGCCGCGCGGCGAGGCGGGCGTTCTGGCCCTCCTTGCCGATGGCGAGCGACAGCTGGTAGTCGGGCACGGTCACCCGGGCGGAACGCGAGTCCCAGTCGACGACCTCGACCTTGCTCACCCGAGCGG
Source organism: Streptomyces sp. NPDC031479 (assembly GCF_055581065.1). Taxonomy (NCBI): domain Bacteria; kingdom Bacillati; phylum Actinomycetota; class Actinomycetes; order Kitasatosporales; family Streptomycetaceae; genus Streptomyces; species Streptomyces sp. NPDC031479. Next base: position 36,767 of record NZ_JBVIKC010000036.1, read on the forward strand.
GTGACAGGGCGTTCGCGACCATCTCCGCCGGGTCGTCCGACCAGTCGACGATGTCGATCTTCTCGCCGTGCAGCTCGGCCATCACGTTGCGCACGCGGCTGCCCATCGGGCCGATGCAGGCGCCCTTCGGGTTCAGGCCCGAACGGGTGGACCGGACGGCGATCTTGGTGCGGTGGCCGGCCTCGCGGGCGATCGCGGAGATCTCGACGCTGCCGTCGGCGATCTCGGGGACCTCCAGCGAGAACAGCTTCTTCACCAGGTTGGGGTGGGTGCGCGACAGGGTCACGGAAGGCCCGCGGACACCCTTCGCCACGCGCACGACGTACGTCTTCAGACGGAGCCCGTGCGTGTACTCCTCACCCGGGACCTGCTCCTGCACCGGCAGGATGGCCTCCAGCTTGCCGATGTCGACCAGGACGTTCTTGGGGTCCTTGCCCTGCTGGACGACGCCGGTGATGACGTCGCCCTCGCGGCCGGCGAACTCGCCGAAGGTCAGGTCGTCCTCGGCGTCGCGCAGACGCTGGAGGATCACCTGCTTGGCGGTCGTCGCGGCGATCCGCCCGAAGTCCGACGGGGTGTCGTCGAACTCCTTGGGCTCCTGGCCCTCTTCGAGGTCCCTCGGGTCCTCCGTCGCCCACACGACCACGTGACCGTTGGTGCGGTCGAGCACGACGCGGGCACGCCGGAAGCTGCCCTCGGTGCGGTGGTACGCGATGAGGAGGGCCGACTCGATCGCCTCGACGAGCAGGTCGAAGGAGATCTCCTTCTCCCGGACCAGACCCCGCAGGGCACTCATGTCGATGTCCACGGCTACGCCTCCTCTTCCTTCTTGTCCTTGCGGTTGAACTCGATCTCGACACGCGCCTTGGCGATGTCGGTGAACGCGATGCGGCGGGTGGTCGCCTTGCGGCCCTTCACACCCGGTACTTCGAGGTCCAGGCCCTCGTCGTCGACGCCGAGGATGCGGGCGACCAGTTCCCCGGCACCCTTTTCACCGTCGGCGGACAGCTGAAACTTCACGAGACGACCGGTCGCCCGAACGTAGTGACGGTGCTCGCTGAGCGGCCGGTCCGCACCCGGGGAACTGACTTCGAGGACGTACTCGTCCTCACCCATCACATCGGAGGCGTCGAGCAGGTCGGAGACCTCACGGCTCAGCTCGGCACAGGCGTCCAGCTCCACGCCCTCATCGGAGTCCACGACGATCCGCAGCATGCGGCGCTTGCCCGCCTTGGACAGCTCGATCTCTTCGAGGTCCAGTCCCTTGGCGGTGACGAGCGGCTCCAGCAATCCGCGCAGCCTGTCGCTCTGGGTGGTGCTCATCCGGGTGACTCCTCGGCCGCGTGTGCTGTTGTGGTTTTCGTCGCGTGTCAGGTCAAAGGGTATCCGGTCGCGGAGGGTGTTGCCGTCCGCTCTCCCGACGGGCCCCCAGGTACCGTGATCACACCCTGCCCAGACACCACCCCCGAGGACGGCGCCGTGCCCTGGACCCTGCCCCCCCGGCCCTCCCGAAGGAGCCTGCTCACCGGAGCCGCCGGCGCGGCCGGGGCCGCCCTGCTCGCCGGATGCACCGGCGGGGGCGGCCCGTCCGGGGAAGGCACCGGAATTCCACTCGAACGGCGGATGCGGGAGGGCGCCGTTCGTGACAGCGCGCGGCTGCTCGAACGCTACGACGCCACCGCCGCCGTGCATCCCGCGCTGGCGGAGCGGCTCGCACCGCTGCGGGCCGCCGTCGCGGCGCACTCGGCGGCCCTGGCCTTCCCGGCCCCGGACGCCGGGGGCCGCACCTCGGCCGCCCGTTCAGCCCCGCCCTCGCCCTCGCCCTCCGCCTCCGCGGCCGCCACCGCGCCGTCCGGGCCCCCGGCGGCGAGCCGTGAGGCCGTCCCGCCGAAGCCCGCCGAGGCGCTGAGCTCCCTCGCCGACGCCGAGCGGAGCCTGTCGGAGGCGCGGACCATCGCGCTGGCCGGGGCCCCCGGGGAACTGGCCCGGCTGCTGGCCTCCGTCGCCGCCTGCGGCGCCGTCCACGCGTACCTGCTCACCTCCACCCCCGGAGCCGCCTCGTGAAGCCCGAACCCTCCCCCGCCGGCCGTGCGCTGCGGGCCGCCCAGGCCGCCCTGGCCGCCGAGCACGCGGCGGCGTACGGGTACGGGGTGATCGGCGCCCGGGTCGCGGCGGACCGCGCCACCGAGGCCCGCGACGCGTACGGCACCCACGTGGCCCGGCGCGACGCGCTCACCCGCACGGTGCGCGAGCTGGGCGGCACGCCCGTGGCCGCCGAGGCGGCGTACGCCCTGCCCTTCGAGCTGCGCACCCCCGACGACACCACGCGGCTGGCCGCCGTGATCGAGGACCGGGTGGCGGGCGCGTACTCCGATCTGGTGCGGGCGGCGGACGGCCGGTTGCGCCGCGAGGCGGCCGACGCGCTGAGCGCCGCGGCCGTCCGCGCGGCGCGCTGGCGCGGCAGCGGCGTAGCCTTCCCTGGGCTCACGGAACGCTCCGACCGAGCTCCCACCAGCTGAAAGGGATCACGCACGCATGGCTTTCGAACCGCCGCAGCGGCTTGTACGGGCGCTCGGCGAGCTGCCGGAGGAGGAGCGGGACACCCAGTGGCTGGGGCACCTGCCCGAGCTCACCGAGGAGGCGCTGCACCGGCGGCAGGTCGTGGCCCAGCGGGTCCAGGCCCCGGGCGGCCGCAGCAGCCTGGTGCTCCTCGTCCGGTACGCCGACGGCACCCCGGCCGCCCTCAAGCTGGCCCCGCCCGGAGCCCGGCCGGACCGGGAGCTGGCGGCGCTCGCCCACTGGGGCGGTTTCGGGGCCGTACGGGTCCTCGACTCCCGCCACCACGAGGCGGACGGGGCCCTGCTGCTGGAGCGGCTGCACCCGGAGGTCTCGCTGCGTTCGCTGCCGGACGCCAAGGCCCTGCTGGAGGCGTGCGGCACGTTGCGGCGGCTGTGGGTGGAACCGCCGCCCGGTCACCCCTTCGAGACGGTGGCCGAGCGCACGGCCCGCCAGGGCGGGGCGCTGCGCGCCGCGCCCGCGGAGGTGCGGGCGCTCGCGGACTCGGCGCTGGCGCTGCGCGCGGAGCTGACGGCGCTGCCGGGCGAGGAACTGCTGCTGCACGGGAACTTCCGGCAGGGCAAGGTACTGGCCGGGGAGCGGGCGCCGTGGCTGACGGTGGGCCCGGACCCGCTGGTGGGCGAGCGGTCCTACGACCTGGCCCGGCTGGTGCGGGACCGGCTGGAGGACCAGATGGCCACCTCGGCGGGGGCGGCCGGGGCCCGGCGGCGGGTGCACCGGCTCGCGGACTCGCTGGAGGTGGACCGCGACCGGCTGCGGGGCTGGACGGTGTTCAGGGCGGTGGAGTCCGGGGTGCGGGCACTGGCCGCCGGGCGGCGCGGGGACGCGGAGCTGCTGCTGGAGTTCGCCGCCTGGTTGTAGGGCATACCGTAGGTAAGAGGTATGAGTCCGGCAGGGGGCCGTCATGGTCGAGGAACTGCTGACAGCGGCGGTGGCCGCCGCCACGGGTGTGATGGTGTACACGGGCGTGGCGGCCCGGGTGGTGAAGCAGTACGAGCGGGGCGTGGTCTTCCGCTTCGGCCGGCTGCGGGAGGGCGTCCGCGGGCCCGGGTTCACGATGGTGCTGCCGTTCGTGGACCGGCTGCGCAAGGTGAACATGCAGATCGTGACGCTGCCGGTGCCGGCCCAGGAGGGCATCACCCGGGACAACGTCACGGTGCGGGTGGACGCGGTCGTGTACTTCAAGGTCGTGGACCCGGCCAACGCGATCATCGAGGTGGAGGACTACCGGTTCGCGGTCTCCCAGATGGCGCAGACCTCGCTGCGCTCGATCATCGGCAAGAGCGACCTGGACGACCTGCTGTCCAACCGGGAGCAGCTCAACCAGGGGCTGGAGCTGATGATCGACAGTCCGGCGGTGGGCTGGGGCGTGCAGATCGACCGGGTCGAGATCAAGGACGTGTCGCTGCCGGAGACCATGAAGCGGTCGATGGCCCGGCAGGCGGAGGCCGACCGCGAGCGGCGGGCCCGGGTGATCAACGCGGACGCGGAGCTCCAGGCGTCGAGAAAGCTGGCGGAGGCCGCGGCCGTGATGTCGGAGCAGCCCGCCGCCCTCCAACTGCGCCTGCTCCAGACGGTGGTGGCGGTCGCGGCGGAGAAGAACTCCACCTTGGTACTGCCGTTCCCGGTGGAGCTGCTGCGCTTCCTGGAACGCGCGGCCCCGGCCCCCGCGACGGCCCCGGACGCCCCGGCGGCGGCGCCCGCGCCGGACGCCGTCAACCGGGGCCGGGCTCCGGGCGGGCTGACGCCGGTCGCGTCGCCGCCGCCCCCGGCACGGCCCGACGGGCCGACCGAGGAGCGACCGGAGGAGCGGCGGGCCGAGCCCGCCTAGGCCTTGGCGGCCGGTGCGTTCAGGCGGGCGAGGGCCTCCTCCAGGGGGAGTTCCTCGCGGGTGCCGGCCGCGCGGTCCTGGAGTTCGACCACGCGGTCGCCCGAGCGGCGGCCCGCCACCAGGATCCGGGGCACGCCGATGAGTTCGGCGTCGGTGAGCTTGACGCCCGGGGAGAGTCCGGGCCGGTCGTCGAGCAGGACCCGGTGTCCGGCGGCGGCCAGCGCTTCGGCGGCCTCTTCGGCGAGCGCCAGCGGGACGGCCTTGCCGGCGGCCACGACGTGGACGTCGGCCGGTGCCACGGCGGCGGGCCAGCACAGGCCCCGGTCGTCGGCGGTCTGCTCGGCGAGCGCGGCGACGGCGCGGGAGACGCCGATGCCGTAGGAGCCCATGGTGACCCGGACGGGCTTGCCCTCCTTGCCGAGGACGTCGAGCCCGAAGGCGTCGGCGTACTTGCGGCCGAGCTGGAAGATGTGCCCGATCTCGATGGCCCGGTCCAGGCGCAGTCCGGCCCCGCAGGAGGGGCAGGGGTCGCCCGGCTCGACGACGACCACGTCGAGGTGGCGGTCGACCTCGAAGTCCCGGCCGCAGACCACGTTGCGGGCGTGCGTGTCGGCCCGGTTGGCGCCGGTGACCCAGGCCGTGCCCGGAGCCACGCGCGGGTCGGCGATGTAGGGCACCTTGTCCAGGCCCTGCGGGCCGACGTAGCCGCGTACGAGGTCGGGCCGGCCGGCGAAGTCCTCCGCCGTCACCAGCTCCACCACCGCCGGGGCGAGGTGCTCGCCGAGCTTGCCGAGGTCCACCTCGCGGTCGCCGGGGACGCCGACGGCCGTGATCTCTCCGTCGACCTTGACGAGGAGGTTCTTCAGGGTCGCCGAGGCGGGGACGCCCAGGTGCGCCGCCAGCGTCTCGATCGTGGGGGTGTCGGGGGTGTCCACCTCCTCGATCGCGGGGTGTTCGGCGGTCACGGGCGTCAGCGCGAAGGTCACGGCCTCGGTGTTCGCCGCGTAGTCGCAGGACGGGCAGTCCACGAAGGTGTCCTCGCCGGCCGCGGCCGGGGCCAGGAACTCCTCGGACGCCGATCCGCCCATCGCCCCGGAGACCGCCGAGACGATCCGGTGGTCCAGGCCGAGTCGCTCGAAGATCCGTACGTAGGCCTCGCGGTGGAGCCGGTAGGACTCGGCCAGGCCCTCGTCGGACACGTCGAAGGAGTACGAGTCCTTCATCTGGAACTCGCGCCCGCGCAGCACTCCGGAGCGGGGGCGGGCCTCGTCGCGGTACTTGGTCTGGATCTGGTAGAGCATGACCGGCAGGTCCTTGTAGGACGTGCACTGGTCCTTCACGACGAGGGTGAAGATCTCCTCGTGGGTGGGGCCGAGCAGGTAGTCGGCGCCCTTGCGGTCCTTGAGCCGGAACAGCAGGTCGCCGTACTCGGACCAGCGGCCGCTGACCTCGTAGGGCTCCTTCGGCAGCAGCGCCGGCAGCAGCACTTCCTGCGCCCCGATGGCGTCCATCTCCTCGCGGACGATGCGCGAGACGTTGTCCAGGACTCGCTTGCCGAGCGGCAGCCAGGTCCACACCCCCGCCGAGCTGCGGCGGACGTAGCCGGCGCGGACGAGGAGGCGGTGGCTGAGGGTTTCGGCGTCGGCCGGGTCCTCACGGAGGGTCTTGGCCATGAGGCGGGACATGCGCTGCACGTGTTGCGTTGACATGTCCGGAGGCTACCGGGGCGGGTGCGGCTCCCGGAAACCGTTTCGCCGGCCGAGCAGCGGGAGCCGCGCGCCCATGACCGCGTACGGGAGGCTCGCGCTCGGGAAGTGCACGCGGCGGGCCAGGTCCCGGTAGCCGAGGGCCGTGTAGAGGCCCCGGGCGGGGCTGTCGGTGTCGATGGCGGAGAGGATCGAGTGGGCTTCGCTCGCCTCGTCGGTGAGCCGGGTGATGAGGGCGCGGCCGACGCCGTGGCCCTGGAACCCGGGGTGGACGTGGAGCTCGGTGATGACGAAGGAGCCGTCGAGCCAGCCGTCGGCGCCGCCGGCGCGCAGGTACGGCTCGACGACGGTGGACCACCAGTGGGCGCGGTCGTTGGGCATTCCGTAGACGAAACCGGCGAGGGTCCCGTCGTCGGTGCAGGCGCCGAGCGCGCGGGCGCCGGGGCAGGTCATGTGGCGCTGGACGATGTAGCGCCGGATGCCGACCTCCTCCTCGCTGAGCCCGAAGGCCACGGCCTGGACGCGCAGGGCCTCGTCCACGCGGCCGGCGAGGTCGAGGGGCCCGATGCGGAGTCCGGCGGGCCGTGCGGGGTCGTCGCCCCCGGGGGTAGGAAGCATGCGGCGACCTTACTGCGGGGTAGTGCCGCTCGGGTACGGCTTCCGCGAGGAAAAGGGGAGCTCGGGACGGGGGGGAGGCGGCGGGCCCGGGAGGGGGCCCTCAGAACAGGATGCTCATGAACGCGCCGACCTCGCGGAAGCCGACCCTTCGGTAGGAGGCGCGGGCCGCGGTGTTGAAGTCGTTGACGTAGAGGCTGACGACGGGGGCGATGTCGCGCAGGGCGTACTCGACGACGGCGGCCATGCCGGTCTCGGAGTGGCCGCGGCCGCGGAAATCGGGATCGACCCAGACGCCCTGGATCTGGCAGGCGCGGGCGGTGGCGGCGCCGATCTCGGCCTTGAAGACGACCTTGCCGTCCTCGACGCGGGCGAACGAGCGGCCGGAGCCGACCAGCTCGGCGACCCGGGCCTGGTAGAGGAGACCGCCGTCGCCGGCGAGCGGGGAGATGCCGACCTCCTCGGTGAACATGGCCACGCAGGCGGGCATGATCAGGTCCATCTCGTCCTTGCGGACGCGGCGCACCAGGGGGTCGGCGGCGACCTTGGCGGACGGCTGCTCGATGACCATGAGGGGCTGGTGGGCGCGCACGTCGCGGGCCGGTCCCCAGCTGGGCTCCAGGAGCTTCCACAGCAGCCGGGTGGCCTCGGCGGGCCCGACGATGGAGGAACAGCGGCGGCCGGTGCGGCGGGCCCGGTCGGCGAAGGCCCGTACGGCGTCGGGTCCGGCGCAGACGGGGACGAGGTTGGCGCCGGCGTAGCAGAGCGCGCGGAGCTCGCCGTCGGCGTACCAGCCCCACATCTCCCCGCCCAGGCGCCAGGGGTCGAGCCCCGCGACCTGGACCCGGGAGGTGACGAAGGCGTTCTCGACCGGCTCGCGTCCGAGGATGTCGAGCGCGGCGTCGAGATCACTGGGGCCAAGGACCCGGGTGGTGGTCTGCGTCAACACTGGGGCCTCACCGTGCAAGTCCGCTGATCTCCGCACTGTACCCGGCGTCGCCTGCGGATGCCCTGTCCCACAGGTCACGAAAAGACCCCGGCCCCGCCCCCGAACTGCGGGAACGGGACCGGGGCCGCTGCTTGCGGGGCTCAGACGCCGATGGCGACGGTGGGCTCGCCGGAGGCGACGCCGTCCTTCTCCATCTGCTCGGCGATCTTCATCGCCTCTTCGATGAGGGTCTCGACGATCTTCGACTCGGGGACGGTCTTGATGACCTCGCCCTTCACGAAGATCTGGCCCTTGCCGTTGCCGGAGGCGACGCCGAGGTCGGCTTCACGGGCCTCACCGGGGCCGTTGACGACGCAGCCCATGACCGCGACGCGCAGCGGGACCTCCATGCCCTCCAGGCCCGCCGTGACCTCCTCGGCCAGCTTGTAGACGTCCACCTGGGCGCGGCCGCAGGACGGGCAGGAGACGATCTCCAGGCGGCGCGGCTTGAGGTTCAGCGATTCCAGGATCTGGTTGCCGACCTTGACCTCCTCGACCGGCGGGGCCGAGAGGGAGACGCGGATGGTGTCGCCGATGCCCTCGGAGAGCAGCGCGCCGAAGGCGACGGCGGACTTGATGGTGCCCTGGAAGGCGGGGCCGGCCTCGGTGACGCCGAGGTGCAGCGGGTAGTCGCAGGCGGCGGCCAGCTGGCGGTAGGCGTTGACCATGACGACCGGGTCGTTGTGCTTGACCGAGATCTTGATGTCGCCGAAGCCGTGCTCCTCGAAGAGGGAGGCCTCCCACAGCGCGGACTCGACCAGCGCCTCGGGGGTGGCCTTGCCGTACTTCTTCAGCAGGCGCGCGTCGAGGGAGCCGGCGTTGACGCCGATGCGGATCGGGGTGCCGGTGTCCTTGGCGGCCCGCGCGATCTCCTTGACCTTGTCGTCGAACTGCTTGATGTTGCCCGGGTTCACGCGGACGGCGGCGCAGCCGGCCTCGATCGCGGCGAACACGTACTTCGGCTGGAAGTGGATGTCGGCGATGACCGGGATCTGCGACTTCTTCGCGATGACGGCCAGCGCGTCGGCGTCGTCCTGGGTCGGGCACGCGACGCGGACGATGTTGCAGCCGGAGGCGGTCAGCTCGGCGATCTGCTGGAGCGTGGCGCCGATGTCGGAGGTGCGGGTGGTGGTCATCGACTGCACCGAGATGGGTGCGTCGCCGCCGACGGCCACGGAACCGACCTGGATCTTGCGGCTGACCCGGCGGTCGGCAAGCTTCGTCGGCACGGACGGCATTCCGAGAGAGATGGCAGTCATCTGCTGTGCAACCCCAAGGTGTGGATCAAGGTCCCGAGATCGGCGGGCTCCAGCCTTCGAGATTACGCCAATCAACACGGTCCCCCCGCATCCGAGGGGGTGCGCCACCCGAACGTAGGGAGCCGGGCACGATGCGTGCCCGGCTCCCCGGTCCGTCCTGTACCGCGCTCCGCCGTTAGGTGATCTTGATCGGGTTCACCACGTCCGCGACGAGCACCAGCAGGGTGAAGCAGACGAAGACACCGGCGACCACGTACGCGGCGGGCATCAGCTTGGCCACGTCGAAGGGGCCGGGGTCGGCGCGCCGGAAGAGCTTGGCGACGCTGCGGCGCAGGGACTCCCACAGGGCGCCGGCGATGTGTCCGCCGTCCAGGGGCAGCAGGGGCAGCATGTTGAACAGGAACAGGGAGAGGTTGAACATGCCCAGGACGTTGAGCAGGATCGAGAACTTCTGCTCGCCGGGCAGGTCCAGGGCGGCGATGTCCCCGCTCATGCGGGCCGCGCCGACGATGCCCATCGGGGAGTCGGGCTCGCGCTCGGCGCCGTCGAAGGCCGCGTTCCACAGGGCGGGGATCTTGGCGGGGAGCTTGACCAGGCCCTGGATGCTGCCGTCGACGATCTCGCCCATGTGGTTCACGGACTCGCCGAAGGACAGGGCCGCGATCTCGTTCTTCGGGCTGAAGCCGAGCCAGCCGGCCGTCACGTACTCGCCCTTGACGTAGCCGCCGTGGCCGTCGGTCTTGGCGACCCGGTTCTCGATGAGGTCCACGGGGACGACCACCCGCTGCCCGTCGCGCACGACGGTGACGGTGGTGGCGCCGATGGTGTCGCGGATGCGCTTCTGCAGCTCGGACCAGTCGGAGACCGGCCGCCCGCCGAAGGCGACGATCTTGTCGTCGGCCCGCAGGCCGGCCTTCTTGGCCGGGGCCACCGGGTCTTGCGCCTTGCAGACCTCGCGGTTCTCGCTCTGCTGGATGACGCAGGGCGAGACGCTCGCGATCTGGGTGGTCGTCCGGTTGATCCCGAAGGTCATCCAGACGCCGAAGAAGATCGCCAGGGCGAGCACCAGGTTCATGAAGGGGCCCGCGAACATCACGATGACGCGCTTCCAGGGCTTGCGCGTGTAGAAGAGCCGCGACTCGTCCCCGGGCCGGAGCTCCTCGTAGGCCGCCGAGCGGGCGTCCTCGATCATGGAGCGGAACGGGGAGGTGGAGCGGGCCGTGACCTTGCCGTCCTCGCCGGGCGGGAACATCCCGATCATGCGGATGTAGCCGCCCATGGGGATGGCCTTGATCCCGTACTCGGTCTCGCCCTTCCTGCGGGACCAGATGGTCTTGCCGAAGCCGACCATGTACTGGGGCACGCGGATGCCGAAGAGCTTGGCCGTGGAGAGGTGGCCGAGCTCGTGCCAGGCGATGGAGAACAGCAGTCCGCCCACGAAGACGAGTACACCGATCAGATTCAGCACCAGCGTCATGCGCTCGCCTCCAGGGCGGCCCGCGCCGCCATCTCCCGTGCCCGGGCCCTGGCCCAGGTCTCCGCTTCGAGGACGTCCGCCACGGTCAGGGAAGTTCCCGACTCCGGCGTCCCGTGCTCGTCGACCACCGCAGAGACGGTATCCATGATTGCTGTGAACGGCAGCCGACCGGCCAGGAAGGCCTCGACGCACTCCTCGTTCGCCGCATTGAACACGGCGGGCGCGGTGCCGCCCACGGTGCCGACGTGCCGGGCCAGGCCCACGGACGGGAAGGCCTCGGTGTCCAGCGGGAAGAACTCCCAGCTCGACGCCTTGGTCCAGTCGAAGGCGGGGGCCGCGTCCGGGATCCGCTCGGGCCAGCCCAGACCGATCGCGATGGGGCCGCGCATGTCCGGCGGGGTGGCCTGGGCGAGGGTGGAGCCGTCGCTGAACTCGACCATGGAGTGCACGTAGGACTGCGGGTGGACGACGACCTCGATGCGGTCGAAGGGGATGTCGTAGAGCAGGTGGGCCTCGATGACCTCCAGGCCCTTGTTGACCAGGGTGGCGCTGTTGACGGTGATCACCGGGCCCATGGCCCAGGTGGGGTGTGCGAGGGCGTCCTCGACCGTGACGGAGGCCAGCTCCGCGCGGGTGCGGCCGCGGAAGGGACCGCCGGAGGCGGTGACGACGAGCTTGCGGACGTCGGCGCGGGTGCCGGCGGCCAGTGCCTGGAAGAGGGCCGCGTGCTCGGAGTCCACCGGAATGATCTGGCCGGGCTTCGCGAGCGCCTTGACCAGCGGCCCGCCGACGATCAGCGACTCCTTGTTGGCCAGGGCCAGGGTGCGGCCCGCCCGCAGTGCGGCCAGGGTGGGCGCCAGGCCGATGGAACCGGTGATGCCGTTGAGGACGGTGTGGCATGCGGAGGCGGCGAGTTCGGTCGCCGCGTCGGGTCCGGCGAGGATCTCCGGCAGCGGCTCGGAGGCGCCGTACTGCTCGCTCAGCGCCTCCTTGAGGGCCGGTACGGCGTCCTCGCGGGCGACGGCCACCTTCTCGACCCGCAGCAGCCTGGCCTGTTCGGCCAGCAGCCCGACGCGTCCGCCGGCGGCGGACAGGGCGGTGACCCGGAAGCGCTCCGGGTTGCGCAGGGCGAGGTCGATGGCCTGGGTGCCGATGGACCCGGTCGACCCGAGGATGACGATGTCCCGGCGGCCGGCCGAGGCGTCGAAGAGGAGGTGCGGGTCGGCGAGGGGGGCTGGACTGTCGCTCATGCCCACCATTGTTGCCGCAACTCAGGAGCGCTCGGACAGGGAGTCCCCGTCCGCGACCCTCAGGAGGAGGTGCGGGAGCGTTCCGGCGAAGTCCGGGAGGGTCCGGGCCGCCTCCCACCAGGCGTCCGGGTCCCCGTCCAGGGCCAGTGCGAACAGCCGGGCGGCCTCGGCGCGCGCGGCGAGCACGGCCTCCGGCCGGTCGTAGCGGTCGGGGTGGTCCACGTCGCCGAGCCAGTGGTCCTCGTCCAGGGCCCAGCAGGCGGGAAGCTTGTGCCGGATCACGTCGGTGCCGGTCAGCAGCCCGCGGTCCAGGCAGTCCCGGACCCAGCGGATGTCCTCGTCGACGGTCTCCATGGGTACGGCGAGGCTGGTCAGGGCCAGTTCCCGCTCCACTCCCCCGGTCGGTTCCAGGGCGGCAGGCGCCAAGGCGCGCACGGCCTCGGCGAGGCCGTCGGCGGGCGGGCCGGGCGGGGGACCGGCCAGGACGCCGTTCGCGACGCCGTGGGCGAGCGCGGTCAGCGCTCCCGGGAAGGACGGGGCCTGCCTCAGCAGTTCGGCCCACAGCCGCGGGTCGTCCCCCAGGGGTTCCAGCGCGCGGGTGGCCGCGGTGCGAATCTCCGCCCGCTCGGACAGGTTCCAGCGCAGGCCGCGGGTCCCGGTCGGCCGGCACAGGAGCAGGGCGCGGTGCGCGGGGGCGGTGTGGGCGACCAGTTCGGCCGGGGTGAGCAGGCCCATCCGGACGGCGCGGACGAACGGGCGGTGCCAGGCCCTGCCGTACGGGCCGGCGCCCGTGGTCGTCAGGAGCGTGCGCACGGTCTCCCGGGACGGCTCCGCGCGCATGAGCAGGGCCTCGACGGAGCCGGGGGGCAGGGGCCGCCGCAGGTGCTCGGAGGCCGGCAGCTCCGGGTCCGCCGTGTGCGGGAGCGCCAGGATGTCGAGCGGGACCCTGGGATGGTGCGTGCCGTGGCGGCGGAGCAGGCCGATGAGCTCCTCGCCGCTCAGGGGGCCGTCGGCGGGGTCGCGGCCCAGTTCCGCGCGCAGCAGCGGCAGCAGCGCCTCGGGGGTGCGGCGGGCCGCGTAGCGTGCGGGGCCCGGCAGGCCGGGCAGCGGGCAGCCGCGTACGTAGGGGTTGCGGGCGACGAAGTGCCGGTCGCGGTCGGTGCCGTCGCGCACGAGGAGGGTGACGGCGGAGGCGGGCAGGCGTTCGTCGCGGCAGAGGTGGTCGCGGGTGTCGGGGTCGAGCCGGCCGATCAGGTCGGCGGCGATGTGCTGCGGTGCGTGGCGCAGTACGAGCGCCACGCACCAGGCCTGCCGCCGGCTGTCCCTGTGTCCGTCCATTGCCTTGCTCCGTGCCGCTCGTACGCCTGTCCGCTTCCCCGCCGTGCGGCGATGATCGCAGGTCAGCGGAGCGGGCGGTGCACGTTTTTGTGTACGGAGGGGCCGGGGGCCGCGTCCGCGATCCACGGGCCGTCGCCCGAGGGGTCGAGGACTCCTTCCTCCAGCCAGGTGTAGGTGCCGCCGAGGACACCTTCGACGACCTTGCGGTCGAGGTCGTCGGTGTTGGACCAGAGGCGGCCGAAGAGCTCCTCGACGCGGAGCCGGGACTGCCGGCAGAACGCGTCGGCGAGCTGGTACGCCTCGCGGCCGTGGTCGCCGGTGGCGCGCAGGTGCTCTGCGCGGACGCAGGCGGCGCTCATGGCGAAGAGCTCGGCGCCGATGTCCACGATCCGGCCGAGGAACCCCTGTTTCGTCTCCATGCGTCCCTGCCAGCGCGCCATGGCCAGGAAGGTGGAGCGGGCGAGTTTGCGCGAACCGCGTTCGACGTAGCGCAGGTGGGTGGCGAGGTCGGGGTGGCCCGCCGGGTGGAACTCCCGGTAGGTGCCGGGGACCTGGCCGGGGCCGGCGGCCAGCTTCGGCAGCCAGCGGGCGTAGAAGCCGGTGGCGCGGGCTCCCGCCCTGGCCTTGTCCGCCAGGGCCTTGTCGGGGTCGATGAGGTCCCCCGCCACCGAGAGGTGGGCGTCGACGGCCTCGCGGGCGATCAACAGGTGCATGATCTCCGTCGAGCCCTCGAAGATCCGGTTGATGCGCATGTCGCGGAGCATCTGCTCGGTGGGCACGGCCCGCTCGCCGCGCGCGGCCAGCGACTCGGCGGTCTCGAAGCCTCGGCCGCCGCGGATCTGGACCAGCTCGTCGGCCATCAGCCAGCCCATCTCCGAGCCGTAGAGCTTGGCGAGGGCCGCCTCGATGCGGATGTCGTTGCGGTCCTCGTCGGCCATCTGGGAGGCCAGGTCGACCACGGCTTCGAGGGCGAAGGTGGTGGCCGCGATGAAGGAGATCTTGGCGCCGACGGCCTCGTGCCGGGCGACCGGGCGGCCCCACTGCTCCCGTACGCCGCTCCACTCGCGGGCGATCTTCAGGCACCACTTGCCGGCGCCGACACACATGGCGGGCAGCGACAGGCGGCCGGTGTTGAGCGTGGTCAGCGCGATCTTGAGGCCCGCTCCCTCGGCGCCGATCCGCTGGGCGGCGGGCACGCGGACCCGGTGGAAGCGGGTGACGCCGTTCTCCAGGCCGCGCAGGCCCATGAAGGCGTTGCGGTGCTCGACGGTGATCCCCGGCGAGTCCGCCTCCACGACGAAGGCGGTGATCCCGCCGCGGTGCCCTTCGCTCGCGGGGACCCGGGCCATGACCACGAGGAGGTCGGCGACCACCCCGTTGGTGGTCCACAGCTTCACCCCGTCGAGCACGTAGCCGTCCTCGCCGTCCGGCACGGCCGTGGTGGCCAGGCGCGCCGGGTCGGAGCCGACGTCGGGCTCGGTGAGCAGGAAGGCGCTGATCGCGGAGGTGGCGCAGCGGGGCAGATAGGCGTCCTTCTGCTCCTTCGTGCCGAACATCTTCAGGGGCTGCGGGACCCCGATCGACTGGTGCGCGGAGAGCAGGGCGCCGATGGCCGGGCTGACCGAGCCGACGAGGGCCAGCGCCTTGTTGTAGTAGACCTGGGTCAGCCCCAGGCCCCCGTACTCGGTGCCGATCTTCATGCCGAGGGCGCCGAGCTCCTTGAGCCCGCGCACCGTCTCGTCGGGGATCCGCGCCTCGCGCTCGATGCGGGCTCCGTCGATCTCGTTCTCGCAGAAGACCCGCAGCCGGGCCAGGAAGGCCTCCCCGCGCCGGACGTCCTCGTCGGCGGGGAGCGGGTGGGGGTGGATCAGGTCGAGCCGGAACCGCCCGAGGAACAGCTCCTTGGCGAAGCTGGGCTTGCGCCAGTCCTGTTCCCGGGCCGCCTCCGCGACCTGCCGCGCCTCGCGCTCGGTCACCTTGGGCTGTACGGGCTGTACGGGCTGCGTCGCTGACATCCGGGTGCTCACCTCGCCGTATCGGGGGGACTACCGATCGGTGCTACCTGTGAGTCGTACCCGTTCCGGGCACCCGGGAAAAGGCCCGTGCGGGTGGCGGGGAAATGGGGGACGGCCGGAGCCCCCGCACAGTGGGCTCCGGCCGTCGGTCCGTGACCGTACGAGTCGGTCAGATGTCGAGGCCCGTGAGGACCAGGACGCGCTCGTACGTGTAGTCGTCCATCGCGTAGCGGACGCCCTCGCGGCCCACGCCGGACTGCTTGACGCCGCCGTACGGCATCTGGTCGGCGCGGTAGGACGGCGCGTCGCCGATGATCACACCGCCGACCTCGAGCTCGCGGTGGGCGCGGAAGGCGACCTGGATGTCGCGGGTGAAGACGCCGGTCTGCAGGCCGAACTTCGAGTCGTTGACGGCGGCGAAGGCCTCGTCGGTGTTCTCGACCCGGGTGATGGTCAGGACCGGGCCGAAGACCTCCTCGGTCGCGAGCTTGACGCCCGCCGGGATCTCCGCGAGGACGGTCGGCTCGACCGTGGCACCGTCGCGCTTGCCGCCCGTGAGCAGCTTGGCGCCGGCGGAGACGGCCTCGTCCACCCAGGACTCGACGCGCTTGGCGGCGTCCTCGGAGACGAGGGGGCCGACGTCGGTGGCGTCGTCCGCCGGGTCGCCGGTGACCTGCGCCTGGACCTTCGCGACGACCTTCTCGACGAGGCGGTCGTAGACGGAGGCGTCGGCGATCACGCGCTGCACGGAGATGCAGGACTGGCCGGCCTGGTAGTTCGAGAAGGTCGCGATACGGGTCGCGGCCCAGTCGAGGTCGGCCTCGGAGGACCAGTCGGCGAGGACGACGGCCGCGGCGTTGCCGCCGAGCTCCAGGGTGCAGTGCTTGTGGGGCACCGACTGCTGGATGGCGTAGCCGACGGTGTCGGAGCCGGTGAAGGAGATGACCGGGAGGCGGTCGTCCTTGACCAGGGCCGGCATCTTGTCGTTGGCGACCGGCAGGACCGACCAGGAGCCGGCCGGGAGATCGGTCTCGGCCAGCAGCTCGCCCAGGATCAGACCCGAGAGCGGGGTGGCCGGGGCCGGCTTCAGGATGATCGGCGCGCCGACGGCGATGGCCGGGGCCACCTTGTGGGCGCACAGGTTCAGCGGGAAGTTGAACGGCGCGATGCCGAGGACCGGGCCCTTGACGAAGCGGCGGGTCAGGGCCAGGCGGCCGACGCCACCGGCGTCGGTGTCCAGGCGCTGGGCGTCTCCGCCGTTGAAGCGGCGGGCCTCTTCGGCGGCGAAGCGGAACACGGACACCGCACGGCCGACCTCACCGCGGGCCCACTTGACGGGCTTGCCGTTCTCGGCGGAGATCAGCTGGGCGATCTCCTCGGTGCGCTCGGTGAGCCGCTTGGACACGTGGTCCAGGGCGGCGGCCCGTACGTGGGCGGGGGTCGCGGAGAACTCCGCCGTCACGGCGTACGCCGCGGCCACGGCCTCTTCGACCTGGGCGTCGGTGGGCACGCTGACCGTGCCGACCAGACGGCCGTCCCACGGGTTGTGGACGTCGAAGCTGTCCTCGCCGGTGGCCTGGCGGCCGGCGAGCCAGAAGGCGTGGGTGGAAGTCATGCGAATCCCGGCCCTTCGGGTTGGTGCGGTGGGGTCCTGTCGAGACCACCGTAGGACTCCGCCGGGCTTTCGGTGTTTATCCGGCATGGAGCGCCGCCCTCCCGCCCTGCGCCGCTTTGTCAGTGTCGCGGCCCGGACCTCCCGTGCGGCGGGGTGCCGGCGGGGGCTACGGGGCGGTCGAGCCGGCCTTCAGGGCGAGCCACAGCTCCATCCGTACGTCCGGATCGTCCAGGGAGCGACCGAGGATCTCCTCGACGCGCTTCATCCGGTAGCGCAGCGTGTGGCGGTGCACACCGAGGTCGGCCGCCGCCGCGTCCCACTGCCCGTGGCGCGAGAGCCAGGCCTGGAGGGAGGCCACGAGATCGCCCCGGCCGGTCGCGTCGTGTTCCCGCAGGGCCCGCAGGGTGCCGTCCGCGAAGGCCCGTACGGCGTCGTCGGCCAGCAGCGGCAGGACGGAGCCCGCCGCGAGGTCCTCGTGCTCGACGAGCGGCCGTCCGCGGCGGCGGGCCACGGCGAGGGCCTGGTCGGCCTGCTTGAAGGCGGCCGCCACGCCCGCCGCCGCGGCGGGCGCCGACAGCCCGACCACCAGCTCGTCCGGCTCGGGCCCCGCCGCGTCCCGGCCGCGCCGGGTCTCCAGCGCCTCGGCGTGGTCCGCGCACGCCTGTACGGCCGAACCCCCGTCGGCGGCGAGCACCACCAGCCGGCCCTCCTCCGGCACCACCAGCAGCGCCTCGCCGGTCCGCGCGGCCGCCGACTCCACCGCGTCGGCCAGCAGCGCCAGCCCCTCCGGCTGCGCGGTGCCCGGCAGCGCCGGTTCCGCGACGACGATCCGGAACGGCGCCTCCAGCAGGGCCCCGTACAGGTCCCCCGCCACCGCCCGGGCGTGCTCCGCCTGCCCCTCCAGCAGCATCCGCAGCACGGCCGCGCCGAGCCGGGACTCCGCGTCGTGCAGCGACCGGGAGCGCTCGGTGGTCAGGGTGAGCAGGGCGACGGCGGAGTGCACCGCGTACCGTTCGGCGGTGCCCAGCGGGGCCCCCGTACCGACGGCCAGCGCGCCCCGGGGCCGCCGTCCGGTGCCCAGCGACTGAAGCTCGACGCGGTCTTCCGAGCCGCCGACGACCGCGCTCGCCGGGGCGGGCCGCTCGCGCAGCCGCTCCACGTCGGGGGTGAGCCGCGCGGCCCGGCGCGCGGCCCACTCGGGGGCGGCGGCGACGACGGCGCCGGAGGTGTCGTACAGCGCGGCCCAGCCGTGCACGTGGGCGGCCAGCTTCGCCAGCAGGTCGGCGGGGCCGTCGGCGGAGAGCGCGGCCCGGGTCAGCTCCCGCTGCGCCTCGAAGCCGGCCGTCACGGCCCGGTACTGGTCCGCGGCGAGGGCCGCCGAGACAGCCTTGCTGATGGCGAGGAACGGGGTGCGCCGGGGCACCTCCAGCAGCGGCAGGTCCTCCTCGCGGGCCGCGTCGACCAGCGCCTGCGGGACCGCCTCGTAGTTGACGCCGACGGCGAAGCCGATCCCCACGACCCCGGCGGCCGCGAGGCGCCGTACGTAGCGGCGCATCTCCTCGGGGTCCTCGGCGTCCAGCTTCATCGCCGTGACGAGCAGCAGCTCCCCGCCCTCCATGTAGGGGACCGGGTCGGCGAGCTCGCTGACGTGGGCCCAGCGGACGGGGGTGTCGAGGCGGGTCTCCCCGGCCCGGACGCTGAGTTTGAGCGCCGAGTGCTGGACGAGCGAGGCAAGGGTGAGCGGCATCGGGTACCAGGGGCCTTCGGCGGGAGGGGAGGGAGACTGCGGGGCCTTCGGGATTTCGCCGTGACGTATGAACGGCCCTTCTCGATTCTGCCACCCCGTACGGGTCGGCTCAGCCCGTTCCGGCCAACCGGACGAGCAGCGGCGCCGCCCGCTCCCCGCGGACCGAGGTCAGCGAGAGCACCGCGCAGCCGGGCGGTACGGCGTGCGCCAGCTCGGAGGCCGACCACCGTTCGCGCTCGACCTGGCGCACGGTGACGGCGTCGGTGGTGACCGCCTTGCCGGTGACCATCTTGCGGAAGGCGTGGATGGCCCGGGTGAGCGGCTGGTCGGCGAAGACGGTCCGGTGGGTGACGTCCCGGGTCTCGACCCATTCGGTGCCCCAGGCCTCGGCGAAGCGCTTCCCGTCCCAGGTGGTGACGCCGGAGAAGGCCATCCGGCAGCCGACGGCGCCGAGCAGCGGGGTGCGCAGGGCCTCCGGTACGTCGTCCAGCGCGCGCAGGGTCAGCAGCACCCCGGCGTTCACCGACCGCAGCCGCTGCACCCCGCGGACCGTCTCGGGGGTCAGGGTGTGCGAGGCGTCGTCGAGGGCGAGGAAGGCGAAGAGCGAGCGGTCGGCGCGGGCGGTGGCGCAGGCGTTGAACTGGGCGAGGAGCAGCCGGGCCAGCATCCGGGAGGCGTCGGCGTGGCCCCGTTCGGGGAGGTCGATCCGGACCCGGACCGGGTGTTCCAGGGCGCGCATGGAGAAGGGGCGGCCCTGGCCCGTGGTGTCGAAGAACCCGGCGAAGGCGGGCCGGTCCAGCAGGGCGAGCCGGTCGGCGAGGGCGGGGCCGGGGTCGGCGGGGGCGCCGTGCTGGCGCGTGCGCGCGTCGAGCTCGCGGAGCATGGCCTGCTGTCCGGCGTCCTCCAGCCTGTGGCGCAGCGCGTCCAGGGCGGGCGGCAGCCCGTCGAGGAGCTCGCGCAGCTCCGGCACGGCGGGGAAGCGTCCGTACGCCGCCCGGTACGGGCCGAGCAGCTGCGCGAGGGCGGTCGCGGCGCGGCGCACGTCGATGCCGGGGACGTCTCCGACGAAGGCCTCGGCGAGGAGGGTGGCGGCCTCGTCGGGGTCGGCGGTGCCGCCGTAGAGGTCGAGGTCGTGGACGGAGTCGGGGTCGCCGACGCGGACGACGATGTCGTAGCCGCCGTCGGGGCCCAGCCCGGCGCCGGCGGAGCCGACGGCGATGACGGCGGCCTGGCCGGCCAGCGCCTGCAGCGCGAGGGACTCGACGACGGGCCGCACCAGCCGGGCGGTCTTCCCGGTCCCGGAGGGCCCGACGGCGAGCAGGGAGGTCCCGAGCACCTCGGGGTCGAGGGCGAGGGGGGTGCCGCGGCGGGCGTAGGGGTTGCGCTCCTGGTCCTCGACGCTGCCGAGCAGCACCTGCCGGGCGATCAGGTCGTGCCGGGCGGCGCGCACGGGCAGGTCCCGGTCGCCGGAGGGGTGGAGGCAGGCGGCGGCGCCCTTGTCGCGCACGGAGTCGGCGAAGGCCCGCACACGGGTGGGGTCGGCCTGGACGGAGTCCCAGGCGCGGCGGATGCGGGCGTAGTCCACGTCGTTCATCCGCCCGCCCGCGACCTCCCCCCCGAGCCGGTCGGCCACCTCCGGGAGCCCGGCGGCGCGGAGCTGGGGCCACTGGGCGGGATCGACGCCGTCCTGCGGGACGGGCCCGGCATCTCCGGGGACGGCCGGGGTGGCGGGCCGGGGCTCAAGCCTGGGGGGGCGCAGGGCGAACCAGACGAAGACCGCGACGACGAGCACGTTGATGACGGTGTCGGCCTGACCCATCGTGGCGACGTTGGCCTCCAAGTCCTGGGCGTCCAGGCTGAGGAACGGGTATACGACCATCCCGACCGGCAGGGCCATCTCGCTCACCAGCCAGAGCGTGATCAGGCCGAGCAGGCCGACCGCCCCGGCGTGGACGAGTCGGCCACGTGCGGCGACCAGCAGCCGCCAGGCCCTGGGCCAGCTGCCCAGCCGCCCGAAGCCGTACAGGAGTGCGGCGTCGAAGAGGAGTTGGTAGAGGGGTAGGGCAACTTCCCCGCCGCTGCCCTTGACCGGTTCCCCCGAGAGCGCGGCCCACCGGTCCCCGGTCCACCAGCCGCCGGGGGTAAGAACTTTGACCGGCAGCGTCCAATACGGAAGGTAGCCGTTGCGCATGACCGTCCAGACGATCACACAGACGACCAGCGCCAGGACGGCGCTGCTGAGCACGGTGCGGCCGCTCCCGGCCACGGGCTCCTGCCCGGCCCTCGGCACGTACCCGAACCGCCAGACCCCCGGCTCCGCCCTCGGGCGCGACGTCCGGACCCAGGCCGCCAGCGGAGAGCCCACCGCCGGTGCGTGCGCCGGCTTGGGGGGGAGGGGGGTCGGGGGGCCCGCCGGGCGGGGGACCTGCCCTGCCCGGGCCGTCTGTCCGTCGTGCGTGCCTTCGGTGTCCATGAACCCCTGCCCCCTGACCGTGCCAAGCGCTGCGGCGCTCAATCTAGTGCCCGGTACGGCCCGGCGGCCGTCGCCCACCGGGTTCCGCGGGACGCGTCCCCTTTCCTTCCTATGGCCGCCGCGGACAAGGACACGCGGGCACCACTCCCGAACGGAGCATGCCTAACCCCCTCCCCCGGGCCTAGCCTGCGGACAAAGACACAAGTGCGTCCGAAAACACCCCCCAGGAGCCCCCTATGACCGCTGTCCCGCAGGAGCGCCGCATCGTCACCGCGATCCCCGGCCCCAAGTCGCAGGAGCTGCAGGCCCGCCGCCTTTCGACGGTGGCCGGCGGCGTGGGCTCCGTCCTGCCCGTCTTCACGGCCCGCGCGGGCGGCGGCATCATCGAGGACGTCGACGGCAACCGCATGATCGACTTCGGTTCCGGCATCGCCGTGACCTCGGTCGGCGCCTCCGCCGAGGCCGTCGTGCGCCGCGCCTCCGCGCAGCTCGCCGACTTCACCCACACCTGCTTCATGGTCACCCCCTACGAGGGCTACGTCGAGGTCTGCGAGGCCCTCGCCGAGCTGACCCCCGGTGACCACGCCAAGAAGTCGGCCCTGTTCAACTCGGGCGCCGAGGCCGTCGAGAACGCCGTCAAGATCGCCCGTTCGTACACCAAGCGCCAGGCCGTCGTCGTCTTCGACCACGGCTACCACGGCCGTACGAACCTCACGATGGCCCTGACCTCGAAGAACATGCCGTACAAGCAGGGCTTCGGTCCGTTCGCCCCCGAGGTCTACCGCGTCCCGGTCGCCTACGGCTACCGCTGGCCGACCGGCGCCGAGAACTGTGGCCCCGAGGCCGCCGCCCAGGCGATCGACCAGATCAGCAAGCAGATCGGCGCCGAGAACGTCGCCGCGATCATCATCGAGCCGGTCCTCGGCGAGGGCGGCTTCATCGAGCCGGCCAAGGGCTTCCTCCCGGCGCTCGTGAAGTTCGCCAACGACAACGGCATCGTCTTCGTCGCCGACGAGATCCAGTCCGGCTTCTGCCGCACCGGCCAGTGGTTCGCGTGCGAGGACGAGGGCATCGTCCCGGACCTGATCACCACCGCGAAGGGCATCGCGGGCGGTCTGCCGCTCGCCGCCGTGACCGGCCGCGCCGAGATGATGGACGCCGTGCACGGCGGTGGCCTGGGCGGCACCTACGGCGGCAACCCGGTGGCCTGCGCCGGTGCGCTCGGTTCCATCGAGACCATGAAGGAGCTCGACCTCAACGCCGCGGCGAAGAAGATCGAGTCGGTCATGAAGACCCGCCTGACGGCCATGCAGGAGAAGTACGACATCATCGGCGACATCCGCGGCCGCGGCGCCATGATCGCGATCGAGCTCGTCAAGGACCCGGTCTCCAAGACCCCGTTCCCGGAGGCGGCCGGCGCGCTCGCCAAGGCCTGCCACGCCGAGGGCGTGCTCGTCCTCACCTGCGGCACCTACGGCAACGTGCTCCGCTTCCTGCCCCCGATCGTCATCGGCGAGGACCTGCTGAACGAGGGCCTGGACGTCATCGAGGCCGCTTTCGCGGGCATCTGAGCGAACGCCCGAACACAGGCTCCCGTCGCTACCGCCGGTAACGGTCGGGCACTGTGAAGAAGGTGTGGGGGGCCGATGGCGGGAGCGCGTTCCCGCTGTCGGCCCCCCTCCCGTTGGCGTACGGTTTCTGCAGATGAGTGAGACAGACCGTTCCCGGGCGACCGGGGACGATTCCGGTACCGGGCTTCCCCAGCGCCGTACTGGGCATGCGTTCGCGCACACTCCTCTCAGATCGGACGGCCGTCCGCCCCAAACCCCCCGGGGCGCACGGCAACCCGATCCGGGCGGCCGTCCCGGAACCATCCCCCCTGTTCCGGGACGGCCGGCCATCCTCTCCTCCGCCGCGGCCCTCTCGGCCCTCTGCGCCGTCCTCTTCGCCCTGATCACCTGGCAGGTCCGCACGTCGGGACCGTTGCTGACCCCGGATCACGCGCTGAGCCGCGCCGTGGTGCGCACCGTTCCCGACGCCGTCACCGAACGCCTCGCCGACCTCGGGAACATCCAGGTCGCCGTGCCCGTCCTGGTCCTCGCGATGCTCTACGCCGCCCGGCGCGGCCGGGCCCGCGCCGCGCTGACGGCCGGCCTGGCGATGGCCCTGGTGCCGGCGCTGATCGTGCCGCTCAAGGAGTGGACCGCCCGCCCTGGCCCCCTGGAGCCCTGGGCCGCCGGCTACTTCCCCTCGGGGCACACGGCGACCGCCCTGACGGCCTATGCGGCGGCCGCCCTGCTGCTCACCCCGCACACCCGCCGCCCCTGGCCCCCCGCCCTCGCGGCCCTGCTGACGGCCCTCACCGCGACGGGCCTGGTCCTGCGCGGCTTCCACTGGCCCCTGGACGTCCTGGCCAGCCTGCTGCTGTGCACCCCGCTCCTGCTGGCCGTGCGCCGTGCGGCGGCCCGCCCCGCACGGGCGGACCGCCGGCGGGACGGACGGGCGGCGGCGGGTCAGCCGCCGAAGTAGGCGTCGAAGCCGCGGCTGAACTCCCAGCCGCCGAACCGGTCCCAGTTGACGGACCAGGTCATCAGGCCGCGCAGGGCCGGCCAGGTGCCGTGGGTCTGGTACGCGCCGCAGTTCAGCTTCTTCGTGAGGCAGTCCAGCGCCTTGCCCACCTCGGCCGTCGGGGGGTGGCCGTTGCCCGCGTTGAGGGCCGCGACCCGGAAGGTGTACGGGGTGGACGCGGCGAGGACGGTGACGGTGGCCGAGGTGGCGGTGACGGTCAGCGGGCCGGCGCCGTCCCGGTAGACCTTGTACGAGGTGGCTCCGGTGGCCGCCGCCCAGGCGAGGGTGACCGCGGTGGAGGAGGCCGCGGAGCCCGTCAGGCCGGTGGGGGCGGCCGGGGGCTGCGGCCCGCCGGGTCCGGTTCCGCCCGGGTCGGGGCCGACGAGGGTGAGGTCGTCGGTGAGGTGGGCGGGCCGGCCGTACCAACCGTGGGTGTAGACGGTCACCGAGGTGGTGGCGGGGCCGGTGCGGAAGCCTGTGGTGAGCTGCTTCCAGGTGCCGGGGGTCTGGGTCCGGGTGGAGACGTCGGTGGTGCCGGTGCCGCTCGCGCCGAGGTAGACGTAGGCGCCCTGCACCCAGGCGGAGAGGGTGTACGCGGAGTCGGGCCTGACGGTGACGGTCTGGGAGCAGCGGGCGTTGTCCTGGCCGGCCGGGGTGGCCCTGAGGGCGGAAGCCCCGCCGTGGACCGGGGCGGTGACGACGGCTCCGGACGCGCCGGAACAGCTCCAGCCGTCGAGGCCGGATTCGAAGCCGCCGTTGCGGACGAGGTCGGCGTCCACGGCCGCGGCGGGCGGGCCCGCCGTGAGGAGTCCGGCCACCGCCAGGGCGGCGGCCGCGAGGAGGGGGAGCACTCTGCGCACGACTGCCTCCGGAACATGGGGGGATGGAGCCGGGCCCCTGGCGGGGAGCGACGGCGGCGCCCAAGATGGTCCAGACCAATCCTCTCGTCAAGGGGTGCGGTCCTCACCGGCCTCCCCCGCCAGGACCCGCCCCACCGCCTCGTGCATCGCGAGCTCCAGCAGCACGGGGTCGGTGAGCGTCCCCTCCCCGTCCGGGACCACCAGCCAGCGCACTCCGTCCGCCTCACGGACCGGGTGCGGGACCGCGATCCAGGTCCCGCGCCCGGCGCCGCGCACGCCCGTGCCGAGCCAGCGCGACGCCGTCCCCGGGGGCACGAAGAAGCCCACCCGGGCGTCGCCGCAGTCCGCGAGCACCGGACCTGGCCGGCCGGTGAGCAGGTGCAGTACGTCGAGGGTGGCCCGGCCCAGCTCCCCCGGCAGGATCAGCACGTCCCAGCTCCGGCCGGCGGGCAGGAGGGCGACGCCGAGGGGGCCCCGCTCCCATTCCCACCGGCAGGCGTCGGGATCCGGCGCCACCGATACCAGCCATTCCACTGCCGCCTTGGCCCCCGGGAACGTCATCGCCCGGCCTCCGTTCTCTCGTGCGCGGTGAAGGGTTCTCACCGGGAGAGAGCGGGGCCGCGCGACGGTATGACGCGAGTTCCGTTACTCCGTCATGGTGAAGGGGGTCACACGGCGCGCACCCCTGTACGCCGAGGGGGGCGCGCGGCGGGCCCGGGCGTCAGCTGTCGAAGCCGAGCCCGAAGCGGTCCAGGGTGCGCAGCCAGAGGTTGCGGTGGCCGCCCCGGGCGTCGGACCGGGCCAGCGACCACTTGGTGAGGGTGATCCCGGTCCAGGCGAACGGCTCCGGCGGGAACGGCATCGGCTTGCTGCGCACCATCTCCAGCCGCGTCCGTTCGCTGGACACCCCGTCCAGCAGGTCCAGCATCACGTCGGCCCCGAAGCGGGTGGCGCCGACGCCGAGCCCGGTGAAGCCGGCCGCGTAGGCGACCCGGCCCGAGTGGGCCGTACCGAAGAAGGCCGAGAAGCGGGAGCAGGTGTCGATGGCCCCGCCCCAGGCGTGGCTGAACTTCACTCCCTCCAGCTGCGGGAACGCGGTGAAGAAGTGCTCCGCGAGCTTGAGGTAGGTCTCGGGCCGGTGGTCGTACTCGGAGTCGAGCTTCCCCCGGTACGGGTAGATGGCGTCGTAACCGCCCCACAGGATCCGGTGGTCCTTGGTGATCCGGAAGTAGTGGAACTGGTTGGCGCTGTCGCCCAGGCCCTGGCGGCCCTTCCAGCCGATGGCGGCGAGCTGCTCCTCGTCGAGCGGCTCGGTCATCAGCGCGTAGTCGTACACCGGGACCGTGAAGGGACGGATCCGCTTGACCAGCGAGGGGAAGATGTTGGTGCCCAGCGCGACCCGGCGGGCGAGGATCGTGCCGTACGGGGTGGTGACGGCCATCCCGGCGCCGACGGAGGACATCTTCAAACCGCGCGTGTTCTCGTAGATCCGCACGCCCAGCTCCAGGCAGGCCCGCTTGAGGCCCCAGGCGAGCTTCGCCGGGTTGAGCATCGCGACGCCCTCGCGGTCCCACAGGCCCGCGAGGAAGGTCGGGGAGTCGACCTCGGCGCGCAGCGCCTCCTGGTCCAGCCATTCGGAGCCGTCCGCGAGGCCGAGCTTGCGGGCCTCCTCGTGGAGTTCGCGCAGTTCCTCGACCTGGTGGGGCTCGGTGGCCACGTCGATCTCACCGGTGCGCTCGAAGTCGCAGTCGATGCCGTAGCGGGCGACCGCCGCCTCGATCTCGTCGAGGTTGCGGGCGCCCATCTCCTCCAGCTTGGCGAGTTCGCCGGGCCAGCGGGCCATGCCGTTGGCGAGCCCGTGGGTGAGGGAGGCCGCGCAGAAGCCGCCGTTGCGGCCGGAGGCGGCCCAGCCCGCCTCCTTGCTCTCGATCAGGACCACGTCCCGGCCGGGGTCGCGCTCCTTGGCGATGAGGGCGGTCCACAGCCCGCTGTAGCCACCGCCGACGACGAGCAGGTCGCAGCGCTCGTCGGAGGTGAGCGCCGGCTGCGCGGCGGGCTTGCCGGGGTCGTCCAGCCAGTACGCGACCGGCTTCGCTTCGGAAAGGGATTTCGCGACACTACGCATGGCGACTGGGGCCATGGCTTCCAACTCCCTACGGAACTGAACTGACTACTTCGGTTGTGCCTTCTTGCGGCGGCTGCCGACCCACTGGCCGGCCAGCACCACCAGGACCGCGATGACGAACATCGCCGTACCGATGACGTTGATCTGGACGGGCGTACCGCGCTGGGCCGACCCCCATACGAACATGGGGAAGGTGACGGTGTTGCCCGAGTTGAAGTTGGTGATGATGAAGTCGTCGAAGGAGAGCGCGAAGGACAGCAGCGCACCCGCCGCGATGCCGGGGGCGGCGATCGGCAGGGTGACCCGCAGGAACGTCTGCACCGGTCCGGCGTAGAGGTCGCGCGCGGCCTCCTCCAGCCTCGGGTCCATCGACAGGACGCGCGCCTTGACGGCGGCGACGACGAAGCTGAGGCAGAACATCACGTGGGCGATCAGGATGGTCCAGAAGCCCAGCTGGATGCCCATATTGAGGAAGAGGGCGAGCAGGGACGCCGCCATCACGATCTCGGGCATGGCCATCGGCAGGAAGATCAGCGAGTTGACCGCGCCGCGCGCCCGGAACCGGTAGCGCACGAGCGCGAAGGCTATCGCTGTGCCGAGCGCGGTCGCGCCGATGGTGGCCCAGAAGGCGATCTGGAGGGAGAGCGAGAGGGATCCGCACAGGTCGGCGACCCCGCAGGGGTCCTTCCAGGCGTCGAGCGAGAACTCCTGCCAGGCGTAGTTGAAGCGCCCGGCGGGGTTGTTGAAGGAGAAGACCGTCACGACGACGTTGGGCAGGATCAGGTACGCGAGCGTGCCGAGTCCCGCGATGACCACGAAGTTGCGGCGGAGCCAGCCAAGGGGCTTGTTCATCAGACCAGGTCCTCCGTCCCCGCACGGCGGATGTAGATGGACACCATGATCAGCACGATGGCCATGAGGATGAAGGACAGCGCGGCGGCCGTCGGGTAGTCGAGGATGCGCAGGTACTGCGACTGGATGACGCTGCCGATCATCCGGGTGTCGGTCGAGCCGAGCAGTTCGGCGTTGACGTAGTCGCCGCTCGCCGGGATGAAGGTGAGCAGGGTCCCGGAGACCACGCCCGGCATCGACAGCGGGAAGGTCACCTTGCGGAACACCGTGGAGGGGCGGGCGTACAGGTCCCCGGCCGCCTCGTGGAGGCGGGTGTCGATGCGCTCCAGCGAGGTGTAGAGCGGCAGGATCATGAAGGGGAGGAAGTTGTACGTCAGGCCGCAGACCACCGCGAGCGGCGTGGCCAGCACCCGGTCCCCCTCGGTCATGCCGAGCCAGCTGGTGACGTCGAGGAAGCCGACGGCGTTGAGGGCGCCGACCACCGGACCGCCGTCAGCGAGGATCGTCTTCCAGGCCAGGGTGCGGATCAGGAAGCTGGTGAAGAACGGGGCGATGACCAGCACCAGCAGGAGGTTGCGCCAGCGGCCGGCCTTGAAGGCGATCAGATAGGCCAGCGGGTACCCGAGCAGCAGGCACAGCGCGGTCGCGGTGCCCGCGTAGAGCAGGGACCTCAGGAACTGCGGGTAGTAGTCGCCGAAGGCCTCCCAGTAGGTCTGGAAGTGCCAGGTGACCTTGAAGCCCTCTTCGAGCGAACCGGTCTGCACCGAGGTGGAGGCCTGGTAGATCATCGGCAGCACGAAGAACACGAGCAGCCACAGGATGCCGGGGAGCAGCAGCCAGTACGGGATCAGGCGCTTGCGCAGGGACGCCTTGTGCACCGGGGGTTCGGCCGGGCCGGCCTCCCGGGGCGGCGCGGAGACGGCGGTCACGCGCTCTCCTCGACGGTCTCGACGCCGGCGTCGATGTCCATGGCCGCGTCCAGGCCGAAGGTGTGCTCCGGGTTCCAGTGGAGTATGACCTCGGCGCCGGGGACGAGGCGGGCGTCGCGCTCGATGTTCTGCGCGTACACCTCCAGCTCCGGGCAGACCTGGCTGTCTATGACGTACTGGGTGGAGACGCCGATGAAGGAGGAGTCGGCGATCCGGCCCCTGATCTTGTTCCGGCCGGCGGCGACGGTGTCCTCCTCGTCCGCGTGGACCAGGGAGATCTTCTCGGGGCGCACTCCGACCAGCAGCTTTCCGCCGGCGCTGGGCGTGGTCGAACATCGCTGCCCGGGCAGGCGCAGCGTCGTGCCGGAGGCCGAGACGACGACGTCGGTGCCCGCGGACTCCACCGAGGCCTGGATCAGGTTGGAGGTGCCGAGGAAGTTCGCGACGAAGGTGGTCCGCGGGTTCTCGTACAGCTCGGCGGGGGCGCCCAGCTGCTCGACCCGGCCGCCGTTCATCACCGCGACCGTGTCGGCCATCGTCATGGCCTCCTCCTGGTCGTGCGTGACGTGCACGAAGGTGATGCCGACCTCCGTCTGGATCCGCTTGAGCTCCAGCTGCATCTGGCGGCGCAGCTTGAGGTCGAGGGCGCCCAGCGGCTCGTCGAGGAGGAGCACCTGGGGGTGGTTGATCAGGGCGCGGGCGACGGCGACGCGCTGCTGCTGGCCACCGGAGAGCTGGTGGGGCTTGCGCTGGGCGAACTGGCCGAGCTGCACCAGCTCCAGCATCTCGTCGACCTGCTTCTTGACGGACTTGATGCCTCGGCGGCGCAGCCCGAACGCGATGTTCTCGTAGATGCTCAGGTGCGGGAACAGCGCGTAGCTCTGGAAGACGGTGTTGACCGGGCGCTTGTACGGCGGCAGGTGGGTGACCTCGCGGTCGCCGAGGCTGACCGTGCCGGTGGAGGGCTCCTCCAGGCCGGCGATCATGCGCAGGGTGGTGGTCTTCCCGCAGCCCGAGGCGCCGAGCAGGGCGAAGAAGGAGCCCTGGGGGATGGTGAGGTCCAGCGGGTGCACGGCGGTGAACGATCCGTAGTGCTTGCTGATCCCGGCGAGGCGGACGTCGCCGCTCGCGGTCTTGTCAGTCATGGGTCGCGGCCTTCGGTGGTGTCGTCGGAAGGGTGCGGGAGCGCGGGGGTGGAGGGGTCTGGCGGGGGGCGGAGCGGTGGGTCAGGCGCCGATGAGCCGGGTGAACTTCTCCTCGTACGCCGTCTCTTCCTCGCTGCTGAGGGAGCGGAAGGCGTGGGACTTGGCGGTCATCGCCTTGTCCGGGACGATCAGCGTGTTCTCCGCGAGCGCGGGGTCGATCTTGGCGAGCTCGTCCTTGACGCCGTCCACGGGGCAGACGTAGCTGATGAACGCGGCCAGCCGGGCGGCCACCGGGAGCTCGTAGTAGTAGTCGATGAGCTTCTCGGCGTTGGCCTTGTGCCGGGCCTGGGCCGGGACCAGCAGGTTGTCGCTGGAGGTGATGTACCCGGCCGCCGGGACCGCGTACTTGATGTCGGGGTTGCCGGCCTGGAGCTGGATCACGTCGCCCGCCCAGGCCAGGCAGGCCGCGAGGTCCCCCTTGTCGAGGTCGGCGGTGTAGTCGTTGCCGGTGAAGCGGCGGATCTGCTTCGTGTCCACGCCCTTCTGGAGCCGGCCTATGGCGCCGTCGAAGTCCGCGGTGGTGAAGTTCGCCGGGTCCTTGCCCTGGTCGAGCAGGGTCATGCCGACGCTGTCGCGCATCTCGGTGAGGAAGCCGACGCGGCCCTTGAGCGAGGGGTCGTCGAGCAGCTGGGTGACGGAGTCGACCTTCCTGCCCTCGGTGGCCTTGGAGTTGTAGGCGATGACCGTCGAGATGCCGGTCCAGGGATAGCTGTAGGAGCGGCCCGGGTCCCAGTCGGGGCTGCGGAACTGCGGGGAGAGGTTGGCGTAGGCGTGCGGCAGGTGGGAGGGGTCCAGCTTCTGCGCCCAGCCGAGGCGGATGATCCGGGCGGCGAGCCAGTCGGTGACGACGATCAGGTCGCGCCCGGTGTCCTGGCCGGCGGCCAGCTGCGGGCGGATCTTGCCGAAGAACTCGACGTTGTCGTTGATGTCCTCGCTGTACTTGACCTCGATGCCGGTGCGCTTGCCGAACTCCTCCAGCGTCGGACGGGACTTCTCGTCCTCGCTGGTGTCCATGTACTCGGTCCAGTTGGAGAAGTTGAGCTGCTTCTCCCGGTCCGAGTGGTCGGCGGAGGCGGCGGCCGCGCCGTCCTCGCGCCGGGCGGGCGGAATGCCGCAGGAGGTCAGGGCGGAGAGGCCGCCGAGGGTGAGCGCCCCGATGCCGGACGCGCGCAGCAGCGAACGGCGGGTGAGGGCGCCCCGCCCGCTGGTGAGACTGCGCCGCATCGCGGCGAGCTGCGCCGCGGAGAGGCGGTCGGGGTCGAGCTGCTCCATTGGCTGTGGCCTTTCGGGAGGTGTGCCGCTGGTCGGGCGGTGGCTGTTATCGGTCCCCGAAGATGGTGCGGTGCCAGTCCTTGGCCGCCACCGCGGTGTTGTCGTACATCACGTGCTTGACCTGCGTGTACTCCTCGAAGGAGTAGGTTGACATGTCCTTTCCGAAGCCGCTGGCCTTGTAGCCGCCGTGGGGCATCTCGCTGATGATCGGGATGTGGTCGTTGACCCACACACAGCCGGCCTTGAGCTCGCGTGTGGCCCGGTTCGCCCGGTAGAGGTCCCGGCTCCAGGCGGAGGCGGCGAGCCCGTACGGGGTGTCGTTGGCCAGCGCGAGGCCCTCGTCGTCGGTGTCGAAGGGCAGGACGACCAGGACCGGGCCGAAGATCTCGGACTGGACGACCTCGCTGTCCTGCGCGGCACCGGAGATCAGCGTCGGCCGGTAGTAGGCGCCCGCCTCCAGCTCGCCGCCCGGGATCTCGCCGCCGGTGACGACCGTGGCGTACGCGCGGGCGCGCTCGACGAAGGCGGCGACCCGGTCGCGCTGGGCGTGCGAGACCAACGGGCCGAGATCGGTGGTGGGCGCGAAGGGGTCACCGAGCCGGACGGTCTCCATCAGCTCGGCGACCCGGGCGACGAAGGCGTCGTGCAGGGGGCGCTGGACGTAGGCGCGGGTGGCCGCGGTGCAGTCCTGGCCGGTGTTGATGAGCGAGGCGGCGACGGCGCCGTGGGCGGCGGCCTCCAGGTCCGCGTCGTCGAAGACGAGGAAGGGGGCCTTGCCGCCGAGCTCCAGGTGGAGCCGCTTGACGGTGGCGGTGGCGATCTCGGCCACCCGCTTGCCGACGGCGGTGGAGCCGGTGAAGGAGGTCATGACCACGTCGGGGTGGCCGACCAGGTGCTCGCCCGCGTCCCGCCCGGCACCCGTGACGATGTTGACCACGCCGTCCGGGATGCCCGCCTCCTTGGCCGCCTGGGCGAACATCAGGGAGGTCAGGGGGGTGAGCTCGGCGGGCTTGAGGACGATGGTGTTGCCCGCGGCGATGGCCGGGAGGATCTTCCAGGCGGCCATCTGGAGCGGATAGTTCCAGGGGGCGATGGAGCCGACGACCCCGATGGCCTCGCGCCGTACGTAGGAGGTGTGGTCCCCGGAGTACTCGCCGGCCGCCTGGCCCTGGAGGTGACGGGCCGCACCCGCGAAGAAGGCGGTGTTGTCGATGGTCCCCGGCACGTCGAACTCCGTGGACAGCTTGACCGGCTTGCCGCACTGCAGGGACTCGGCGTACGCGAAGTCCTCCGCCTGCTCGGCCAGTACGCCGGCCAGCCGGTGCAGGGCGTCCGAACGCTCCCCGGGGGTCGCGGCCGACCAGGCGGGGAAGGCCCGCTTGGCGGCGGCGACGGCCTCGTCCACGTCCGCCGTGCCCGCCAGTTCGTAGGTGAGGACCTCCTGGCCGGTCGCGGGGTCGACCACCGTGTGCGAGTGACCCGACGTACCGGAGCGGAGCCGGCCGTCGATGTACTGCGCGCCGTCTGCGAAGCGGTCCTTAACCTGGAAGCGGTTACCCATCACGCTCTCACGCTCTCCGTAGCTACAGCTCGAATTGAGTGCCGATCCTGACAGAGGCGTTCCCCTCCGCCAAGTGATTCCGTTGTTGCCTTTTGATTACGCGACGGAATCGGTCGACCATGTGTCGAGGCGCGCCCGAAATCCCGTACGAAGTGTCAGTGGTGACTGCAAGACTCGCGTGCATGGAGATGACCGACAAGTTGATCGGGCAGGTCAGCCGTGGTGAGCGGCTGAAGTACCTGCCCTTCTGGGGGCACCGGCCGCAGGCCGACGGACGGCTCGGTCCGAGCTGTCTGAGCCAGTGGTGGCCGTCCGCTTTCACTGTGGGTGATGTCCGGTACGCCACGGCCGAGCACTGGATGATGGCCGGCAAGGCGCGGTTGTTCGGGGACGCGGAGGCGGAGCGGGCGGCGCTGCGGGCCGGGAGTCCGGGGGCGGCGAAGGCGGCCGGACGGCTGGTGCGCGGCTTCGACGAGACCGTGTGGCAGCGGGAGCGGTTCGCGCTGGTCGTGGAGGGCAGCGTCCACAAGTTCGGCTCCGATCCGGCGCTGCGGGCGTACCTGCTCGGTACGGGGAACCGGGTGCTGGTGGAGGCGAGCCCGGTGGACCGGATCTGGGGCATCGGACTGGCCGCCGACGACGAGCGCGCCCTCGACCCGGCGCGCTGGCGGGGGCTGAACCTGCTGGGCTTCGCGCTGATGGAGGCGCGGGAGCGGCTGCGGGAGGGGAACGCGGGGTGAATCCCGCGGAGCGGCGCCGGGTGGCGGCGGTCATCGTGCGGGACGGCAGCGTGCTGATGGTGCGCGAGCGGGGACGGGGGCCGTCCGGCCGGCATGACGGGGCGGAGTACTGGACCCTGCCGGGCGGCGGGGTGGAGCCCGGGGAGGACCTGGAGGCGGCCGTGCGGCGCGAGGTGGCCGAGGAGACGGGGCTGCGGGCCCTGTCGGTGCGCCGCGCGTTCGAGGCCCCGTACCCCTCGGGCTGGACCACCTGCTTCCGGGTGGAGGTGGCGGCCGGGGAGCCGGTACTGGGGGTGGACGCGGAGCTGGAGTGCGACTGCCCCCGGATGGTGGGCCTGACGTGGGTCCCCCTCCCCCGGACCGGCGCGGACGGGCCCTACATGGTCCCCACCCTGCTGTCGGCCGCCACGCCCTGACCCCCGTGGCCTCACCCCCGTGGCCCGCCCCGCGCCCGGGGTGCGGTACGGGCCGGGGCGTCAGACGCGTGCGCGGGGCTGGTCGTCGGTCACGGAGACCGACGGGCCGCCCCGGCCACCGCCGGATTCCTCCAGGGTGGGGCCGAAGAAGACCAGCAGGGTCATGCCGATGCCCAGCACGATGCCGACCCCGCCGAGGATGATCCCCGCCAGGGCCATCCCGCCGTTGGTGGATTCGCCGCGGCTCGCCTTGCCCCGGCCCAGCGCGCCGAAGACGACGGCCGCGATGCCGAGGGCGATCGACCCGACCATGGTCACGCAGCCGACCACCGAGAGGATGCCGAGCACCAGGGCGGCGACGCCGAAGCCATTGCTGGCGGGCCGGGCGTAGGGCGGGTACCCGGCATAACCGGGGTAGCCGGCGTAGCCCTGGTACCCCGGCCGGGCGGGGGGCGGCGGGCCGGGGTACGCGTAGGCCGCCGGGTCCGGCTGGGCCGGGTACCCGTACGCGGCCGTGGCCCCAGGCACGGGTGCCGGCGCAGGTATCGGGGGCGGCGCGTACGGCGACGGCGGGGCGGGCGCCCCCTGGGCCTCCGGTGCCCGTACGGACGGGTCCTGCTCGTGGACCGGTGGAACGGCGGCGGGTGCGGCCGGACCGGGGGGCACCGGGGGCACGGAGGGCGTCACCGGCGCCGCCCCGGCCCGCTTGCCCGGCTCCGCCGCGGACCTCTCGGGCGGGGCCCACGGGTCCCTCGGCTCAGGGCTCTGGTCGGTCATACGGCGCCCCCCTCTCGTACGGCCATGCTAAGCGCTGCCGCCGACACGGCCCGGGGCTGCCTACGATGAAGCCGACCTGCCCGCACCAGAGTCCTCCCGGAGGCACCCCATGCCCGATCTGCACCCCTTCATCGCGGGGCTGCCCAAGGCCGAACTCCACGTCCACCACGTCGGTTCGGCGTCGCCGCGCATCGTGGCCGAACTCGCCTCCCGCCACCCCGACTCGAAGGTCCCCACCGACCCCGAGGCCCTCGCCGACTACTTCTCCTTCACGGACTTCGCCCACTTCATCGAGGTCTACCTCTCGGTCGTCGACCTGGTCCGCACCCCCGACGACGTGCGGACGCTGACCTTCGAGGTCGCCCGCGACATGGCCCGGCAGAACATCCGCTACGCCGAACTCACCATCACCCCCTACTCCTCGACGCGCCGCGGCATCGACGAGCACGCCTTCATGGAGGCCATCGAGGACGCCCGCAAGGCCGCCGAGACCGAACTGGGCGTCATCCTGCGCTGGTGCTTCGACATCCCCGGCGAGGCCGGCCTGGAAGCCGCCGAGGAGACCCTGCGCCTCGCCGTCGACCTGCGCCCCGAGGGCCTGGTCTCCTTCGGCCTGGGCGGCCCCGAGATCGGCGTGCCGCGCCCGCAGTTCAAGCCGTACTTCGACCGTGCCCGTGCCGCCGGCCTGCGCAGCGTGCCGCACGCCGGCGAGACCACCGGCCCGGAGACGGTCTGGGACGCCGTCCGCGAGCTGGGCGCCGAGCGCATCGGCCACGGCACGAGCGCCGCCAAGGACCCGGAGCTGCTGGCGTACCTGGCCGAGCACCGCATCGCGCTGGAGGTCTGCCCGACCTCCAACATCGCCACGCGCGCCGTCGCGGACCTCGACCAGCACCCCGTCAAGGAGATGGTCGCCGCGGGCGTGCTCGTCACCATCAACAGCGACGACCCGCCGATGTTCGGCACCGACCTCAACAACGAGTACGCGGTCGCCGCCCGCCTCCTCGGCCTCGACGAGCGCGGACTGGCGCGGCTCGCGAAGAACGCCGTCGAGGCCTCCTTCCTGGACGAGGCCGGCAAGGAGAAGCTCAGCGCGGAGATCGACGCGTACACCGCTGACTGGCTCGCCCGCTGACGTCCCGTCGGACCCGGCGTCCCCTGAGAATGGGGACATGAACACCCTGACTGCCGTCGGTCACCGCGGCGATCCCTACCGAGTCCGCGAGAACACCCTCGCCTCCGTCCGCTCCGCCTTCGCGCGCGGGGCGGACGCGGTGGAGGTCGACGTGCGGCTGACCCGCGACGGCGTGCCGGTCCTGCTCCACGACGAGACCCTCCAGCGGCTGTGGGGCCACGACGTGCGGCTGGACGACGTCACCGCCGCACAGCTGGAGGAGCTCGCGCAGGGCGGGATCCCCACCCTGCGCGAGGCCCTGATGGCGGCCGGGGCCGGCCGGCTGATGCTGGACCTGCCGGGCGCCACGGCCGAGACCGTACGGACCGTCGTGGGCCTGGTGCGCGAGTGCGGGGCGCGCGAGCGCACGTACTACTGCGCCGGGCCGGACACCATGCTCGCGGTCCGCGCCGCCGACCCGGGCGCGGAGATCGCCCTGACCTGGACCACCCTCTCGCCGCCGCGCCGGGTGCTGATCGACGCGGTCGCCCCCCGCTGGCTCAACTACCGCTTCGGACTGGTCGACCGGGAGCTCACGGACGCCCTGCACCGGGACGGGCTGCTGGTGTCGGCCTGGACGGCGGACACCAAGCGGTCGATGCGCGCCCTGGCCGCGGCGGGCGTGGACTCCGTCACCACGAACAGGGTGGACGCGCTGAC
This sequence comes from Streptomyces sp. NPDC031479, assembly GCF_055581065.1. NCBI lineage: Bacteria > Bacillati > Actinomycetota > Actinomycetes > Kitasatosporales > Streptomycetaceae > Streptomyces > Streptomyces sp. NPDC031479. Next base: position 72,797 of record NZ_JBVIKC010000036.1, read on the forward strand.
CGCGGTCCGGGCCGAGTCCGGCCGGTGATCCGGGCCTGGGGGGAGCGGATCCGGACGGCGGATCCGCGTCGGCGGGACCTGGGGCTGACGCTGCTGGTGCAGGTGGCGACGACCATTCCGTTCGTGGTGCCCCGCGACCCGCGGGAGTCGCCCGCGACCTGGGCGGCGTACCTGCTGACCACGCTCGGCAACCTGCCGCTGGTGTGGCGGCGCCGGGCCCCGGTCCTGGCGCTGTTCGGGGTGGTCGCGGCGGGGACGGTGTACCGGCTGGCCCTGGACGGGCCCGGCCAGCCGCTGCCGTACGCCGGGCTGATCGCCCTCTACACGATCGCGCTGCACTGCCCGGAGCGGGTGCGGCTGGTCATGGGCGCGGTCGTGGTGGTGGTGATCCTCGGTTCGGTCGCGCTCAACACGCAGACGGCACGGGAGCTGTTGTTCGCGCTGTTCGTGTTCGGGGCGGCGTTCGCGCTGGGGCGGCTGCAGGCGACCCGGCAGGCGTACACCGAGGCGGCCCTGGAGCGGGCGGAGCAGCTGGAGCGGGCGAACCGGATCGAGGCGGAACAGGCGGCGGCGCGCGAACGGGCCCGTATCGCGCGGGAGATGCACGACATCCTCTCGCACGCGGTCAGCATCATGATCGTGCAGGCGGAGGCGGGTCCGGTGGCGGTGCGCCGGGCCCCGGAACGGGCCGAGGCGGCCTTCGAGGCGATCGCCGAGACGGGCCGCGACGCAATGGCGCAGCTGCGGACGATGCTGGGGGTCCTGCGGACGGACGAGGCGGCTCCGCGTGCGCCGCAGCCCGGGATCGCGGGGCTGCCGGCCCTGCTGGACCGGGTCCGGGCGAGCGGGCCGAAGGTCTCCTACGAGCGGACGGGCGAGGTGCGCGCGCTGCCGGCCGCGCTGGAGGCGACGGTGCACCGGGTGGTGCAGGAGGCGCTGACCAATGTGGTCAGGCACGCCGGGGCCTCGACGGTGGACGTACGCCTGGAGTACGGGGTGGGGGACCTGACGGTGACGGTCACCGACGACGGCCGCGGACCGGACGGCGCGCGCGGCGGTGCGCGGAACGGCGCGGCGGGCGGCTTCGCGAACGCCTCCTCGGACGGCTCCTCGGCGGCCTCCTCGGCGGGCTCCGCGAACGGCGGGCACGGGCTGATCGGGATCCGGGAGCGGGCGGCGGCACACGGCGGGACGGCCCGGTGCGGTCCGGGGCCCGACGGGGGGTTCTCGGTGCGGGTGGTCCTTGTAACCTCGCCGCTGGAGGTGGGGAAATGACGATCCGTGTGGTGGTGGCCGACGACCAGGAACTGGTGCGCAGCGGTTTCGCGATGATCCTGGACGTCCAGGAGGACATCGAGGTCGTGGCGGAGGTGGGGGACGGTGCGGCGGCGGTGGAGGCGGTCGCCCGGCTCGCGCCGGACGTCGCGCTGCTGGACATCCGGATGCCGGTGCTGGACGGGATCGAGGCCTGCCGGAGGATCTCGGCGGGCGGCGCCTGCCGGTCGGTGATGCTGACCACCTTCGACTCGGACGAGTACGTGTACGAGGCGCTGCACGCGGGGGCGAGCGGGTTCCTGCTGAAGGACGTGCGGCGGGACGATCTGGTGCACGCGGTACGGGTCGTGGCGGCGGGCGAGTCCCTGCTGGCGCCTTCGGTGGCGCGGCGGCTGATCGAGGAGTACACGGCGGCGACGGCCCGGCCGGCGGGTGCGCGGGCCCTGTCGGAGGACCGGCTGGAGGTGCTGACGGCCCGGGAGCGGGAGACGCTGCTGCACCTGGGGCGGGGGCTGTCGAACGCGGAGATCGCGGCGGCGCTGACGGTGAGCGAGCACACGGTGAAGTCGCACGTGGGCAACCTGCTGGGGAAGCTGGGTCTGCGGGACCGGATCCAGGCGGTGATCTGCGCGTACGAGACGGGCCTGATCGCGGCCGGTTCTCCCTCTGGAGAGTGAGGAACGGCGTGTCGTCTCCCCCGCGCCGGTGAGTTGTCGTACCGCGGAAGACCCCTCTCACCGGTGATCCGCAACCACCCCTGTGAACAGCACCATTGAGGACATCGGGGCAGTCGGCCCCACGGATCGCACACAGGGGGATCACCATCATGAAGGCACGTACGCGCACGCTGATCGCGGCCACTTTGGTGCTGGGCATCGCGTCCGGCCCGGCGGTCGCGGCGCACGCCGCCGGCACCGCCCGGACGCCGGCGCCCGCCGCGGCTGCCTCGGCGGCCCCGGTCCGGGCGGCCGGGGTGAAGGCGCCCCTGTTCTCGGCCCCGCCCGACGCGGCGGCGCTGGAGCGGGCCATCGCGGGTCTGGGCGCCGACCACCCGGAGGCGACGGCCGCGCTGGTGCGGGTGGGCGGTACGAGTGGTTCCTGGAAGGGCAGTTCCGGGGTGGCGGACGTCCGCAGCGGGCGCGGGGCGATCGAGGACGGCCGGTTCCGGGCGGGTTCGGTGACGAAGGCCTTCACCGCGGCCGTGGTGCTGCAGCTGGCCGCCGAGCACAGGCTGGATCTGGACCGGCCGGTGCAGGAGTACCTGCCGGGGCTGCTGCCCGGCGGCCCCGGCGGTTTCGAGCCCGTCTCCGTGCGCCAGTTGCTGAACTACACGAGCGGCCTGAGGTCGGCGGACGGCCCGGGGGACGAGTTCGCGGACGAGTACGCCCACCGCTTCGACGTGGTGGACCCGCGGGCACTGATCGCCAACGCGGCGGCCAAGGGCCCCGAGTCCCGGCCCGGCGAAAAGCAGCACTACAGCAACATCCACTACACGGTGCTCGGCGTGCTGATCGAGAAAGTGACGGGGACGACGTACGAGAAGGCGGTGACCCAGCGGATATTCAAGCCGCTGGGTCTGCGTGACACCTCGTTCCCGGGCCGCACCCAGACCCGGATACCGGGCCCCCACAACCACGGCTACCAGGCGGTGCCGCGGCCGGGCGGGGGCAGCTCCCTGGTGGACGTGACGGAGTGGAACTCCTCCTCCAACTGGGCTGCCGGGGACCTCATATCGACCACGGCGGACCTGGAACGTTTCACGGTGGCGCTCTTCGGCGGCAAGGTGGTCCCGCGGCCCCAGCTGGAGGAGATGTTCACCGTCCCCGACGTGCAGGACGCCGAGACCGGCGGGCACGCGGTGCAGACGGCCGGCCTGAAGGAGTTCAAGCTGCCGGGCGGCGCCGTGGTCTACGGCAAGACCGGTGGCCGCTTCGGCTACAACACGGTGATCGGCGGCAGCCGCGACCTCTCCCGCACCCTCGTGTACTCGGTGAACTCCACCGATGCCAAGGGCCGGGAAATGAACAAGGTGGCCATGGGCATCGTGGGTGCGGCCTTCGCCAAGTAGGGGCGCGGCGGACCCGGTCAGAGTCCGACGATGGAGTTCCAGCGCTTGGCGAAGGACGAGCGTTCGGCCGAGGAGATGTCCCGGGCGACGACGAGGCGCTTGCGCATCCCTTCGTCGGGGAAGATCAGCGGGTTCTCGGCGAGCTTGGCGGTCTCCTTGTCCGGAGAGGCGGCCAGCACCTCGCGGGCTGCGGGCACCGGGCAGACGTAGTTGACCGCGGCCGCGAGTTCCGCGGCCACCGCGGGGTCGTAGTAGTAGTCGACGAGGGCCTCGGCGTTGGTCTTGTGGCGGGCGAGGTTGGGGACGAGCAGGCTCTCCGCCCAGAGCTCGGCGCCCTCCTCGGGGACCACGAACTCGATGTCGGGGTTGTCGGCCTGGAGCTGGATGACGTCGCCGGAGTAGGCCTGGCAGGCCAGGACGTCGCCCTTGCTGAGGTCGGAGGTGTAGTCGTTGCCGGTGAAGCGGCGGATGTGCCTCTTCTTCACCATGCTCTCGACCTGGTCGCACATCCGGTGGAAGTCGGTTTCGGTCCACCGGGTGACGTCGGCGCCGTTGCCCTGCATGAGCAGGGCGAAGGACTCGTCGAGACCGGAGAAGAGCGTCACCTTGCCGGCCAGGTCCGGCTGCCAGAGGTCCCTGACAGACTTGATCTCCCGGCCCAGGGCCTTGCGGTTGTAGGCGATGCCGGTGATCCCCGACTGCCAGGGGACGGTGTGCAGCCGGCCCTCGTCGAAGGCGGGGGAACGCAGTTGGGGGTCGAGGTACCTGGCCACGTTGCCCTGGGCGGAGCGGTCCATCTTCTGGGCCCAGCCCAGGTGGACGAAGCGGGCGGCCATCCAGTCGCTGACGACCACGAGGTCGTGACCGGTCGACTGGTGGTTCATCAGGGCCGGGCTGACCTTGCCGAAGAACTCGTCGTTGTCGTTGATCTCCTCGGTGTACCGGACCTCGATGCCGGTCTTCTTCGTGAAGGCCTCCAGCGTCGGGCGGCTCTCCTCGTCCTGGTCGTCGGTGTCGATGTAGAGCGGCCAGTTGGAGAAGGCGACGCTCTGGTCCCGGTCCGAGAGGTCCTGGGCCTGCCGCCGGTCTTCGGGGACGTAGGCGGCGGGCACACCGCATCCGGTGAGGGCGGCCAGCAGGCCCGCGGCACCGAGGCCGCGCAGCGCCGCGCGGCGGGAGAAGGCGAGTTCAGGCATGGCCCCAGCCTCGGTGAACGCGAAGGGGCGGGCAATAGACAAGGTGTCTACTGCCCGCCCCTTCAGTGGCCTGCGGTGATCAGTGCGCGCACGTCACCGCGACGGTCGCGGCGGATCAGCCGTCGAGCGAGGTCATCACGTGCTTGATGCGGGTGTAGTCCTCGAAGCCGTAGGCGGAGAGGTCCTTGCCGTAGCCGGACTTCTTGAAGCCGCCGTGGGGCATCTCGGCGACGAGCGGGATGTGGGTGTTGATCCACACACAGCCGAAGTCGAGGTTCTTGGACATGCGCATCGCGCGGCCGTGGTCCTTGGTCCACACGGATGAGGCGAGGGCGAACTCGACTCCGTTCGCGTACTCCAGGGCCTGCGTCTCGTCCGTGAAGGACTGGACGGTGATGACGGGGCCGAAGACCTCGTTCTGGATGATCTCGTCGTCCTGCTTGAGGCCCGAGACGACGGTCGGGGCGTAGAAGAAGCCCTTGTCGCCGACCCGGTGGCCGCCCGCCTCGACCTTGGCGTGGGCGGGGAGGCGCTCGATGAAGCCCGCGACCTGCTGGAGCTGGTTGGGGTTGTTCAGCGGGCCGTACAGCACGTCCTCGTCGTCCGGCTGTCCGGTCCTGGTCTCCGCGGCGGCCTTGGCGAGCGCGGCAACGAACTCGTCGTGGATCGACTCGTGGACGAGTACGCGGGTGGCGGCGGTGCAGTCCTGACCGGCGTTGAAGTAGCCGGCGACGGCGATGTCCTCGACGGCCTTGGCCAGGTCGGCGTCCTCGAAGACCACGACCGGGGCCTTGCCGCCGAGCTCCAGGTGGACGCGCTTGACGTCCTTGGAGGCGCTCTCGGCGACCTGCATGCCCGCGCGCACGGAACCGGTGATGGAGGCCATCGCCGGGGTGGAGTGCTCGACCATGGCCTTGCCGGTCTCGCGGTCGCCGCAGACGACGTTGAAGACGCCCTTGGGCAGTACGGAGTCGATGATCTCCGCCATCAGGACGGTGGAGGCCGGGGTGGTGTCCGAGGGCTTCAGGACCACGGTGTTGCCCGCGGCGATCGCCGGGGCGAACTTCCACACGGCCATCATCATCGGGTAGTTCCACGGCGCGACCTGGGCGCACACGCCGACCGGCTCACGGCGGATGATCGAGGTCATCCCGTCCATGTACTCGCCGGCCGAACGGCCCTCCAGCAGGCGCGCGGCGCCGGCGAAGAAGCGGATCTGGTCCACCATCGGCGGCAGCTCCTCGCTGGCCGTCAGGCCCAGCGGCTTGCCGGTGTTCTCCGACTCGGCGGCGACGAGCTCGTCCGCGCGCGCCTCGAAGGCGTCCGCGATCTTGAGCAGGGCCTTCTGCCGCTCGGAGGGCGTGGTGTCGCGCCAGCCCGGGAAGGCGGCCGCGGCGGCGGCCATGGCGGCGTCCACGTCGGCCTGGCCGGACAGCGGGGCGGTCGCGTACACCTCTCCGGTGGCGGGGTTGACCACCTCGGTGGTCCGCCCGTCGGCGGCGTCCTTGAACTCCCCGCCGATGTAGTTGCGCAGACGACGCAGTTCGGTGGTCACTACAGCCACTCTCCTGATCACATGTCCAATGATTGAGACGACCCCCAAAGACTAGCCCCTCCGGCGACGCTTTCGACAGAGCCAGACACCACCAACTACGAAATCCGTGCAATCGGAGACCTCCCGCAACGGATTTCATCGATTACGGGTTGCGGAACGGACGACTCCTCGTGCACAGTGAGGTCGTGGTCAGTCGAAGCGCAGATTCCAGGAACAGACAACCGTCCCCTTCGGTCGATGCTGTGTCCCTGGCGATCATCGAGCAACTCCAAGAGGACGGTCGCCGTCCCTACGCGTCGATCGGCAAGGCCGTCGGCCTCTCCGAAGCCGCCGTCCGCCAGCGCGTCCAGAAGCTGCTGGACCAGGGCGTCATGCAGATCGTCGCCGTCACCGACCCGCTCACCGTGGGGCTGAGACGCCAGGCCATGGTCGGCATCAACGTCGAGGGCGACCTCGACCCGGTGGCCGACGCGCTGACCGCGATGGCCGAGTGCGAATACGTCGTGATGACCGCGGGGTCGTTCGACCTCATGGTGGAAATCGTCTGCGAGGACGACGACCACCTGCTGGAGACGATCAACAAGAAGATCCGCACGCTCCCCGGCGTGCGATCAACCGAGAGCTTCGTTTACCTGAAGCTCAAGAAGCAGACCTACATGTGGGGAACCAGATAACCGTGAGCCAGGACCTCTCCAAGACCGCGTACGACCACCTGTGGATGCACTTCACCCGCATGTCGTCCTACGAGAACTCCCCCGTCCCCACCATCGTCCGGGGCGAGGGCACCTACATCTGGGACGACAAGGGCAAGCGCTACCTGGACGGCCTCGCGGGCCTGTTCGTGGTCAACGCCGGTCACGGCCGCAAGGAACTGGCCGAGGTCGCCTACAAGCAGGCGCAGGAACTCGCGTTCTTCCCCATCTGGTCGTACGCGCACCCCAAGGCCGTCGAGCTGGCCGAGCGCCTCGCCCACTACGCCCCGGGCGACCTGAACAAGGTCTTCTTCACCACCGGTGGCGGCGAAGCCGTCGAGACCGCCTGGAAGCTCGCCAAGCAGTACTTCAAGCTGCAGGGCAAGCACACCAAGTACAAGGTCATCTCCCGCGCGGTCGCCTACCACGGCACCCCGCAGGGCGCCCTGTCCATCACCGGCCTGCCGGCCCTCAAGGCCCCCTTCGAGCCGCTGGTCCCCGGCGCGCACAAGGTGCCGAACACCAACATCTACCGCGCCCCGATCTTCGGCGACGACCCGGAGGCCTACGGCCGCTGGTGCGCCGACCAGATCGAGCAGGAGATCCTGTTCGAGGGCGCCGACACCGTCGCCGCCGTCTTCCTGGAGCCGGTGCAGAACGCCGGTGGCTGCTTCCCGCCGCCGCCCGGGTACTTCCAGCGCGTCCGCGAGATCTGCGACGAGTACGACGTGCTCCTCGTCTCCGACGAGACGATCTGCGCCTTCGGCCGTCTCGGCACGATGTTCGCCTGTGACAAGTTCAACTACGTGCCGGACATGATCACCTGCGCCAAGGGCATGACCTCGGGCTACTCCCCGATCGGTGCCTGCATCATCTCGGACCGCCTCGCGGAGCCCTTCTACAAGGGCGACAACACCTTCCTGCACGGCTACACCTTCGGCGGCCACCCGGTGTCCTCCGCCGTGGCCCTGGCCAACCTCGACATCTTCGACAAGGAAGGCCTGAACCAGCACGTGCTGGACCAGGAGGGCAACTTCTTCAACACCCTGAAGAAGCTGCACGACCTCCCGATCGTCGGCGACGTCCGCGGCAACGGCTTCTTCTACGGCATCGAGCTCGTCAAGGACAAGGTCACCAAGGAGTCCTTCACGGACGAGGAGACCGAGCGCGTGCTCTACGGCTTCCTCTCCAAGGCGCTCTTCGACAACGGCCTGTACTGCCGCGCCGACGACCGTGGGGACCCGGTCATCCAGCTGGCCCCGCCGCTGATCGCGGACCAGGGCACCTTCGACGAGATCGAAGGCATCCTGCGCTCGGTGCTCACCGAGGCCTGGACCAAGCTGTAACCCCGGCGCCCCCGGCCCCGGCCGGGCGCCGAACCGTCCGGCACGGCAGCGGCCGGACGTAGCGATAGTCCGATCACACGGCCCGGATCCTCCGTTCGAGTGAGAACGCGGGGGTCCGGGCCGTGTGCTGTCACCATCCAAGACGTTCATCTCTTTACATCTCAGTGCGGCGCCAGTGACCGAAGGGGCTCCGCTTCGTTCCCCCGGACGGAGGTGTGTACGCCATGGTGGCTCCATCGGACAATGCCCCACCGGACAATGACGTGCTCTGGGCACGGTCCCTTCACTACTCCCACGGCGGCTCCCCCGGACTCATCGGGGTCACCGCCGGAGTGCGCCAGGGCGAGATCCTGGCCGTGACCGGCCCGCGCGGCAGCGGGAAGACCACGCTGCTGCGCTGCCTGACCGGCCGGCTGGTGCCCGAACAGGGCGAGGTCTGGTTCGACGGCGTCCCCGTCCACACCCTGGGACCCGTCGCCCGCGAGCGGCTGCGCCGCGACCGGTTCGCCTGGATCGGACCCGAGCCCCAGCTGCTGCCGGAGCTCAAGGTGTGGGAGAACACAGCCCTGCCCCTGTTGCTCACCGGCGCCACGCACCGCGCCGCCAAGAACGCCGCCTGCGCCTGGCTGGACCGCCTCGACATCGGCGGGTTCGCCCGCAAGCGCCCCGGCGCCCTGACCCGCGCCGAATGCCAGCGGGTCGCCCTCGCCCGGGCCCTGGTCGGCGAGCCCGCCGTGCTCTTCGCCGACGAGCCGACCGCCCCGCTGCACCGTGCCGAGCGCGCCCTGCTGCTGCGGACGCTCACCACCGCCGCCCGCTCCCACGGGATCACCGTGGTGCTGGCCACCCACGACGAGGAGACCGCCGCCCAGGCGGACCACCGGCTGGACCTGCTCGACGGCCGCCCGGCCGGGGCCGCCACGGCGGCCGACTCCCCCCGGACCACGGAGGACCAGGCCGCGTGCTCGCTCTCCGCCTAGCCCGCGGCTCCCGCCCCGCGGTCCAGCTGCGCCGGATGCTCGTCGCCGCCGCCTCGGCCGGTACCGGGTTCCTGCTGCTGTACGTCCTCGCTGAGGCGATGGCCCGGCCCGCCGGATCGCTGCCCCGGCTGCTGTGGGCCCTCGTGCCGCTCGCCGCCACCGTGCAGTTCGCGGTGGCGGTGGCCCGGACCGACCCGGCGACCCGGCCCCGCGAGGGCCTCGACGCCGTCGGCCTGGGACCCGTACGGCTCTCCCTGGTCGGCGCGGTCTCCACCGCCGTCGCCTGCGCCCTCGGCAGCGCCCTGGCCCTGGCCGTCTTCCTGCACCTGCGGGGCGAACTGACGGGCCTGCCCTTCGACGGCGCGGGGGCCGGGCTGCTCCACGCCGACCAGCCGCTGCCGGTGGCCGGGGCCCTCACCCTGCTGTCCCTGATCCCCCTCACGGCCTCCGCCGCCACCGTCGTCGCCCTGCGCCCCCGCCCCCCGGCGGCCGGGCTCAGTCCCCGGTCGGGAGTGCCCTGGGGCGTGGCGCTGGCCGCCAGCGGGCTCGCCGTCGAGACCTACGCCGGCCCTCGCGGCGCGGCCGTTCCGGCCGGCTGGGTCCTGATCGCGGTCGGGCTGGCCCTCGCCGGGCCCGGTCTGGCCTACGCCTGCGGCACCCTCGTCCAGGCCGTCCGCCCCGGCGCGCTGCGGCTGCTCGCCGGGCGGGCCCTCCAGGAAGAGGCCCCCCGTCTCGGCCGGCCCCTCGGGGTGCTGTGCGCCGTCGGCGCCGCCGCCCTCACCTCGATGGCCCTGGGCGACCGGGGCGGCTCCCTCACCCCGCTCGGACCGCTGACCGGTCCGGCCGCCGCCCTCGTGGCCCTGTGCGCGGGCGCGACCCTTCTCACATCGGCCGCCGAATCCCGCCACTCCCGCTCCGCCGCCCGGGCGGCCCTCCTGGACCTCGGAACACCGGGAACGGTCCTGCGTACGGCCGTGACCGTGCGGGCCGCCGCACTCCTCGTCGTGTGCCTCCCGCTCAGCTGGGGTGTGGCGCAGCTGACGTCGCTCGCCTTGACCCGCTGAGCGGACCAGCGCCTAGTGTGGGCCGAATGGTCAACGCAGACATCGAGATCGAGACGCTCGCGGAATTCGACCGGGTCGCGGCCCGGGGCTCACTGAGCGGCTACCGCGTCCAGTCGGTCAGCCTTCTGGAGCGGACGTTCGCGCTGCTGTCCGCCGACACCTCCGACGCCGTGTTCCTGGGCTGCGCGATGGAGCCCGACGCCTCGGCGAAGGTCCGCGCGGACGGCGCGCTCGTCTTCCCCCCGGTGCCGGACCTGCCCTTCGACCCGTACCGGGGGCGGCTGTACACGGCCGACGAGCTCTTCGCCGGCCTCGCCGACGGTTACGGGTCCACCCCGGACGCCCAGGCCTACGCCTGGTTCCAGGAGACCAAGGCCGACGGGGACGTCTTCTCCTCGATGCTCCGCTCCGTCCACGACGACGCGGTCTCCGACGCCCTCGACGAGCACCTCGCGGGTGCCCGCGTGGTCGGCGTGATGGGTGGCCACGCCGTGGACCGCGGCGGCCGCGACTACCGGGGCGCCGCCGAACTCGGCCGGGAGCTCGCCCGGTCGGGCATGACCGTGGCCACCGGCGGCGGGCCGGGTGCCATGGAGGCCGCCAACCTCGGCGCCTACCTGGCGCCGGCCCCCGACGGAGCCCTCACCGAGGCGCTCGACATGCTCGCCAAGGCGCCCTCCTTCGCCCCGTCGGTCTCCGACTGGGCGCGCGCCGCCTTCGCCGTACGGGAGCGGTGGCCCGAGGGCGGCGACTCCGTCGGCATCCCGACGTGGTTCTACGGTCACGAGCCGCCGAACCCCTTCGCGGGCCACATCGCCAAGTACTTCGCGAACGCCACCCGCGAGGACGGGCTGCTCGCCCGGTCGACGGCGGGCGTGGTGTTCCTGCCCGGCGCGGCGGGCACCGTGCAGGAGGTCTTCGACAACGCGACGCCCAACTACTACGCGTCGGGGTCCGTACCGGCCCCTATGGTCCTGGTCGGCCGCGCCCACTGGACCGGGCACCTGCCGGTGTGGCCGCTGCTCCAGGCGCTGGCGCGCGGCCGCGCGATGGAGTCCCGGATCGCGCTGGTGGACTCCGTGGACGAGGTCCCGGACGCCCTCGCCTCGATGCGCTGACTTCTCACCCGCTCCGCAGGCAACTTCCGGGGCCGTTCACACGTCTGGTCTAGGTACCGCAAAACCTGCCAGACGTGAACGGAGCCCTCTGTGCTCATAGGCCTGCTGACCGCTGTCGCGGCGTCCATCTGCTACGGCACGGGATCCGTCCTGCAAGCCGTGGGCTCGCGCCGGGCCGCCCGGACCTCGCCGGCCGCCGCCGGGGTCACGGCGCACGGCGGACCGAACCTCACCTCGACCGCCAAGGCGGCGATGACCTGGGAGTTCATCGTCGGCACGATCCTCGACTTCGTCGGGTTCGGACTGGGTGCGCTGGCCGCCCGGATGCTGCCGCTGTTCCTGTCCCAGACGGTCATCAGCGCGAACCTGGTCATCACCGCCGTGCTGAGCGTCAAGATGCTGGGCATCCGGCTGACCCGCAAGGAGTGGGCCTCCATCGGAGTGGTGTGCGCGGCGCTGGTGCTGCTCGCCACGGCCGCCGGTCACGAGGGCGGCCACCACGCCCCGATGGCCACGCACTGGTGGCTGCTCGCGGTGACCGCGCTGATCATCGTCGGCGGCACGGTGGCCGTGCGCTTCCTCGGCGCCCGGGCGGCGATCCTGGCGGGTCTGCTCTCGGGGCTGGCCTTCGGCGCGCTGGGCGTCGGGGTGCGGATCCTGGACGGCGTCGAGCCCTTCGCCCTGGGGACGATGCTCGCCGACCCGGCCCTCTACGCCATCGTGCTGGCCGGCGCGGGTGGCATGTACCTGCACACCGTCGCCCTCCAGATCGGCTCCGTCAACGGTGCGACGGCGGCGCTGGTCGTCGGCGAGACGGTGCTCCCGGGAGCCATCGGCGTGCTCTGGCTCGGCGACGCCTCCCGGCCGGGACTGGCCTGGCTGGCCGTACTGGGCTTCGTCCTGGCGGTCACGGGCGCCGTGGCGGTGGCCTGGTACGGCAACCACGAAGGGGCCGGGGAACCGGCGCCGGAGCCCGTCCCCGAGCCCGTGTCCTGACGCGCGGGCGCCCCGGGGGGGGGGGGGGGGGGGGGGGGGGGGGGGGGGGGGGGGGGGGGGGGGGGGGGGGGGGGGGGGGGGGGGGGGGGGGGGGGGGGGGGGGGGG